>NZ_JAMYXC010000084.1 GCF_024159025.1 Limimaricola litoreus
GCTTGGATCGCGGCGTCGCTGTAGACCGGCTGGCCGCCGCGCTTACCCGATGGCGTCGCGTGCCAGGGTGTCGACGGGTCGAACCAGACGGTCAGCGATCCACGCTCACGCAGCGCCGCGTTATAGGCGGACCAGTTCCGGGTGCGGTAGCGGGTGGGTGCAGACCTGGGCATGCCACCCAGCTACGCCGTAGGACTCTCAATGTGAATCCCGGGCAGGCTTCGTGCAACAAGGCCATGAAATACGACAACAAGCGCGTCCGGCTGGAGGTGAACGAGCTGGCCCGCGAACTGGTGGGCAAATACGCCGATACCTACGAGTTTCCCGATGGCCGCATCCAGGTCCGGCACAAGGGCATCGTCCCGCCCTGCACCATCTTCGACCCGCATCAGCAGCGTGTCACCCACGCCGCGATCACCGAGAACAAGCACCTCGGCGCGGTGCTGGTCCACATCAAGCGACAGCAGGATCAGGTGGAGACCACATCCAAGGTGCGCCCCGTGAGCGCCCGCATCGGGTATCGCAAGACCGTTCGACGCAACGATGGCTGGAACTCGAAACTGGCCCACCGCGCCAAGATCCGCGCAGCCGGTCAGGCCTCCGAAAACTGAGGTCTCCGCCCTGCCCGGTTGCGCTCCGCTCAGGATTACCAGCGACACTTCTGCTTGGTTGCAGCATCTCATCGAGATCGGCATAGGACGCGTCCGCCCGGTTACGACATTTGCCAAGGTGGACGAGGGCGGATACAAGGACGCGCCGGTGTCAGCCGTCCTCCGCAAGGGTCTGGCCGGGTCGTGCCCCGAGGCAGGCCATGAGCCGTGCGACCCCCTCCGCCTCATCGATCCTCGCAACCGATCGCCAGAGCGCCTCGGCCTCGGCGCCTCCCAGCAAGGTCGCCGACTTGTCGCGAAGGCGCCGCTCGATCAGCGCCGGGTCGATGGGGGTGAGGATGTCGTGGCGGGTACTGTGGGTTTGGCCCGAGGCGACCACCGAAACCTCCGCCGCGCTGTCGCTCAGCCCATCGTCGGTTTCGACCCGCACGCGGTCGCGCAGGGCGCGCAGATCGCTTCGTGCGCAGGTGGCGTCGGTGTAGCTGTCCAATGCGGCGGTATCGACGCCCGAGAGCATCATCGCGGCGGTCAGACGGTAGCTGAACTTCGCCTGCAGGCCGGTGGTGGGCTCGGGCTGGTTGCAGACAGCGAGCCAGCGCGGATGGGTGCGGACGGTCACGCTTTCGATCTCGGCGGCGTTCAGGCCTTCATCACGGATCTCGCGCAGGGCTTCGAGCATGGCGTGCAGCCCGTGGCAGCAGGCGTGGAACTTGTAGGAGATGTTCGGAAAGACCCAAGCGTCGCCAAGCCCGTCCAGCGCCGAGACGTCGGCGCTGCCGGCGTGGGTCGGGCCGAAGCCCTGCGCGCCCTCGATGGCATCCGGCGCCGAGGTCGCACCGGCCTGCGCCAGCAGCGCCGAGGTCACGCCCACCTCGGCGGCGAAGCCCGCGTTCAGCGGCTTGCCCATGGTGCCGAACTGGCTCTTCAACCCGGCGGCGCGAGTCGCGGTCAGGCAGAGCGCCTGCGCCATGCGCGCGGGATCGAGGCGCAGCATCCGCCCCGCCGCGGCGGTGGCGCCGAAGGCGCCCGAGGTGCCGGTCTGGTGAAACCCCGCCTCGT
>NZ_JAMYXC010000095.1 GCF_024159025.1 Limimaricola litoreus
GATCCGGCGCGGCGCGCAGAGGAGCTTCTGGGCGAGATCCGCCGCCGCGCCGCCGAGCGCGAGCGCCCGCAGGCCGAGCGCGACTACCTCGAACGCCTGCTCGACCTGTTCTGATCGCGCGGCCGGGTCGGCTCAGCCCCAGTTCAGCCCAGCATCGCCAGCAGCCCGCGCAGCCAGGCGTCGAGCTGCCCGCGCAGCATGTCGACCGAACCGGCAAAGGCGTCGAGCGGCTCGGCCAGCGGCGGCAGCGCCGCGCCGATCCGCCCGGCATGGGAATAGATCAGGGCCAACGCCGCCGCGATCAGCAGCGCCGTGCCGAAACCGAGCCGGAAGCCGCTGCCCCGGCGCACCTCGCCGAGGTCGGAGGCGCGGTGGGCCGGGCCGCGCATCGCGGTGCTGCGCAGGCTGGAATTGATCTCCTCGATATCGGGCAGCAGGTCGCGCCGCGTCACCGCGCCGGTCGATGCGGCGGCCATGCTCGCGCGCTGCCGCGCCGCGTCCTCCGGTGCCTCATCCAAAGCGTCGGGCGTCTCCCGTTCGGCCTCAGAGTCGGACGCAGGGTCGGGCGCGATCCCGTCCCCGGTATCGGCCATGTCGTCGCTCGCGCCCGGTCCGGCGGTGTCCGGCTCGACGGTCTCGGCCGGTTCGGCCCGATCCTCGGGCTCCGCCTGGGTCTCACGCGCGGCCCGGTCATCCGGCCCCTCCGGCCCGGCGTCGTCCTCCCGCCCGTCCCGTGGCAGCGGCTCGAAGGGCGCAGGTGCCGCGGGCGAGCGGGACTCATCCGGGTTTTCCGCCGACAGGCTGGCCATCAGCGCCGGGTCGTCGAGATCATCATCGACCCTGTCTTCGAACGGCGCGGCCTCGCCCGGCGGCGCGAGCGTGTCGGACCCCGGCTCGGGCGGCATGTCCTCTTGCGGCAGGGTCGGCATCGCATCACCCGAGTCGGGCGCTTCGTCGCGGTCGTCGGAAACACCGGGCAGCGGCATGGCCGCCGCCCGCGCGGCGTCGAGATCGGCCTGCCGAGCGCGCGCATCCGGGTCGGCCTCCGCCTCGAGCCGTTCGCCACGCAGCAGGCGCTCGAAATCCGAATCCGCCTCGTCCTCTTCCTCCTCCCATAGGTCGCGGCTCTCGATGCGCGGCGCATCGGGGCCGGTCGTCGGGCGATCGGGCGTGACCGTCTCGAAATCTATCTCGGCCTCGTCCTCGTCGTTTTCCTCGAACGGGTCGTACCGCGCCGGAGCGGGCGTTTCCGCCTCGTCCTCCCCGGGCGCTGCGGGCTCCGCCTCCGACGCGAACGGCGCGCCGGAGGCCTCGTGCCGGGCCGGATCCGATGCGGGTGCCTCATCCGGTCGGGACACCTCGGAAAGATCATGATCCTCCGGCTCGGCAGGCGCCGCGGCGGTCCGGCCCGCCGCGGCGTCCATGCCTTCGTCATCGTCTTCGCCATCCGGGGCGAGATCGATGTCTTCCCCCCCGTCGGGCCCGGCGTCCGGTGCGTCATCGAACGCAGGAACAGCTTCGGCTTCGGATCCTTCCTCCGGTGCGGCGTCAAGCGGGCCCGGCTCGGCCTCCGGCTCGGAAGCGGCCTCCATGGCTGGCGCTGCGGCGGCGGGGCCGCGGCGGCGGGCGGCGGCCTC
>NZ_JAMYXC010000185.1 GCF_024159025.1 Limimaricola litoreus
ATCAGATGCCAGCCGATGAAGCCCGCGATGAGCGTCACCAGCACCATGGTCCAGATGCCCGCGCCGGTGAGGTAGAGAAGCCCCAGCGCCAGGCACAGCGCCAGCGCCGCGGCGTTGAGCATGTGGCCGCCCGGCAGCTTCTTCGGTTTGCCATCGACCTTGCCGGCAAGCTTGCCGAAGGCCACGACCGAGCCGGTGAAGGTCACCGCGCCGATGAAGATCCCGAGGAACACCTCGACCTTGAGGATGCCGATCTCGGTCGCGTCCTTCAGCGCCAGCTTCTTGCCGAAGCCGGTGAGCTCACCGAAGAAGCCGCCGCCCGCCTCCAACATCTCGGTCGGATCGAGCAGCGCGAGGCCCGCGCGGTCGAGGCCGTTCGCCGCCAGCAGCGTGTTGATGTCGTGCAGCATGATGTCGGCGTTGAGCCCGATGAACACCGCCGCCAGACCGACGAAGCTGTGCAAGGCCGCGACCAGCTGCGGCATTTCGGTCATCTGCACCCGGCCCGCGACCATCCAGCCCGCGAAGCCGCCCGCCGCAATGGCGACGAGGATGAGAAAGAGGTTGTGCACGCCGGGGCCGAACACGGTGACGAAGACCGCCACCGCCATGCCCGCGATGCCGTACCAGACCGCGCGCTTGGCGCTTTCCTGGTTCGACAGCCCGCCCAGCGAGAGAATGAAGAGAATGGCCGCGACGATATAGGCGGCCGAGACGATGCCGATGCTCATGATCCGGCCCCCTTACGACTTGCGGAACATGGCGAGCATCCGGCGCGTGACCAGAAAACCGCCGACGATGTTGATCGAGGCGATCAGCACCGCGATGAAGGACAAGAAGACCACGAGCCAGTTGCCCGAGCCGATCTGCAACAGCGCGCCGAGGATCACGATGCCCGAGATCGCGTTGGTCACCGCCATCAGCGGCGTGTGCAGCGAATGCGCCACGCCCCAGATCACCTGGAAGCCGACGAAGCAGGCCAGCGCGAAGACGATGAAGTGGCTCATGAAGCTCGCCGGGGCCACCGCGCCGATCAGCAGCATCACCAGAGCGCCCGCGGCCAGAAGCCCGACCTGATCCTTGGTCTGCTTCTTGAAGGCGGCGATCTCCTGTCCGCGCTTTTCCTCCGCGCTCAGCTCGCGCGGCTTGTCCTTCTTGGGCGCCGCGGCGATGGCCGCCGTCTTGGGCTTGGGCGGCGGGAAGGTGATCTCGCCCTCATGCGTCGCGGTCGCGCCGCGGATCACGTCGTCCTCCATGTCGTGATCGACGACGCCGTCCTTGGCCGGCGTCAGGTCGGTCAGCATGTGGCGGATGTTGGTGGCGTAGAGCGTCGAGGACTGCGTCGCCATGCGGCTGGGAAAATCGGTGTAGCCGATGATGGTCACGCCGTTGTCGGTGACGACCTTCTCCTCGGGCACCGTCAGCTCGCAATTGCCGCCGCGCTCGGCGGCAAGGTCCACGATCACCGAGCCGGGCTTCATCGCCTCGACCATGTCGCGGGTCCACAAGACCGGCGCGTCGCGGCCCGGAATGAGCGCGGTGGAGATGACGATGTCGATCTCGGGCGCCAGCGCGCGGAACTTCTCGAGCTGCTTTTCGCGGAACTCCGGGCT
>NZ_JAMYXC010000263.1 GCF_024159025.1 Limimaricola litoreus
CGGCGCGGCTCTACCTGCGCGTCAACGGCACCGGCACGCCGTGGCACCGCGACGACGTGGCCTTCGCCCGGATGAGCGGCGTCGACGGCGTCGTGCTGCCCAAGGTCGAGAGCGCCGAGCAGGTCGCGCGGCTTCGCGCCGAGCTGGGCCAGAGGCAGAGGATCGTGGCGTTGATCGAGACGGTGCGCGGCCTGTCTTGCGTCGAGGAGATCGCGCAGGCGGCGGACCGGCTGGCCTTCGGCTCGATCGACCTGTCCGAGGACATGGGCTGCGCCCATACCCGCCTCGCGCTCTTGCCGATACGCAGCCGCATCGTGCAGGCGGCCCGTCTCGCCGGTCGCCCCGCGCCGCTCGACGGCGTGTCGATCAGCGCCGATGACGCAGCCGCCGTGACCGATGACGCGCTGCATGCCAGCGAGCTGGGCTTCGGCGGCAAGTGCCTCATCCATCCAAGACAGATCGCCCCGGCCCGCGCCGGCTTCGGCACCGCGCCGCAGGATCTCGACTGGATCCGCCACATCGGCGCCATCGACGGTGGCGCGCCCGCCGAACTCGTGCAGTCCCCGGTGGCGGTGCGGGCGCGGCGGCTTCTCGCGCGAGACCGGGCGGAGACATCGAAGCCCGCGGCCTCTTCGCAGACCCCACCATCGACAGGAAAGTGAGGATCACATGACCGAGCAACGTCACATCGCGGCAGGCGGGCCTGCTTCGGCGCTCGGGGCGGGGATGAAGCTGCCGCTCATCTGCGCGCCGATGTTCCTTGCCTCGGGCGTCGACCTCGTCGTGGCGCAATGCTGCGCCGGTGTAATCGGCACCTTTCCTTCGCTCAACGCGCGCCCCGCCGAGCGTCTCGACGACTGGCTCACCGAGATCGAGACCCGGCTCGAAGCGCATCGCCGCGACACGGGCGAGACCCCGGCCGCCTACGGGGTCAACCTCATCGTCAACGACTACAATACCCGGCTCGACGACGACCTCGCCGCCATCGTGCGCCACAAGGTGCCTTTGGTCATCACCTCGCTTTCGGCGCCCGACAAGGTGGTCGAGGCGGTGCATGGCTATGGCGGCGTGGTGTTTCACGACGTGATCAAGCCGCGCCACGCGCGCCGCGCGCTCAAGGCCGGGGTCGACGGGCTGATCCTCGTCTGCGCAGGCGCCGGTGGCCATGCGGGCACGCTGAGCCCCTTCGCGCTGATCGAGGAGGTGCGCGGCTTCTATGACGGGCCGCTGGTGCTGTCGGGCGCCATCGCCAATGGCCGCGCCATCCTCGCGGCCGAGGTGCTGGGCTGCGAGTTCGCCTATGCGGGCACGGTCTTCATCCCGACGACGGAGGCGATCGCGCCCGAGGGGCACAAGGAAATGATCCTCGCCGCCGCCTCCGACGGGATCACCTACACGCCGCTGTTCTCTGGCACGCATGCCAACTACCTCACGGCGAGCGTCGAGGCCGCGGGCGTCGATCCCGAGGAGGCCCGCCGCGCCGAGCCGCGCCGCATGCAGGACAAGTCCGACCCGGAGCGGCCCAAGGCCTGGAGCCAGGTCTGGAGCGCCGGGCAGGCGGTGGCGCAATCGCGCGC
>NZ_JAMYXC010000094.1 GCF_024159025.1 Limimaricola litoreus
CATCGGCGCCGCGGCCGCGCTCGATCGCCGCCATCAGCGTCAGCACCCGCGCGGTCGGGTCGGTCTCGACCAGATCGCCCAGCGCGCGGCGCGCCTCGTTGAACTGCTCCGCCGCGATCAGCAGCTCGGCTTCGAGCATGCGCGTCTCCGCGTGATCGGGCCGCGCCTTGAGCAGGGGCAAGAAGCGGGCGAGGCGGGCCTTGGGCTCTTCCTCGGGGGCAATCTCGGCAAAGACCTGCGCGAGGTCGGGGTGCGGCTCCATCTCCCAGGCCTTGCGGATCACCCGCGTGGCGTAGCGCGTGTTGTTCACGGCAAGGTAGCTGCGGGCGGCCATGACGGCGGCGGGGATCAGGCCGGGCGAGAGCCGGTTGGCCTCGATCGCCTTTTCGCGCGCCTCGATGCTCGCGGTCTCGTCGAAGATGTCGCGCGCCTCCGACAGCGCCAGTACCGCGTCGCGGCGCTTGACGACGTTGCGCGGCAGGCTGCCCGAGCGGCGCTTGGCGTCGAGCGTGGCGCGCGCGCCGGACCAGTCATGCGCCTCGGCCTGAAGCCGGAGCAACGTGTCCTGCGTCTCGACATGGCGCGGTTTGATCTCGAAGGCCTTCTGCGCGAGCTTCATCGCCGTGTCGGTGTCGCCTTCGGCGAGACGGTGGCGCATCAGCCCGCGGATGCCGACGAAGCGGGTGCGGTCGATCTTCACCAGGTCGCGGTAGGCGCCCTCGGCGGTCTTGCGGTCGCCGGTCAGCTCGGCGCCCTGGGCCAGGAGGATCGAGGTGATGTCGGGGCGGCGCAAGTAGCGTTCGGCGCGGCGGCCCTTGGCCATCGCCGTCTCGCCCTCGCCGGCGGCAAGCGCGATCATGCCGTCGCCCAGCGCCTTGTAGCCCTTGCGCTCGCGCGAGCGCGAGAACCAGCGGCTGACGGCGGTGTCGTCGCCATTAATGAAACGCACCAGCGCGAGCAGCAGGCCCAGCGCCTTGAACAGCAGCCAGCCGAGAAGCGCGAGCAGGGCGATGGCCAGCACCAGCTGGAGCGGCCCGAGGGTGACCTCGTAGCCCGCCATGGCGATCTCGGCCCCGCCGGTCACGTCGGTGAGCCGCGCGGCACCCCAGGTGAGGCCGGCGACGACGGCGACGAAGACCAGGATCTTGATCAGGGACAGGAGCATGTGCGGCGCCTCAGTTCTCGGTCAGGGATTGCGACAGCGTGTCGGCGGCGGCGAGCGCCTCGGCACGGGTACGGGCCGGGGCGATCCAGTCGGACATCGCCTCGCGGACCGGTTCGGGCAGCGCCTCGATCTCGGAGAGCGCTTCGGTCAGTCGGCCATCGCGCAGCGCGGCCTCGGCACGCGACAGCACGGCGTCCGTGGTGCCGCCCTCGCCGGGCGCGGTGGAGCGCAGCTGCAGCGTATCGCGGAAGAAACCGGCGACGCGGCCGCCCTCCTCGCCCGAAAGCCCTTCGCGCCGCGCGGTGGCGAGCGCGGTGCGGGCGGGCTCGGGAAAGGCCTCGATCAGCTCGGCGCGGCTGGCCACGCCCTCGGATGCGGG
>NZ_JAMYXC010000276.1 GCF_024159025.1 Limimaricola litoreus
AGCAGCACGAAGCCCACCGGGCTACGCGCCAGGCCGAAGACCGGCCGCGAATCAGACAGGCAGGCGTCGAGCCAGGCCCGCTCGACCCGGTCGACGCCCGTGCGGGTGCGCCCGGCGCGGCTGGCCAGCCGCGTCAGATCGAGCAGCAGCGCGCCGGGCGGGGCCAAGCCCCTACTGGGCGGCGTTGCGGACCGCCACCATCTCCTGGAGATACTGGCCGAACTCGTCGCGCAGCTCCTCGCGGGCGAGACCGAAGGCCACGGTCGCCTGCAGGAAGCCCGCCTTGGAACCGCAATCATAGCGCTCGCCCGAGAAGCGGAAGCCATGCACGCCGCGCGGGCCGGCGATCTCCCTGGCGATCGCATCGGTGAGCTGGATCTCGCCGCCTGCGCCCTTCTCGACCGAATCGAGATGGCCCATCACCTCGGGCGAAAGGATGTAGCGGCCGATCACCGCGAGGTTCGACGGCGCATCGGCGGGCTTGGGCTTCTCGACCATGCCGCGCACCTTCATCGCGTCGCCCTGGCCCGGCTCCACGTCCAGGATGCCGTAGGAGGAGGTGCGCTCGTTGGGGACCTCCATCGCCGCCACCATGCAGCCGCCGGTCTCGCGATGCGCCTCGACCATCTGCTGCAGGCAGGGCTTTTCGGCGGCGATCACGTCATCGGGCAGGATCACCGCGAAGGGCTCGTCACCGATCAGGTTGCGCGCGCACCACACGGCATGGCCGAGGCCCAGCGCCTGATGCTGGCGGATATAGGCGATGGCGCCCGAGGGCATGTAGGTGGACTTCAACACGTCGAGAAGCTTGTCCTTGCCGTCCTCGGACAGGCGGCTTTCGAGCTCGGGCGCGTGATCGAAGTAATCCTCGAGCGCCGATTTGCCGCGCGCGGTCACGAAGATGAACTCCTCGATTCCGGCGGCCCGCGCCTCGTCGATCGCGTATTGAATCAGCGGTTTGTCGACCAGCGTCATGATTTCCTTGGGCACCGACTTGGTCGCCGGAAGGAAACGCGTTCCAAGCCCAGCCACGGGAAATACGGCCTTGGTCACACGTTTCGTCATATGTCAGGATCCTTCGGTTCGTGCCCCGGCATGGCGGGGGCGAAATCTATTCACATACTTTGTTCGAAGCACAGTGTTCCTCAAACAACCCGGAATTACCATCGCGGTTTCATCGCAGATTGCTGCAACATCATGATGGCAATGTTTCGGCAATTCCCGATCCCGCCGGATCGCGCTGCGCACGCTGTCGGGCTTCCTCGAAAGCCGCGCGTTCGGCGAATCGCCAGTAGCGGAAGGCCGGGTCCCCCGGCAAGGCGGGGCCGAACAGCCCGCCCGACTGCACCCAGACGCCGCGCGGATCGAAACGCAGCCGGTGCCGGCGCGCATCGGGCCACAGCACCAGCAGGGTGACCACATGACCGCGCGCGGCGAGCTGCGCCGCTTCGGCCATCTGCGCCCGCGCCGTGAGCGCTGGGCGGCAAGGTGATCGAGGTCGAAGGCCTCAA
>NZ_JAMYXC010000118.1 GCF_024159025.1 Limimaricola litoreus
ATGGCCCGCAGCAGGCCGGGCTCGCCCCCGGGCCGCGGCTGGGCGATGCGCGCGCGGCGGGGCTGATCCTGCCGGAGGGCGGCTTTGCCGTGCACCGCTTTTCGATGGAGATCAGGCCGGGCAGCGGCCGCGAGGGCGCGCTCATGCTGGCGCTGGCATTGCCCCCCCCGGTGCCTCGGGCGCGGGAGGGCGCGGTCTGGAAGATGGCCCTGCGCGAGACGGTCCTGCAGGCGCCCGCCGATCTGGCGGCCATCCTGCACCGGATGCGGCTTCCGGCGCATGAGGTCGAGGCTTTCGAGCCCGGCCAGCGACTGATGCTGCCGGGGGTGTCGCTCGCGGCGATCGATCTGGAGGATGGCGGAGGCCGCGCGGTCGCGAAGGTCCGGCTCGGGCAGTTCGCGGGGCTGCGCGCGGTGCGCCTGTCGCAGCCCGAGGACGCCTCCGATGGGTTACCCGATGGCGTGCGGGAAATCCCCGCCCGCCCGGCCGCGCGCGCCGGTTAGTCGGCGTCGTTCTCCGCGTCGCTTTCGCGCAGCGCGTCGAGCTGGGGACGCAGCCGTTCAAGATCGTAGCCCGCCTTGGCGGTGGCGGCGATGATCTCGTCGGTCTCGGACCGGCCGACCTGGCCCAGCGACCACACGATGGAAGACCGCGTGCCCGAGGCGCAATAGGCCAGCACCGGCCCGTCGGAGCCATCGAGCACCTGCATCTGCCGGTCGACGACCTCGCGGTTGAGCCCCTGGTGCGTCACCGGGTTGACGGCAAAGCGCAGCCCCGCCGCCTCCGCCGCAATCCGCAGCGTCTCGGCCTGCAGCTCGGCGGGCACCTCCTCGTCGGGGCGGTTGCACAGCACCGTGGCAAAGCCCGCTTCGGCGATGGCGGGAATGTCCTCCGGCTCGATCTGCGGGCTGACGGCGTAGTCGGGGCTGATGCGGCGAATATCCATGCGGCGAGGAATACCGCGTCGCCCGGTGCGCGTCCAGACGCGTTGCGCCGCTGCCATCGCCGAAAACGCGCGTCGTGGCGGGCCTTGCGCAGGGGCGGCGCGGCGCCGATCATGCGACAGGGCAGGCAGCAGCGAGGGCCATGGCGATGCAGGGGGGGACGATCTCGACCGGGACGGTCGACGGCATCGCAAGGATCACGCTGGATTCGAAGCCGGGCAACGCGCTCGACGCCGCCGCGCGGCAGGCGCTCGGCGTGGCGCTGGACGAGATCGAGGCCGCGCTCGACGCCCCGCAACCGCCCCGCGGCGTGGTGCTGGCCGGCGCCAATGGCCTCTTCTCGGTGGGGCTCGATCTGCGCGGGCTCGATCGCCCGGTGGAGGGCCCCGACCTCGCCACGATCTGTCGCCGGATCGAGCTGCTGCCCGTTCCTGTGGTGGCGGCGCTTTCGGGCAGCGCCATCGGTGGCGGCGCCGAGCTGGCGCTTGCGGCGCATTACCGCCTCGCAGCGCCCGCCGCGCGGATCGGGCTGCCCGATGTCGTGCTCGGCCTGCCGCCCGGAGCC
>NZ_JAMYXC010000307.1 GCF_024159025.1 Limimaricola litoreus
GCCTCGCGCACCGGAGTGAGATCGCCCGAACGACGATACTCCTGCAACGCCTCGTCGACCTGGATGCCGAGGCCGCGGCACGCGGCAACTGGTCACCGCATGTCCCGCGCGCTAGCCTTGCCCGCGACGGACAGACCCTGCCCCACCCCGAAGAGGTCGGCCCGAACCAACGGGCCGCAGGCAGACCGGTCCCGGCACGGGGCCGCAGGCAGACAGGAACAGGTCGAGGAGACCGCGCAGTGACACCCCTTACCCACCGCCTTGCCCGCGGCGCGGCCCTCGTGGCCGCCATCGCCCTCGTCGCCAGCTGCGGGCTCACCCCGCGTTCGGGCCCCAGCAAGCGCGAGATCTTCGCAGGATCGGTGCTGCGCGAGGGCGATGCCTTCGTCGTCGCCGTGGACGACCGGGTCAACCGCATCGCCGGCGTCACCCCGGCGCTGGGCTTCGCCGCCGCTTTCGAATCCGCGGCCCTGCTGGGCTCGGACACGATCCAGCCGGGCGACGTGCTGGGCCTGACCATCTGGGAAAACGTCGACGACGGACTGCTCGTCCCCTCGGGCCAGAACGCCACCGTGCTCGAAGAGGTGCAGGTCGACGGGGCCGGCTTCGTCTTCGTGCCCTACGCGGGCCGGATCCGCGCGGCGGGCAACACCCCCGAGGCGATCCGCCGGATCATCAGCGAAAAGCTCGAGGCCCAGACCCCCGATCCGCAGGTGCAGGTGCGCCGCCTCGCCGGCGACGGCTCGACCGTCTCGGTGGTGGGCGACGTCGGCGCGCAAGGCGTCTATCCGATCGAGCGGCCCACCCGCACGCTCTCGGCCATGCTCGCCGCTGCCGGCGGCGTGACCGTGCGGCCCGAGCTGGCGCAGGTCACGGTCACCCGCGGCGGCACCACGGGCGAGGTCTGGTTCCAGGACATCTACGAGCACCCGCGCGCCGACATCGCGCTGCGCGGCGGCGACCGCATCCTCGTCGAGGCCGACACCCGCGACTTCACCGCGCTGGGCGCCACCGGGGCGCAGAATCTGGTGGACTTCGAAAGCCGCAACATCTCGGCCATCGAGGCGATTGCCCGCGTCGGCGGTCTCAACCCGCAGCTGGCCGATCCGACCGGCGTCTTCGTCTTCCGCAACGAGCCCGCCGTCATCGCCAGCCAGATCACCGGCATCCCCGATCTCGTCGGCACCCAGCGGCTGGTCTACGTGCTCGACCTGACCCGGCCCAACGGCATGTTCCTCGCCCGCGATTTCGCGATCCGCGACGACGACACCGTCTATGTGACCGAGGCGCCGATCGTCGAGTTCAACCGGGTCATCAGCGGACTGACCGGCTCGCTGACCGCCACGCGCACCGCCGCCGACTCCGTCCGCTGAGCTTGCCCGCCCCCGCCACGCGCCGGCTTTACGTCTACAACGGCGGTCTCCTGGCGCGGCCGATGCGGGCGCGGCTGCGCGCGGCGGGCTACGCGGTGCGAAGCGGCCTGCCCGGACGCCAC
>NZ_JAMYXC010000261.1 GCF_024159025.1 Limimaricola litoreus
ACCGGAGGCCGTCCCGGAGCCTGCGCCTGCCCCGGAACCAATCGCGGAAGCGGCCACCGAACCGACCCATGCGCCCCGTGCCGAGGCAGAGGCGGCCGCGCCTGCCCGCAGCGAAGCGCCGCAGCGGTCCGCCGCGAAAGTTCCCGAATCCGCGTCCGCGCCGCAACCGGCGGCCCCCGCCACCCGGCAGCGCCCGCCGCAGGACCCCGACAGCGTCGCGGCCAAGCTGCAGCGCATCCGTGCCGTGGTCGGCCGCCAGCCGAGCTTTGCCGCCGAGGACGAGGAGGAGAACATCGCCCCCGCCGCCCGCCCTGCCGCCGGCATGTTCGACACGGCGCCGAAGGCGGAGACCCGGCGGCAGCCCGCCGAGGATACGGCGGCCGCGAAGCCCGCCGCCACCGAGGTCAGGGTCGAGGCGAAGCCCGCCGAAACCGCCCCGAAGGCCGATGCGCAGGAGGCGCCCGCTCCGGCCCATCCGCCCCGGGCCCGCGTGGTGCGGATGCGCAAGGCCGATTTCGACCGCGCCCTCGCGCGCGGCGAGGCGCACCGGATGATCGAGACGCAGACCGGCGCGACATCTGGCGCGACGGCGTCCGACCCGGCCGAAGCTTCGTCTGAGCCGCCGTACGCGGTCGCCCATGCCGGTCCCAAGACCGCTGCCGAAGCCGAAGCGACGGCGCCGGACGAGCGGGACGATCCGGATGCCGCCATCGTCGAGACGTTGTCGCGCCAGGACGAGACCGACATGACGGAGGCCGCCCCTGCCGCCCCCGACGCTCCCACCGATGCGGAGCTGTCCGAGGAGGCCGAGCGCGCCCTGCTCGCCGAGCTTGCCGCGCTCGAGCGCGAAATGGGCTTCGAGCAGGACGGCCCGGCGCAGCACGAGATGAAGCAGGAGGAAGATACCCGGGCCGAAGCCGAGCCGCCGCAGGCCGAAGCGGAGGCCGCCCAAGCCGGGAAGACCGAGGAAGTCGAGTTCCGCAAGACATCCGATGCCGCGGTCGAGGCAAAGATCGGGACGGAAGCCGAAACCCGGGCCGAAGCGCAGCCCGAAGCCCGGATGCCAGCGGAGTTCGAGTTCGTGCCGCCTCTGCCGCAGCAGAACGAAAGCAAAGAGGCGCAGGCCCCGCGGGATCGGCGCGCCGAAGATGGGCAGCCGTCAAAAGCCCCCGAGGAGGCGCAGCAGAACGGCCAGGCGCTGGGCACCGACGAGGCCGACATGTCGCGCATCCTTTCGGCCACCGCCGCGCGGATGGACGACCCCGAATCGGGCCGCCGGCGCGAGGCGATCTCGCAGCTCAAGGCCGCCGTCGCCGCCACCGAAGCCGCGCGCCAGCTGGGCGAGGTCGAACCGCGCGAGGCCACCGAGGAGGTCTTCCGCGACGACCTGCGCCAGGCCGTCCGCCCACGCCGCCCGGTCCTGCCGACCCCGGAGGCCGAGCAGCCCGGCGAGGCACAGCCGCGCGCCGAGCGGCCCC
>NZ_JAMYXC010000226.1 GCF_024159025.1 Limimaricola litoreus
GGCGAGGCGCTGCGCCGCGCAGGCGGGGGGCTGCCCGCGCGCGATACGGTGCCGCGCGCCTCCGAGCTGGGGCTTCTGCGCCACCAACTCGGGCTCAAGCGCCCCTCCATGCCCATCCGCCAGCTTTTGGGCCAGATGCCAGAAAGCCTGCCGCGTCTGGCCCCTTGCGTGCTGATGTCGCCGCTGTCGGTGGCGCAGTACCTGCCCGCCGGTCAGCCCGCTTTCGACGTGGTGATCTTCGACGAGGCGAGCCAGATCACCACGTGGGACGCGATCGGCGCCATCGCGCGCGGGCGGCAGGCGATCGTGGTGGGCGACCCCAAGCAGCTGCCGCCGACCAATTTCTTCGGGCGTTCCGAGGAGGATGAGGAGGAGGAGGACGCCGAAGGCCTCGCCCTGCGCGACATGCCCTCGATCCTCGACGAGGTCGCGGCCTCGGGCGTGCCGGTGCGCAGGCTCGACTGGCACTACCGCAGCCGCGACGAGGCGCTGATCGCCTTTTCGAACCATTTCTACTACGACGGCGGCCTCGTCACCTTTCCCTCGCCGGGCACGGGCGGCGATGCGATCACGCTGCACCGTATCGAGGGGCGCTATGGCCGGGGCAGGGGCCGCACCAACATCGAGGAAGCGCGCGCCGTCACCGCGATGATCCGCGCGCGGCTCGTCGCCGAGCTGGACCGCCCGGAGGCCGAGCGCCACAGCCTCGGCGTCATCACCTTCAACGCCGATCAGCAGGCGCTCATCCTCGATCAGCTCGACGCGCTGCGCCGCGAAATGCCCGAGCTGGAATGGTTCTTCGAGGAGGCGCGCGAGGAGCCGGTGATCGTCAAGAACCTCGAGAACATCCAGGGCGACGAGCGCGACGTGATGCTGTTCTCGGTCACCTTCGGGCCGGATCTCGCGGGCAAGCTTTCGATGAACTTCGGCGCGCTCAATGCCGAAGGCGGGGAGCGGCGGCTCAACGTCGCGATCACGCGGGCGCGGCGCGCGCTGCATGTCTTTGCCTCTTTGGGGGCCGAGGACATCGACCTGGGCCGGACCCGGGCGCGCGGCGTGGCCGATCTCAAGGCCTTTCTAGATTATGCCGAGCGCGGCGCCGTGGCGCTGCCCGCGCGCGACGAGGGCAGCCTCGGCCCCGCCGAGAACCCCTTCGAGGAGGCGGTGGCGCGCAGCCTCGAGGCCAAGGGCTGGGAGGTGCGCAGCCAGATCGGCGTCTCGGGCTACCGGATCGACCTCGCGGTGGTACATCCCGACCGGGGCGGGACCTATCTCGCGGGCGTCGAATGCGACGGAGCGACCTATCATTCGGCCGCCACCGCGCGCGACCGCGACCGGGTGCGCCAATCGGTGCTCGAAGGGCTGGGCTGGCGGATCGAGCGGGTCTGGTCGACCGACTGGTTCCGCGCCCCCGCCCATGTGGCCGAGCGGCTCGACGGGCGGCTGCGCGAGGCGCTG
>NZ_JAMYXC010000190.1 GCF_024159025.1 Limimaricola litoreus
TTGTAAGTCGGTATAATCGCCGTGATCGAAGACATAATGATGAAAACCCAAATACCTGATCGGATTATGAAAGCCGCGCGCCTTCAACCTGCGGCCTGAGACCGAGCAGCGGCGCGGTCCGCCGGATCATCTCGGCGGCCACCGGAACGGCCGTCCAACCGGCGGTGCGGCGCGGGATCGAGCCCGTGGTTTCGACCGGCTCGTCAAAGGTGACGACAAAGACATATTCGGGGTCCGTGGCCGGGAACATGCCGGCGAAGGTCGAGATCACCTTGTCCTTGTAGTAGCCGCCGCCGTTTTCCTTGGGCTTGTCGGCGGTGCCGGTCTTGCCGCCCACCTCGTAGCCCTCGACCTCGCCCAGGCTGGCGGTGCCGCGGCTCACCACGGCGCGCAGCATGGCGCGGGCGGCGGCTGCGGTGCGCTCGCTCACCACCCGCTCGCCCGGCGCGCGGCGCGCCCCGTGCAGCAGAGTCGGCGTCACCTTGAGCCCGCCGTTGGCCAGCGTCGCGTAGCCCGCCGCGAGATGCAGCGGCGTGACCGAAAGGCCGTGGCCATAGGAGATCGTCATGGTCGAGATCTCAGACCATTGCGCGGGCAGGAGCGGCTTGCCGGTGGGCGCCTCGATCATCTCGACCTCGGTGGGCTCGAGCATGCCGAGCTGGCCGAGGAACTCGCGCTGTTTCTCGGCGCCATACATCAGCGCGATGCGCGAGGTGCCGATGTTGGAGCTCTCCACGATCACGTCCGTCGCGGTGAGCTGCGGGCCGTAATCGTGGAAGTCGCGGATGCGGAAGCGGCCCCAGGTCATCGGCCCCTTGGTGTCGATCATGGTCGAGGGCTCGATCAGCCCCATCTCCAGCCCCTGCGCCACGGCAAAGATCTTGAACACCGAACCCAGCTCGTAGACGCCCTGCACCATGCGGTTGAACAGCGGGCTGTCGGCGGCCGACCCTTGCGTCAGCGGACGGGGGCGATTGTTGGGGTCGAAATCCGGCAGGCTCGCCATGGCGACGATCTCGCCCGTCTTGGCCTCCATCAGCACCGCCGCGGCGCCGCGCGCGTTGAGCAGGTTCATGCCGCCGGACAGCACCTCCTCGACCGCCGACTGCACGGTGAGATCGAGCGAGAGCTGCAAAGGCGCGCCCTCGTTGGCCGGATCGCGCAGATAGGCGTCGAAGCGCCGCTCCACCCCCGCCACGCCGATCACCTCGGCCGAGGAGACGCCCTCGCGTCCGTAGCTGGCCCCCCCGAGGATATGCGCGGCGATCGGGCCATTGGGGTAGATCCGCATCTCGCGCGGGCCGAACAGAAGCCCAGGATCGCCGATGTCATGCACCGCCTGGCGCTGCTCGGGGCTGATCTGCTTGCGAATCCACAGGAACTTGCGCGGGCCGGTGAAATCCTCGAGCAGTTCGGCCTCGTCGAGCTCGGGGAAGATCCGCACCAGCTCGGCCGCGGCGCGCGCGGGGTCGATCATCTCCGGTGGCTGGGCGTAGAGCGCGTAAGTGTCGAGATTGGTGGCGAGGATGCGGCCCTGACGGTCGGTGATATCGGCGCGCTGGGCGATGATCGGGTTGCCGCTGGCCGAGGCGCGCGGCTCTTCGGCCGGGGCGCCCGCCATGGAGCCCATCTTGAGCGCGATGGTCACGAAGGCCAGGGCGAAAAAGCCGCCCATCACCAAGAGCCGCCCTTCGGCCCGGCTTCGGGCGCGATCGCGGGTTTCCTCGTGGCGCAGGCGCAGATTCTCGCGCTCGATCGCATCCGGGTTCTCGCCGCGCTCGCGCGCCTTGAGGATGCGCGCCAGCGGGCGCAGCGGACGACGGGTCACAGCGGTTCCTCGTCGGTGTTCATGAAGGCGGAGGACACCTCGACCGGGTTCATGATCGGCGGCAGCATCTCGGGCGGGAAGCCGACCTGCTCGACCCGGCCGAAAGCTTCGGGGCGCAGCGGCAGCAGGCCGAGGCGGTCGAAGTTGAGGTCCGCGAGGTCGCGCAGCCGGTCGGGGCGGTTGAGATAGGCCCATTCGGCGTTTAGCATGCCCAGCCGCGCATGGGCGGCACCGATGCGGGCATAAAGCTGGCGCACGTCGCGCAGGGATTGCTGCGTGGCGTAGTTTTCCTGGTAGGCCCAGAAGCCCAGCCCCACGACGGCCAGCGCCGACAGCACGTAGATCACGCCCCTCATCGAGAATTCTCTCCCTTGTTCAGAACAGGCATTCCCAGCGCCGCCGGATCGGCCCGGCCCGCCGGGGCATCGGTGCGCCGCGCGATCCTGAGCCGCGCAGAGCGCGCGCGCGGATTGGCGGCGAGCTCTTCGTCGTCGGGCGCCACGGCCTTGCGCTTGACCAGCTCGAAGGCCGGCGGCGGTCCCTCGACCTCGGGCGCGAAGCGGTTGGCATTGCCGGTGGCGCCCGCGCGCAGCTGCATGAAGCGCTTGACCATGCGGTCCTCGACCGAATGGAAGGTCACCACGCCCAGGAGCCCGCCGGGTTTGAGCGCGCGCTCGGCCGCAGCCAACCCCTCGTAGAGCTCGTCATATTCCTCGTTCACCGCGATGCGCAGCGCCTGAAAGCTGCGGGTCGCGGGGTTGGACTGGCCCGGTTTCTGCCGCGGCAGGCAGCGCGCGACGATCTCCGCGAGCTGCAGCGTCGTGGTGACGGGCCGCGCGGCGACGATGGCGCGGGCGATGCGGCGGCTCTGGCGCTCTTCGCCGTAGAGAAACAGGATGCGCGCGAGATGCGCCTCATCGGCCTCGTTGACGATGTCCGCCGCCGAAGGGCCGGTGTTGCCCATGCGCATGTCGAGCGGGCCGTCCTTCTGGAAGGAAAAGCCGCGCTCGGCCTGGTCGATCTGCATCGAGGAGACGCCCAGATCGAGCACCACCCCGTCGAGCGGCTCGCCCGCCAGCGTGTCGAGCTGCGAGAACCGGCCCTCGCGCATCTGCAGCCGGTCGCCGTATTGCCCGGCCCAAGCCTGCGCCATCGCATGGGTGGTGGGGTCGCGGTCCACGGCAAAGACCTTGTCCGCACCGGCGTCGAGCAGCGCCCGCGTGTAACCCCCAGCCCCGAAGGTGCCATCGAGCCAGACGCCTTCGATCGGCGCCATCTGCTCGATCAGAGGGCGCAGCAAGACGGGAACATGCGGCGTGTCGGTCATGAATCAGAGCCCTTCCACGAGGCTGAGCGGATCGAAGCCCTCGGGCTGTTCCTCGAGCCAGTCGGTGACCTCCTGGCCCACGGTGGTCTCGAAGGTGTCGGCCTTCCAGATCTCGAAATAATCGCCGACGCCCATGAACAAGACCTCGCCCTGCTCCAGCCCCAGCTTGCGGCGCTGGCGGATCGGCATGACGATCCGGCCGTCTCGGTCGATCTCGAGCTTCATCGATTGACCGAGATAGAGACGGCTCACCATCTGCTTTTGCTTGGAGCCCGCGGGCATGGCGCGGATCTGGGCGGCGATGCGGTCGAATTCCTCGACCGAATAGACCCGCAGATTGTCTTTAAGATGATCGCCGAACTGCAAGTAAAGCCTCGGGTTTAGCCCCTCGGTCCAGTCCGGATCCCCGGCCTCGAGCACCCGGCGGAAATCGGCCGGGATGGACATGCGTCCTTTCCCGTCGATCTTTTGCGGATACTCTCCGGTGAACCCCAGCACGCCTAACGAGACCCTTGCCCATGCCCACCCAGGTCATCAGACCTCCTGATACGAAAACGGCGGACCGAGCTGCTGCCACTGCTCGATCCGCCGCATCGTCCCGTTCCCGGGATGTCCGATCGCGCGCGCCACCTGGGGGGATGTCTGCTCGCTCGCGCGCCGGATCTCTTGTTAGAAAACAGCGGGTTGCCTGTATGAACCTGCCAATTTTTGCCGATGGGGTCTTTGGTGCCCCTAGTCCGTCTGTCCACCGTTTCCTTGGCCATAGGGATGCCATGGGAATTCATGGGAGGCAACAAATTTCAGGCATGAAGCGCCTCTTTGGAGAGGCCAAATTAAGACACACATAGGCCTGAATAGGGAAAACTGCGCGTAATCGCACAGCATATTGCGGTCATATATGGAAATTGCCCCAGATATGGGGGGCATTGTTGATGAGCGGAAAAGCCCCGATATGCGGCATTGCTGCCACGTCACCTGTTGCCTCGCTCCGAGACCACGCCCGCAGAACGCGCGATTCTTCAAAAGGGTCCACAAGTCATGAGGAATGCTGGGGATAAGTTGCAGGTCAGGGTCGAATCGCTCGCCACGATTCGACCCTGATCCAGCTCGTTCCATGTATTCCCGGCCTCAGGTTCCAGACGATCCCGGAACAGTCCGATGCGACTCTGTTACAGGCCGTATCGGCTCTCAGGCCATGCCGCCGGCCACCAGCCCGCGGGCAATCTTGAGATAAGCCTCGGCCATCGCCCCTTCGCCCGCGGCCACCGGCGTGCCGGCATCGCCCGCGAGCCGCGTCTCCAGATCGATCGGAAGGCTGCCCAGAAGCGGAGCGTCGAGACGCGCGGCCTCGTCGCGCACGCCGCCATGGCCGAAGATATGCGCCTCGTGGCCGCATTCGGGGCATATGTATAGAGACATGTTCTCGATCAGACCGAGCACCGGTGTCTTGAGGGTGTGGAACATGTCGATCGCCTTGCGCGCGTCGAGCAGCGCCACGTCCTGCGGGGTCGAGACGACGATGGCGCCGGTCAGATGCGTCCTCTGGCACAGGGTCAGCTGGATGTCGCCCGTGCCCGGCGGCAGATCGACAATCAGCACGTCGAGCTCGCCCCAAGCCACCTGGCCGATCAGCTGCTGCAGCGCGCCCATCAGCATCGGCCCGCGCCAGACCACCGCCTTGTCGGGGTCGAGCATCAGCCCGATCGACATCATGGTGACGCCATGCGCGCGCAAGGGCTCGATGGTCTTGCCGTCGGGCGAGCCGGGGCGCTTTGAGACACCCATCATGCGCGGCTGCGAGGGGCCGTATATATCGGCGTCGAGAAGACCGACCCGCCGCCCCTCGCGCGCCAGCGCCACGGCGAGATTCGAGGCGACGGTGGATTTGCCGACGCCGCCCTTGCCCGAGCCCACGGCCAGGATCCGGTCGACCCCCGCGACCCGCTGGGGTCCGGTCTGCCCCGGAGCCTGCGGCGTCGGGTGGCGACCGATCTTGAGCGAGGGCGCCTCGCCCCCCTTTTCGGCGGCAGCCGGGCGCGCGGGCGAGGATGCGGGACCATGCGCCGTCAGGATCGCGCTGACCGCCTCCACGCCGGGCAGCGCGCCGACCGCAGCCTCTGCCGCCCGGCGCACCGGTTCAAGCGCGCGGGCCGCCTCTGCATCGGTCGCCTCGATCACGAATCTTACCCGGCCCGCATCGAACCCGAGCGCCCGCACCATGTCGCGCGAGACGAGATCGCCCCCGTCGGGGAGCCCGATCCGCCGCAGTTCACCGAGGATTTGGTCGCGCGTCAGGGTCATCTTTGGTCCGTATCCATCTTTGCCGTCAGGCATCTGCCCGATCACCGGGCAAGACTCGCGCTTTGCGACCCAAAGCGCAAGCGGCCACGAAATCGCCACATTTCCGCTAGGGAAGTTTATGATTTCATGAAACTTTCACCATGCGTCCGCTGCATAGCAGCATTGCCGTTGCAAGGGATTGTGCATTCGCAGCATGAGCCTATTTTGATCCTCGAAGACGCAATACGGCGCCTTCGAAGACCGGTCCCGCGATCTGGGATCGACCAGAGAGCAGTGACGGCCCGGGCACCGGGCCCCGAACCAAAGAGGTATGCGACATGGCATACACGACCGACACCCGCAGCGCCGGCCTGGGCCAGCGCATCGCCAATCTCCGCGTCACCTTGGCCGACCGGGTCGCGAAGAACAAGATCTATCGCTCGACCTACAACGAGCTGCAGGCGCTGACCGACCGCGATCTCGTCGATCTCGGCATCAGCCGCTCGATGATCAAGCGCATCGCGATCGAGGCCAGCCAGGCACGATAAGTTTCCCAGTTCCCGACCGGTTCCTCCTCCTCCCTGAACCGGTCGCGAGCCGCGGTTTCGCCCCTCCTCCTCCCTGGGCGGCCCGCATCGAGGCGACGGCATCCTCCTCCTCCCTGATGCCGTCGCCTTGACAGTTGACCGAGATACGGGCCGCCCCCTCCTCCTCCCTGGGGCGCGCACGTAGATCAGACCGGCAGGGTCCTCCTCCTCCCTGACCCTGCCGGTTGCACACCACGGGCGCTTCTCCTCCTCCCCTGGAGCGCACGCGGGCCAAAGAGCGGCGGGGCTCTCCTCCTCCCTGCCCCGTCGCTCGCAGGAATTCGAATACGGGCCGTCCCCTCCTCCTCCCTGGGACGGCGCGCATCAGACCGGCGGGGCCTCCTCCTCCCTGCCCCGCCGGTCGTACAGGATACGGATGTCCCTCCTCCCAGACAGACATCCGTTGCATAGACCGGTCGGGCCCTCCTCCTCCCTGGCCAGATCGGTCGACCGAGACGGTCACGGGTTCTCCTCCTCCTCCCTGAGGACCCGCGCGCCGGAACAGACGGCGGCGCCCCTCCTCCTCCCTGGGCGTCGCCGTTTCTCGTTTCAGGGCCTTTCATTTCCGCTCTTCCCATTTCCGCCCAAGGGTGCAGATTGGCGCGCATGACCGCGCTTTCGCTCCTGCCCGCCCTGATGGGCTTTGCCCTCGTCACCCTGTTCACGCCGGGGCCCAACAACCTGATGCTGATGGCGTCGGGCGCCAATTTCGGCCTGCGCCGCTCGGTGCCGCACATGGCGGGCGTGGCGCTGGGGTTTGCCGGAATGGCGGGGCTGGTCGGGCTGGGGCTGGCGCAGGTGTTCGAGATCTGGCCGCTGCTGACCGTGGTGCTGCGGGTGGTCTCGGTCCTGTTCCTGCTCTGGCTGGCGTGGAAGATCGCCACCGCGGCTCCCAAGGCCGCCGATGCGCCCGACACCAGGGGCACACCGCTGACCTTCCTGCAGGCGGTCGCGTTCCAATGGGTGAACCCCAAGGCCTGGGCCATGTCCGTGACGGCGACCAGCGCCTATGTCGGCGATGCCGGGCTGTGGGGCGTGGCGCTGGTGGTGACGGTCTTCGCCACCATGGGCTCGGTCTCGGCCGGGCTCTGGACCGTGCTGGGGCAAAGCCTGCGGCGGCTCTTGTCCGAGCCGAAGCGGCTCAGGGCGTTCAACATCGCCATGGCGCTGCTGCTCGTCGCCACGCTCTGGCCGATCCTCGCGGCGCTGTGACGCGAAACGCCGGAAACCTGCGAGGGTTTCCGGCGTCGGATCTGCGTATTTGGAGAAAGATGAAGCGGATCAGCTCTCCGAATAGGCCTGCATCACCTCGTCGGAGGCCTCGAAATTGGTGGTGACGGTCTGCACGTCGTCGTCGTCTTCGAGCGTCTCCACCAGCTTCATCAGCTTTTGCACGCCGTCGAGGTCGAGCGGGGTGCGGGTCTGCGGCTTCCAGATCAGCTTGGTGGTCTCGCTTTCGCCAAGCTCGGCCTCCAGCGCCGTCGCCACCTCGTTGAGGTCGGTGTCGGCGCAGTAGATCCAGTGGCCCTCCTCGTCGCTCTCCACGTCCTCGGCACCGGCCTCGATCGCGGCCATCATCACCGTGTCGGCGTCGCCGACCGAGGCCGGGTAGTAGATCTCGCCCTTGCGGTCGAACATGAAGGAGACCGAGCCGGTCTCGCCGAGGTTGCCGCCGCTCTTGCCGAAGGTGGAACGCACGTTCGAAGCGGTGCGGTTGCGGTTGTCGGTCATCGCCTCGACGATCACCGCGACGCCGTTGGGGCCGTAGCCCTCGTAGCGGATCTCGTCATAGCTTTCGGCGTCGCCGCCCTGAGATTTCTTGATGGCGCGGTCGATCACGTCCTTGGGGACGGAGACGGCCTTGGCCTCCTTGACGGCCATGCGCAGGCGCGGGTTCTTGTCGGGATCGGGATCGCCCATCTTGGCGGCGACGGTGATCTCCTTGGAGAGCTTCGAGAACAGCTTGGAGCGCGCGGCGTCCTGCCGCCCCTTGCGATGCTGGATGTTGGCCCATTTGGAATGGCCTGCCATGGCGGGGCTCCTGTGGTGATATGCGTAAACCGCGCCCTCTATAAGCCAGCCCCCGCAAAGGGGGCAAGCGGGCTCACAGCGGGAAGAACAAGGGGATGACAACCGAGGCGGTCAGCGCCGTCAGCAGGTTGAGCGGCACGCCGATCCTCAGGAAGTCCGAGAACTTGTAGCCGCCCGGCCCGTAGACCAGCGTGTTGGTCTGGTAGCCGATCGGTGTGGCGAAGGCGGCCGATGCGCCGAACATCACTGCCACGACCAAGGGCCTCGCATCGACGCCCAGCGCCTGCGCCAGCCCGATCGCCACCGGCGTCAGGATCACCGCGACGGCGTTGTTCGACACGATCTCCGTCAGGATCGAGGCGAGGAGATAGACCACCAGCACCAGTGCCCAGCTCGGCAGATGCATGAGCGTGGGCGTCAGCCAGTCGACCAGGAGCGACACCGCGCCGGAATGGTCGAGCCCCGCCCCGACCGCGAGCATGCCGAAGATCAGCGCCAGGAGCCGCCCGTCGATGAAGCCGAAGGCCTCGTCGGCGTCGATGCAGCGCGTCAGCAGCACCACCGCCACGCCGAGGAAACTCATCACCGCGATATTGGCCACGCCGATCGCCGAAAGGCCGACGATGGCGAAGAGCACCGCGATCACGATCGGCGCATGGCTGCGGCGATAGGCGCGCTCGGTCGGCTGGGCGACGTTGACGAGGTTCATGTCCGTGGCGAGCCGCTGGATATCGGCCGTCGCCCCTTCGAGCAGCAGCGTGTCGCCGACCCGCACGACGAGATCGTCGATCTGGCGGCCGATGTTCTTGTCGCGGCGATGGACCGCGAGCGTATAGACGCCGTAGCGGCGGCGCAGGCGCAAATCGCCGAGCTTGCGACCGACCATGCGGCAATCGGGCGAAATCAGCACCTCGACCGTGGTGGTCTCGACCGCCGAGACCTGATCGACGCGGCGCAGGCTCTTGTTGGCCTGCAGCGACAAAAGCTCGGTCATCGCGGTCCTGAGCACCACTCGGTCGCCCACTTCGAGCGTGACGCCCGCGAGGTTGCGCCGGAGCGAAGCATCGCCGCGCACCACGTCGATCAGCCGCACGCCCTCGCGCTTGAACAGCTGCACATCCGTGACCTCGCGCCCGATCAGATTGCTGTCGGGCGGGATCACCGCCTCGGTGAAGAAGCGCATCTTCGACTTGCCCGACAGCAGGGCGGCCATGGAATCGCGGTCGGGCAGCAGCTTGCGCCCGATCAGCCCGAGATAGGCCACCGCGACCCCGGCCAGCAGCAGCCCCGCCCCGCTAATCTCGAAGATGCCGAAGGGCTCCATTCCCGCCGCCTGCACCACGCCGTCGACCAGAAGGTTGGTCGAGGTGCCGATCAGCGTCAGCATGCCGCCGAAGATCGCGAAGTAGCTCAGCGGGATCAGCAGCTTCGAGGGCTGGTGCCCCATCTGCCCCGAAAGCCGCACGAAGATCGGTATCATCACCACCACGATGGGCGTGTTGTTGATGAAGGCCGACATCGTCAGCACCGTGAAGGTGAGCGTGATCAGCGTGGTCTTGGGCCGCCGCTCCACGTGGCGCGCGGCCTGCGCCGAGATCCAGTCGAGCGCGCCGGTGCGCACCAAGGCTCCCACCACCACGAACAGCGCCGCGATGGTCCATGGCGCGGGGTTGGCAAAGATGCCGATGGCGGTGTCCTCTGGCAGGATGCCCAGCACCAGCATCGCCATCGCGCCGGTGATCGCCACCACCTCGACCGGGTAGGCCTCGCGCAGGAAGGCGAGGAACATCGCCAGCACGATCCCCATGGCGGTGATCGCCTGGACATCGGGCGACAGCTCTATGCCGAACATCGTCAGATCTCTCCTGAGCGGCCGGCGATCCCGGCCCGACCCTTCACGCGGGGCCGCATTGCGACAGCCGCCCGCCCTGGCGCACCATCTCGACCCGCGTGGAAAGGCCGGTGCGGTCGTCGGTCTCGACATAGAGGCCCGAGAGGGTCACCTCCTCCATCGCGGGGGTGAAACGCCCGCCGGGCATGCCGGTGATGAAGCGCCGGAGCGGCTCTTCCTTCTGCATGCCGATGACGCTGTCGTAATCGCCGCACATGCCCGCATCCGACTGGAACGCCGTGCCCCGCGGCAGGATGGTCGCATCCGCCGTCGGCACATGGGTGTGGGTGCCCACCACGACCGAGGCCCGCCCGTCGCAGAAATGTCCCACGCCCATTTTCTCGCTCGTCGCCTCGCAATGGATGTCGATCAGCGAGGCGGCCACCGTGCCGCCCGGCGGATGCGCCTTGAGCACCGGCTCGAGCGCCGAGAAGGGATCGTCATAGGGGCGGCTCATGAAGACCTGCCCCAGCACCTGCGCCACGAGGACGCGGCGGCCCCGCGTCGCCTCGAACACCCGCGCGCCGATGCCGGGGGCGGACTTGGAATAGTTGAGCGGGCGGATGATGCGCGGCTCGGTCTCGCAAAAGCGCATCATGTCCTTCTGGTCGAAGGCATGATCGCCCAGCGTGATGACATCGGCGCCCGCGTCCAGGATGCCCTTGGCATGCTCGGTCGAAAGCCCCCGCCCGCCGGTGGCATTCTCGCCATTGACCACCACGAAATCGAGCCGCCAATCGCGGCGCAGGGCCGGAAGCCGCTCCGCCACGGCCTGCCGGCCACCGCGACCCATCACGTCGCCAAGGAACAATATTCTCATTTCATCGGTGTTAGGACGGCGGTTTGCAAAGGGCAAGCGAAGCCTCGCATGGCCGCGCGCTCACGTGGCGGCGCGGCGCAAAATGCCCGGTCGGGGGGCGCGGCGCGGCACGGAACGCCTGTTCCGCCGCCCCTCTCAGACCGGCACGACGATCCCGGATTCGGTGATGATCAGGTCCAGTGGCTGATCCGTCTCCTCGACGGGAATCTCCTCAGCCTCCTGCGCGGCAAAGGCGAATCCGACGGCCGTGACCGGACCCGCGGCGCGCAGCAGCTCCAGGGTCCGATCATAGAAGCCGCCGCCATAGCCCAGCCGGTGGCCGTGCCGGTCAAAGGCGACCAGCGGCACGATGACGATGCGCGGCACGATCCAATCGCCCGCCACCGGGACATCCGCGCCGAAATGCCCCCTTTCGAGCGCGCAGCCCGGTGTCCATTCACGGAAGCTGAGCGGCCGCCCCGCCCCTTCGATCACCGGCACGCCGACGCGTCCGGTCTTGGCCGCCACGGCCATGGCGGGCAGCGGATCGATCTCGCTGCGCATCGGCATGTAGCCCGCCACCGTCTTGCCGGGGTGCTCGGATAGCCAGCGGGTCAGGTGTTCGGCCTGCGCGCCCGCCGAGCGATGCGCCAGTTCGCGGCGCAGGAACGCCGCCTCGCGCGCGGCCTTTTTGCGCGCGGCCAGCCCGGTATGCCCGCTCACAGCAGGATCACCGAGGCAAGGCCGAGGAAGGCGAAGAAGCCGACCACGTCCGTCACGGTCGTCACAAAGGTGCCCGAGGCCAGCGCCGGATCGACGCCGAAGCGGTCGAGCACCACCGGCACCACCACCCCCGACAGTCCCGCGACGACGAGGTTGATCACCATCGCCACCGCGATCACCGCGCCCAGCATGGGCGAACCGAACCAGGCCAGGCCGACGAGCCCCATCACCACCGCGAAGGCGAGCCCGTTGATCAGCCCGACCGCCACCTCGCGCCGGATCACCCGCCAGACGTTGGAGGTGGTCAGGTCGCGCGTGGCGATGGCGCGCACCGCGACGGTGAGCGACTGCGTGCCCGCGTTGCCGCCCATGGAGGCGACGATCGGCATCAGCACCGCCAGCGCCACCAGACCGGCGATGGTCTCCTCGAAAAGCGAGATCACCAACGAGGCGATGATCGCCGTGCCGAGATTGACGGCAAGCCATGGAAGGCGCTGCTTGGTGGTCTCGCGCACCGAATCCGACAGCTCGCTCTCGCCGCCGACCCCGGCGAGGCGCAGGATGTCCTCCTCGTGCTCCTCGTCGAGCACGTTCATTGCGTCGTCGATGGTGATGACGCCCACCAGCCGGTCGTCATCATCCACCACGGGGGCGGAGATCAGGTGATACTGGTTGAAGGCATAGGCCACGGCGCCTTCGTCGTCTTCCACGTGAAACGTGCGGAAGCTCTCCTCGGTGATGTCGCGCAGCAGCGTGGCGCGCGACTTGGACAAGAGCCGCCCGATCTGCACGTAGCCCACCGGCTTCATCCGCGGATCGACCAGTATCACGTGGTAGAACTGATCGGGCAGCCGCTCGGCGCGGCGCAGGAAGTCGATCGCCTCGCCGACGCTCCAATGCTCGGGCGCGCGCACCACCTCGACCTGCATCAGGCGCCCGGCGGATTCCTCGGGGTAGGCCAGCGCCTTCTCGACCGCGATCCGGTCGGTCGCGGCGAGCGCGTCGAGCACGGCGGATTGCTGGTCCTCGTCGAGATATTCGACGAGATCGACCACGTCGTCGGATTCCAGCTCGCGCACCGCCGAGGCCAGCTCGGTCGGGGCGAGGCTCTGGATGATCTCCTCGCGCAGATTGTCGTCGAGCTCCGACAGGATCTCGCCATCCATGCCGCCCTTCCACAGCGCGAGCAGCGCGCGGCGGTCGCGCGCGTCGATCTGTTCGAGCAGGTCGGCGATGTCGGCGGGGTGCAGCGGCTCGAAGATCGCGTCGAGCCGGGCGGCGTCGCCGGCCTCGACCGCGTCGAGCACCTCGTCGAACAACCGCGCCGGCAGGCCGAAATCGCCCTCGTCCTCCTGCGGCTCCTGGTTGTCGATCTGGTCGGTCATGGCGGCTCCCGATGTTTGCGCGGACCATAGTGGTTGTTGGCGCAGCGGCAAGCTGGGCGCGGGACGATTGGCAGATTTACCTTGCCGCGCCCTGCTCCTATCGTCGGCCCATGACAAAGACATTGCATCTGGGCCAGACCCTGACCTTCACCGGCGATCCCTTCACCCAAGGCCCCGCCGCCGCCACCCATTCGAGCCGCGGCGCGGTGCTGGTCGAGGCAGGCCGCGTCGTCGCCACGGGCGAGGCCGACGCCCTGCGCGCGCAGCACGGCGAGGCGGAGGTGATCGACCACGGCGCGGGGCTGATCCTGCCCGGCTTCGTCGATGCGCATATGCATTACCCGCAGACCGCGATGATCGCGAGCTGGGGCAAGCGGCTGATCGACTGGCTCAACAGCTACACCTTCCCCGAGGAAGGCAAGTTCGCCGATCGCGCCTATGCCGACGAGATCGCGAACCGCACGCTCGACCTTGCCATTTCCAACGGCACCACGACGCTGACGAGCTTCTGCACGATCCACCCGGGCAGCGTCGACGCCTTCTTCGAGGCGGCGGAGGCGCGCGGCATGGCGGCTTTCGCGGGCAAGACCTGCATGGACCGCAACGCGCCCGATTATCTCAGCGACACGGCGCAGAGCGCGCATGACGACAGCAAGGCGCTGATCGAACGCTGGCACGGCAAGGGCCGCGCGACCTATGTCATCACGCCGCGCTTTTCGCCCACATCGACGCCGGAGCAGCTCGAGGCGCTGGGCGCGCTTTGGGCCGCGCACCCCTCCTGCCTGATGCAGACGCATCTTTCCGAGCAGGTCGACGAGATCGAATGGGTCAAGGGGCTCTACCCTGAGGCGCGCGACTATCTCGACACCTATGAGCAGCACGGCCTTCTGGGCGCGCGCGGGCTTTACGGCCATGCGATCCATCTCGAACCGCGCGAGACCGACCGGCTGCGCGAGGTCGGCGCGGGGCTGGTGCATTGCCCGACCTCGAACACCTTCATCGGCTCGGGGCTCTTCGACATGGCGGCGCGGATGGCCGAAGGGCAACGGATCGGGCTGGCCTCGGACACCGGCGGCGGCTCGTCGTTCTCGATGCTGCGGGTGATGGGCGCGGCCTATGAGATCGGACAGCTCAAGCGCAATCCGATCCACCCCGCGCAGCTTTTGTGGCTCGCCACCGAGGGCTCGGCCAAGGTGCTGCATGCCGAAGGCGAGATCGGGCGGCTGGCGCCGGGGTCCATGGCCGACATGATCGTGCTCGACCTTGCCTCCACCCCCGGCATCGCGCAGCGATCGGCGCTGGCCTCGGATATCTGGGAGGCGCTGTTCCCGACCATCATGATGGGAGATGACCGGGCGATTGCGAAAACCTATGTCGCAGGCCGGCAGCTGAAGGGCTAGCGCCCCCTGAGCAGCGCCAGCGCCTCGGCGTGGATCTGCGCGTTGGCGGCAGCGAGCACCCGGCCGCCTTCATGCGCGGGGCGGCCCTCCCAATCGGTGACGATGCCGCCCGCCGCCTCGATCACCGCGATCGGGCCGCAGATGTCGTAGCTGTTGAGCCCCGCCTCGATCACCAGATCGACCTGGCCCAGCGCCACCAGCGCATAGGCGTAGCAATCCATGCCGTAGCGGGTCAGCCGCGCGGCCCGGCTCGCCGCTTCGAAACCCTCGCGTTCGGCGGGCGTGCCGACCTCGGGAAAGGTCGTCATCACCGTCGCCTCGGCCAAGGGGCGCGCGGCGCGGCCGCGCAGCGGCGTCTCGCCATGCGGCCCGACCACGCGGGCGGCGCCGAAGCCGCCTTCGAAACGCTCCCCGATATAGGGCTGGTCGATCAGGCCAAAGAGAGGACCCTTCGCGTCGCAGACCGAGACGAGAACGCCCCATGTCGGCGCGCCCGAGATATAGGCGCGGGTGCCGTCGATCGGGTCGAGCACCCAGGTCAGCCCGCTGCTGCCCGGCGTCGCGCCGTATTCCTCGCCCAAGATCGCATCATCCGGGCGGCGCGCGGCCAACACCGCGCGCATCGCGCGCTCGGAGGCGCGGTCGGCCTCGGTCACGGGATCGAAGCCCGCCCCAGCCCCGGTCTTGTCATCCGTGGCGATGGATCGGCGGAAATGACGCAGCGTCTCGGGCCGCGCGGCATCGGCCAGCGCATGGGCGGTGGCGGTGAGATCGCGCATGAGATCGTCTGAAAGCATGCCGGTCATGTCGAGCCCATCCTGATCGGACGGACAGCCCGCCCCGGCACGGGCGGTAACGCGCGGAGGGCGCTCCGGTCAAGCCGGGGGCCCTCCGCGACGCGCCTTTCAGGCGGCGTCGCTCAGCACGCGGGCAAGGTCGAACAGGCGCCGACGCTGCTGTTCGGGGATCGCGTAGTAGGAGCGCAGCAGCTCCAGCGCTTCGCGATCGGCCATCACGTCGCCGGGCAGGTCGCCGGGGCGCGGCTCGGGCTTGGCGGCTTCCATGCCCTCGAAGAAGAAGGAGACCGGAACGCCCAGCGCATGGGCGATGTCCCACAGACGCGAGGCCGAAACCCGGTTCATTCCGGTTTCGTATTTCTGGATCTGCTGGAACTTGATTCCGACCTTTTCGGCCAGCTGCTGTTGGGTCGTGCCGTTCATCCACCGCCGATGGCGAATGCGCTTTCCGACATGAACGTCAACGGGGTGCTTCATGTCCTGTCCTCTCAATGGAGCGCATCGGACCTCCGATCAGACGATCGTCCGGATGCGTCATAAAATATGTACGGGGCAAGGTAGCCCCTCTATATACTCATATAGACACGCTTTGGTTGCATGGGTCATCATGCCTTTAAGATCATGATCCGGCGCATCGGATCACGAGAACCTGTCCCGATGGACAGGCCGGGATGCACAAATCACGCGGCTTGCAGGAAACATCGCGCGCGGCGCGTGTAGAACGGGACCGCCATCGGGGCCGATCGTCGCCTTTTGCGTGCCCGATGCCGCACCTTGCCGCGCGGGCTGTCGCAGCCTTCTTGAATCTCCGCCGCCGATCGCCAATATCGGGAACAAGACTTGTATTCCAACGGAGGTCTCTATGGCTGAATTCAACACGATCCGCGCGACGGCCGGGGCCCGTTCCGCTCGGATCGACGAAGGGCTTCGCGCCCACATGAACAAGGTCTACGGCACGATGTCCGTAGGCATGATCATCACCGCCGCCGCCGCCTGGGCGATCTCGGGGCTGGCCGTCACCACCGATCCCGCCCTCGCCATGGCGCAGATCGGCCCCGACAAGTATCTCAACAGCTTCGGCGCCGCGATCTATGCCTCGCCGCTGAAGTGGCTGATCATGTTCGCGCCGCTGATCTTCGTGTTCGGCTTCTCGGCCGGCATGAACCGCATGTCCGCCGCCACGGCGCAGATCGTGTTCTACGCCTTTGCCGCGGTGATGGGCCTGTCGCTCAGCTCGATCTTCCTCGTCTTCACCGGCGTTTCGATCGTGCAGGTCTTCCTCATCACCGCCGTCGCCTTCGCGGGTCTGTCGCTCTACGGCTACACCACCAAGAAGGACCTGTCAGGCTTCGGCACCTTCCTGATCATGGGCGTGATCGGCCTGATCGTCGCCTCGATCGTGAACATCTTCCTTGCCTCCTCGGCGGTGGCCTTCGCGATCTCGGTGCTGGGCGTGCTGATCTTCGCGGGCCTCACGGCCTATGACACGCAGAACATCAAGAACGTCTACCTGAGCCACGCCAGCCATGGCGACAGCGAATGGTTGGGCAAGGCCGCCATCATGGGTGCGCTGCAGCTCTATCTCGACTTCATCAACATGTTCATGTTCCTGCTCCAGCTGTTCGGCAACCGCGAATAAGCACAGCGGAACGGAGACCCTCCCTTCAAGGGCCGGCGGAAACGCCGGCCCTTTTTGCATGTGCCGCTTGGCTGCCACGTCGCGCCGATGCGTTCTGGCGCGACGCGTCACATAGAGGGGCGGAGGGATTGCCGCAGATTCCCCGTGCCGGGACCAAGGGCCAGCGACAAGGTCATTTCCGAAGATCAGTTTTTACTGCCGAGCGAGGCCCGGCGCCGGGGGGCTACTTGCTCATCCGCGCCAGCTTGGATTGCAGCTCCGCGAGCTGCTTCTTGATGTCATCGAGATTGTCATCTCCGGTCCCGGTCTCCGACCCGGTCTTGCCCATCATGCCGCCCGTCATCGCCTTGAAGAAGGCCTCCTGCTGCGCGCGCATCGCGTCGAAGCCCGGCATCTGCCCCATGGGAGAGACCTTGGTCATGTTTTCCATCATCTTCGACTGGCCGTCGCGCAGCATTTCGAAGGAGGCGGCGAGAAACTGCGGCACGACCGAACCGGCCTGGCTGGTGTAGCTGCGCACCAGATCGGTCAACACGTCGACCGGCAGCACGCTCTCGCCGCGGCTTTCATGCTCGGCGATGATCTGGAGAAGGTATTGCCGCGTCAGGTCATCGCCCGATTTGAGATCGACGATCTGCACCTCGCGGCCCGCGCGGATGAAGCTCGCGATATCCTCGAGGGTGACGTAATCGCTGGTCTCGGTGTTGTAGAGCCTGCGGCTGGCATAACGCTTGATCAGAAGCGGTTTCGCGGTCTCGGCCATCTTCGGTCCCCCAAGGCATGATGCGCTGCAGCGAAAGCCTAGGCCCGTGTTTCGCAAAAAGAAAGGGCGGGCTGCCACCTGGCAGCCCGCCCGATCGCGGCGGGGAGGAACGCCGCTGTCTCGCTTACTTGGAACCGGCGGCCGAGGTGGCCTTGCGGGTCGCGGCCTGCGCATCGGTGCCGGCCTTCTTGGCGGCGGCGGTCATGTCGTCGCTCATGTCCTTGCCGGCCGAGAGCATCAGCTCGAGCGTCTCGGTCTGCAGCTTCTTGGCGATCTCGGCGAAGGCGGCCATGTGCTCGGAGGCGGCTTCGGCCGAGGCGGAGGCGAAATCGCTCATCGACTTGGCGTAATCGGCGGGCTCCGACTTGGCGCGGGTCACTTCGCCGAACTTGGCAAGCGTGTCCTGGGCCCACTTGGCCGACAGCTCGGTCGATTTCTGCGCGGCCTCGAGGTTGGCGGCCGACAGCTTCTCGGCGAGAGCGGTCTGGTTGCGGAAGGTCTCTTCCATGTTCTTGGTGTCGACGGGGAAGGAGCCCATCATGTCCTTGAAGATAGCGGTGAAGTCTTGCTGATTGGCCATTGGAGGTCCCTTTCTGGTCGCTGGTGCGGCAGCTCTGAGGCCCCGCTTTGTCTCTCATAACCGGAATATGCGTGCTGCACCGCAGCATTTCAAGATGTTTTTCTGCGGTGCAGCAAAAAACTTTCCCCTACGGCACCTGCCCCCTACTCCGCCGCGAGCCGCCCGCCCGTCACGTAGCGCCCCGGCGCAGGGCCAAGCGCGGGGTGGGTCTTGGAGCCCGGCTCCCGCGCCGGGACCATTTCGCCCGCCCGGGGCTTCAACCATGCCATCCAAGCCGGCCACCACGAGCCTTCGTGCTTCTGCGCGCCCGCGCGCCAGTCCTCGGGGCTGTCGGCAGCGGCGGCGTTGGTCCAGTAGCCGTATTTCTTCTTGGCGGGCGGGTTGACGATGCCCGCGATATGGCCCGAGCCCGACAGCACGAATGTCTTGTCCTTCGACCCCATCTTCTGCACGCCGCGCCAGCTCGAATCCCAGGCTGCGATGTGATCGCTTTCGCAGCCCACGGCAAAGACCGGCACCGTCACTTCGCCGATCTTCGCCTCGTGGCCCGCCACGGTGAAGCCGGTGGTGGCGAAGCGGTCCTCTTGGCACAGCCCGCACAGGTATTCGATCGCCATGCGCGCGGGCAGGTTGGTGCCGTCGCCGTTCCAGTAGAGCAGATCGAAGGCGGGCGGCGCCTCGCCCATCATGTAGCTGCGGATCGCGGGCTGGTAGATCAGGTCCCGCGCGCGCAGGAAGGAGAAGGTGCGCGACATGTAGAACTTGTCGAGCACGCCCGCCGCGCGCGTCTCGGCCTCGATCCCGTCGATGAAATCATCGTCAAGGAACACGCCGACCTCGCCCTGATCCGAAAAATCGGTGAGCGTGGTGAAGAAGGTCGCAGATTTGACCGATTTGTCCTTGCGCGATTTGAGCACCGACAGCGTCATCGCCAGCGTCGTGCCGGCGATGCAGTAGCCGACGGCGTTGACCTGTTTGACCTTGCAGATCTCCTTCACCGTCTCGATTGCCCGGATATAGCCGTCCTCGACGTAATCGGTCATGCCGATCTCGGCATAGCTCGGATCAGGGTTGATCCAACTGACCACGAAGAGCGTGTGGCCCTGTTCGACAACATGGCGGATCAGGCTGTTCTGCGGCTTCAGATCGAGGATGTAGAACTTGTTGATCCAAGGCGGAAACAGCACGATCGGCGTCTCGTGCACCTCCTCGGTGGCGGGCGCGTATTGGATCAGCTCGAACAGGTGATTGCGGAACACCACCTCGCCCGGCGTGGTGGCGAGGTTCTCGCCCACGCGGAAGGCATCGGCATCGGCGAGCGTCACCACGAAATCGCCCTCGTTGGCCTCCAGATCGCGCACGAGGTTCTCCATGCCGTCGATCAGGCTCTGGCCCTCGGTCTCGAGCGCCTTTTGCAGCGCGTCGGGGTTGGTGGCGAGAAAGTTCGTGGGGCTGAACATGTCGACGATCTGCCCGGCGAAATAGTCGAGCCGCTTCTTTTCGCGCGGCTCCAGCCCCTCGATCGAGGAGATCGCCCTACGCACGGCCTCGGCATTGGTGAGGTATTGCTGCTTGATGTAGGCGAACCACGGGTTCGTCTCCCACATCGGGTTGGCAAAGCGGCGGTCCTTGGGCCCCTCCGATGCCGGGGCCTGCGCGCCCTGCATCACCTTCTGCTGGGTCTCGACGTAATGTTTGAAGGTTTCTCCCCAGTAGCCGAGCTGGTGCTCCATCAGCTTGGCCGGGTCACGCATCATCTCCGACCAGTAGGTGCCGGCCGCCTTGAGATAAAGATCGTGGCTCGGCCCCTGCAGCGCCGGCGGCACCTTGCGCCCCTGCCCCATGGCCGAGACGAGCCGCTGCGTCAGCTCCTCGATCCGGGCGAGATTGGCCTCCAGCCGCGCCTTCGCAGCCGTGGCCTGCGCGTCACCGCCCGCCTCCCGATCCGCGCCCCTGTCCTGATCGTCAGTTGTCATACGCCCTCCCACGCCCTAGTTTGCAGGTGCAGCATGCGGCCTGCCGGGACGGGTTCGCGCCCCGTCTGCCGTCGAGGCGGGGAATGGCCCGGCGGACCCCCGACCCCCTGCCTGGAGCAGTCAAATGAAGTATATGCCGACCTACGACCTGATGGAAAGCGTACGCAACACCAACCAGTGGTTGGGTGCGACCGCGCGCGCCATGGGCGACTATCCGGCGATGGCGATGACCGCCAACCCGGCGATGCAGATCCTGCGGGCCTGGGGCGAGGTGACCGAGCGCAGCTTCGAGCGCATGGTGGCCAAGCCCGACTGGGGCATCCCCTCGATCACCGGCCCCGACGGCAAGGACCACATCGTCCGGGTCGAGACGGTTCTGGAGCGGCCCTTCGGCGATCTGATCCGCTTCACCACCCCCGGCAGAAAAGCGCCCAGGCGGCGGGTTCTTCTGGTGGCGCCGATGTCGGGCCACTACGCCACGCTGCTGCGCAAGACGGTGATCAGCCTCCTGCCCGATTGCGACGTGCACATCACCGACTGGCACAACGCCCGCGACATCCCCGTCAGCGCCGGCAAGTTCGACGTCGAGGATTACACCAAATACGTGGCCGAGTTCATGCGCCATCTCGGGCCCGACCTGCACGTGATCGCCGTGTGCCAGCCGGTGCCGCTGACGCTTGCCGCCACCGCCATGCTGGCCGAGGACGATGCCGCGGCGCAGCCGCGCTCTCTGACGCTGATCGGCGGGCCGGTCGATCCCGATGCCGCCGCCACCGACGTGACCGATTTCGGCAGCCGGGTGACGATGGGCCAGCTCGAACATTCGATGATCCAGCGCGTCGGCTTCAAGTACAAGGGCGTGGGCCGGGAGGTCTATCCCGGGCTTTTGCAGCTTGCCTCCTTCATCGCGATGAACGCCTCGACCCATGCCCAGGCTTTCACCGACCAGATCTTTCGCGCCGCGCATGGCAAGGCTTCCGAGCACGACAAGCACAACCAGTTCTACGACGAATACCTTGCCGTGATGGACATGACGGCCGAGTTCTACCTCTCGACCGTGGACCGCGTCTTCAAGAGCCGCGACATCGCGCGCAATGCCTTCACCGTCGATGGCCGCCAGCTCGATCTTGGCAAGATCACCTCCGTCGCGGTGAAGATCGTCGAGGGCGAAAAGGACGACATCTCCGCTCCCGGCCAATGCCTCGCCGCGCTCGACCTGCTGACCGGCCTGCCCGATGACAAGAAGGCCGCGCATCTGGAGCCCGGCGCCGGGCATTACGGCATCTTCGCGGGCTCGAGCTGGCGCAACAACATCCGGCCCCTGGTGCTGGAGTTCATCGACGCCAATTCGGACGCGCCTGGCAAGCATACGGCCAAGCTCGGCAGCGGGTCCGACACCGGGCCCGCGAAGAAGACCGCCCCGCCGGCAACCTCCGAAGCCGCGGCCGAGCCCACCGAGGCGAAGGCCCCCGACCCTGCGGCGGCTCAGGCCTCCGCCAAGGCCGAGAGCCCCCGCCCGGAGGCGAAACCCGCCACGGCGAAGCCCGGCAAGGCCAAGAGCGGCAAGGCCAAGCAGGGCAGCTGAGCGATCAGGCGGCGGCCAGCGCCTTGGCCGCCGCCGTCACCCCGCCCGCGCCATGCGGGATCGACAGCGCCGAAAGACCGGCCTCGATCGTGCCTAGCGCGCCCAGAACCATATGCGCGTTGACATGGCCCATGTGGCCGATGCGGAACCAGCCCTCCGGCGGCGTCCGCCCAAGGCCGATGCCCAGCGTCACGCCCATCTGCGTCTCGCACCAGGCGCGCAGCCGGTCGGCATCGGGCGCGCCGAGGCCGATCGAGGTCACCGCGTGGCTGCGGTCTTGCGCCGCGCGCACTCCGAGCCGCATCTCCCCCTCGCGGCCCCAGGCCTCCACCGCCGCCCAGATCGCGGCGGCCAGCCGCGCGTGGCGGTCCCAGATCGCCTCGATCCCCTCCTCGCCAATGAGATCGAGCGCGGCGCGCAGCGCGTAGAGGAGATGCGTGGGCGCGGTGCCTGCGAAATACTGGTAGTAGAGATCCGGCGCCGCGCGCGGGCGCCAGTCCCAATAGGGCGTCACCATCTCGGCACGGTTGCGCGCCTCGGCCGCGCGATCGTTGAAGAACGCGAAGCCCAGCCCCGGCGGCGTCATCAGCCCCTTCTGGCTCGCGGTGATCGCGACATCGACGCCCCAGGCGTCCATCTCGAAGCGGTCGCAGCCCATGGATGCGATGCAATCGGCCATCAAAAGCCCCGGGTGCCCCGCCGCGTCGAGCGCGGCGCGGTAGCTGGCCATGTCGGCGCGCACCCCGGTCGCGGTATCGACATGACAGGCGATGACGGCGCGGATCTCGTGGCCCCGGTCGGCCCTGAGCCGCGCTTCCAGAAGATCGGGCGCGACCGGGCTCGCGCCGTCGCTCTCGATCACCTCGACCTCGGCGCCCAAAGCACGCGCCGTGGCGGCCCAACTCTGTCCGAAATGCCCCGAAACCAATGCAAGCACCTGGTCGCCGCGACGGAGCACGTTCAGGAGCGCCGCCTCCCACATGCCGTGGCCGTTGGCGATGTAGATCGCCGCGTGATGCGCGGTGCCCGCGATGCGCTTGAGATCGGGAAACAGCGTCGCGGTCATCTCGTGCAGCGCGCCGGTGTAGATATTGGGCGCGGGCCGCTGCATCGCCGCGAGCACCCGGTCGGGCATGACCGAGGGGCCGGGAATGGCGAGATAGGGGCGACCGTGGGAGAGCGTCATGCGAAGGGCCTCGCGCGAGTGGGGATGTTCGAGCCGCAGCCTCGCCCCGCCTGCGCGCGGCGTCAACGCCCCATCAAGGCACCAACGCGCGCGCCAGCGCCGCCTCGACCGCCGCTACCTCGGCCTCGCCCTCCTCGGGCATCGCGCCGTGCAGGTTGTTGAGATCGCTGACATAGCCGCGGATCTGCTCGCGCAGCGAGGCACGGCTGCGATCGGGAATGATGCCCGCGGCGCGCAGCTCGGCCTCGGTCGTCGGGGCCTTTTCGGGATACTTCGTCAGGTCCGCGAGCCGCAGCCCGGCGGTGATGCCGCGCCCGCGCGAAAAGAAGCTGCGATAATCGCGAATGGCGACGAGCCCCATGGGCTCGGGCCCGATCCCCGCGGCGTGCAGCCGGTCGAACATCACCCAGTTTTCGGCCGCGCGCCGCAGCACAGGCGTGGAGAAGACGCGGGCCCAGTCCTCGGCACCCTCGCGTCGGTCGAATCCGCCCAGCACCTCTTCGCGCCGCGGCGCCTTGTGATAGATGCAGTGCTGCTTTCCGGCCACGGCATGCATGATCTTGACCTGCGGCCCCGGCAAGTAGACCGCCCATGCGCCCCATTTCACCCGGCAGATCCGCCCGGCCAGCACGGCATGGCTCGGCCAGAGCCGCATCCTGTCGATCACTTCGATGCGTTCCACGTCCATCCGCGCCTCCCCGTCACCACCCTGCCCTAGGCCGCGATCCCGCCCCCGTCAAACCCCGCCTGCTTGCGAGGGGACACGGGGATGCTTATGCAAAGCCCGGATGACGCGATGGCCATAGGCGGGGACGAGCGATGAAACTTCTCGACGGGCTGAAAGCATGGGAACGGCGCGCGCGCATGCGCCATCACGACATCGCCGACGCCGGATCGCGGCGGCGGGCGTTGGCCAGCTACCTGATCCTCGACCATGCGATCCTGCGCTACTGGTGGACCAATTTCCACCTCGTCAGCCTGGGCGTGTTCCGCTCCAACCAGCCCACCCACGGGCGGTTCGAGAAGATGGCCAAGATCGGCATCCGCACCGTCATCAACCTGCGCGGCGAAGGCCCGCATCCGCGCTACCTCTTCGAGGCCGAAAGCTGCCGCGCGCTGGGCCTGCGGCTGGTCTCGACCCAGCTTTCCGCCCGCCGCGCCGCCCCGCCGGAGCAGATCCTGCGGCTCTTCGCGCTGTTGCGCGAGGCCGAGCGCCCGGTGGTGATGCATTGCAAGTCGGGGGCGGATCGCGCGGGCTTCGCCTCGGCGCTGCACCTGCTGGCCGAGGGGCATCCGATCGAGGAGGCCCGCCGTCAGCTGCACGCGCGCTTCCTGCATTTCCGCCGCTCGCGCACCGGCGTGCTCGATCACATCCTCGATCTCTACGAGGCGCGGCTGGCGCGGGGCCCGATCGGCATTGAGGACTGGATCGCCACCGAATACGACGCCGAGGCCGCGCAGCGCGGCTTCGAAGCCGGGCGGACCAGGGCGTGACCGCCGCCTTGCGCCCACCCGCCGACGCCGATCCCGCCCCCGCGCAGCCCGACGGGCGCGGGCTGTTCTTGTGGCTGTGGCGCAGCTACCTCTCGAAGCACTGGCGCTGGCTCATCGTCGCCATGGTGCTGATGGCGATCGAGGGCGGCTCGCTGGGTCTCTTCGCCTCGATGATGAAGCCGATGTTCGACGAGGTCTTCGTTGCGGGCCGCACCGATGCGCTGTGGATCGTCGGCGTGGTGGTGATGGGCATCTTCATCGTGCGCGCCGTCACCTCGACGGGCCAGCGGGTGATCATGACCATGATCCGCGAACGCAGCGCCGCGGCGCTGCGCTCGGATCTGCTGTCGCATCTGATGCGGCTCGACGGCGGCTGGCATCAGACCCACCCGCCGGGCTATCTCATCGAGCGGGTGCAGGGCGACGTCACGGCGATCAACCAGGTCTGGGCCAGCCTCGTGACCGGTGCGGGGCGCGATCTCACTTCGGTGGTCGCGCTGTTTTCGGTAGCACTCTCGGTCGACTGGCGCTGGACGCTGGTGGCGCTGGTCGGCATCCCGGTTCTGGTCCTGCCCTCGCTGATCGCGCAGAAATACGTCCGCCGCCGCTCGCGCAGCTCGCGCGAGATCGCGGCGCGCATGTCGACCCGGCTCGACGAGGTGTTCCACGGCATCGCCCCGATCAAGCTCAACGCGCTCGAATCCTACCAGTCCGAGCGCTATGGCCGGCTGATCGACGCGCGAGTGCGCGCCGAGATCCGCGCCTCTTCGGGGCAGGCCGCCATCCCGGCGATGATCGACATCATGACCGGTCTGGGGTTTCTCGGCGTGCTGTTCTACGGCGGCGCCGAGATCATCGAGGGCGACAAGTCGGTGGGCCAGTTCATGGCCTTCTTCACCGCCATGAGCCTCGCCTTCGAGCCGCTGCGGCGGCTGGGCAACATCTCGGGTCAATGGCAGACGGCGGCGGCCAGCCTCGAGCGGCTCCGGGGGATCTTCAGGGCCAGGCCCTCGCTCACCTCGCCCGCCCGCCCGCAGGGCGCGCCCGACGGCGCGCCCGAAATCCGGCTCGATCAGGTGCATCTGTCCTATGGCGAGCTGCCGGTGCTGCGCGGCGCGAGTTTCACCGCCGCCGCCGGGCGGACGACGGCGCTGGTCGGGGCCTCGGGCGCGGGCAAGAGCACCGTGTTCAACCTGCTCGCCCGGCTGGTCGATCCGCAATCGGGCGAGATCACCATCGGCGGCGTGCCGACGCGGGCGCTCAGGCTCGAAGACCTGCGCGGGCTGATCTCGGTCGTGTCGCAGGATGCGCTGCTGTTCGACGAGACGGTGCGCGACAACATCCTTCTGGGCCGCACGGACGTCAGCGAGGCGCGGCTCAGGGAGGTGCTCGACGCCGCGCATGTCTCGGATTTCCTGCCGCGCCTGCCCAACGGCCTCGACAGCCCCGCGGGCCCGCGGGGATCGGCGCTTTCGGGCGGGCAGCGCCAGCGCGTGGCCATTGCCCGCGCGCTGCTGCGCGACACGCCCGTGCTCCTGCTCGACGAGGCGACGAGCGCGCTCGACACCAAGTCCGAAGCCGTGGTGCAGCAGGCGCTGGAGCGGCTGTCGCAGGGGCGCACCACGCTGGTGATCGCGCATCGGCTCTCGACCGTGCAGGGCGCCGACAGCATCGTGGTGATGGACCAGGGCGAGGTGGTGGACCAGGGCAGCCATGCCGAGCTTCTGGCGCGCGGAGGCATCTATGCCGATCTTCACGCGTTGCAGTTCCGCGACGCCGAGACGGGCTGACGCGGGCCGCCGCCATGCCTATGTAGGGGCCATGACACAAGACCGCAGCATCATCGCCGTCACCGGCGCCGACCGAGACGAGTTCCTGCAAGGGCTCGTCACCAATGACATCGCGCGGGCGAAGGGGGGCCTCGCCTATGCCGCGCTGCTGACGCCGCAGGGCAAGCTCATCGCGGATTTCTTCCTCAAGGGAGAGCCGGATCGCATCCTGATCGACGTCGCCACGGATGTGGCGCCGCAGCTGTTCCAGCGGCTCTCGATGTACAAGCTGCGCGCCGACGTGACGCTTTCGCAGGCCGATGTGAAGCTCTTCCGCGGCACCGGCCCCGCGCCCGAGGGCGCCCTGCCCGACCCGCGCCACCCCGACCTCGGCTGGCGGCTCTACGGTGCGGATGCGGGCGACGACGGCTCGGACTGGACCGCGATCCGCGTGGCGCATCTGATCCCCGAATGGGGCAGCGAGCTGGGGCCCGAGACCTACATCCTGGAAGCGGGCTTCGAACGGATGGGCGGCGTCGATTTCAAGAAGGGCTGCTATGTCGGTCAGGAGGTCACGGCGCGGATGAAGCACAAGACCGAGCTGCGCAAGGGCTTTGCCCGGGTCGCGGTCGAAGGCTCGGCGGAGCCGGGCACGCCGATCACCGCCGGAGAAAAGGCGGTGGGCACGCTGCACAGCCGCGCCGGCAACCGCGCCATCGCCTGGCTGCGCTTCGACCGGGCGCAGGGCGAAATGCGGGCGGGCGCGGCCCGCGTGACGCGCGCCGATTAAAGCAGCGCCGGGCCGATGATCCCGGCCGCCGCCTGCCAGGCGCCCTCGTTCGCCGCCGTCAGCAGGTAGCCCGCATCGGGCGCCAGCCCGAGATGGTAGTCGCCCCCGTCGAGCATGCGCGCGACGCCCCCCGCGCGCGTCACCGCCAGCGCCCCGGCGGCATGATCCCACGGGTTGAGCACCGCCGCGAGCGCGATCTCCGCGTGGCCCTGCGCGATCAGCCGGTATTCGTGGCATGAGCAGCGCAAGCCCATGGCCCGTCCGAAGAGGGGGAAGGTCGCGGCCATGGCCGCCTGCCTGTCGCGCGGCAGGAGCGACAGGGGAAGATAGGCGGTCATACGCGCGGGATCGGTCTCCACGGAGGTGGCGAGGCGCCGCCGCGTCCCATCCGCTGTCACCATCTCGCAAGGTCCCTCCTCGCGCGCCTCGACACGGTCGTCGAGCAGCGGGTCGTAGAGAATGCCATGGGTGACACGGCCGCGCGCGCCGAGCGCGAGGATCGTGCCGAAGAGCGCGAGCCCGCGCGCGAAGTTCCACGTGCCGTCCACCGGGTCGATGATCGCCGAGCGGTCGGCCTCGCCCAACCCCGCCAGGAGGCCGGGATCATCGGCCACGGCCTCCTCGCCCAGGATCAGCGCGCCGGGCAGGCGTGCCCGCAGCGCCGCCGTGATCCGGGCCTCGGCGGCGATGTCGGCCTCGGTCACCAGATCGTCCGGGCGGCCTTTGGCGGCGATCTCCGAGCGCTCCAGCCGCCTGAAGCGCGGCAGGATCTCCGCCCGCGCCGCGTCCCTCAGGATCGCTGTCAGTTCTTCATTGCCGATCATCGCCGCACCCCGCACCGCCAAGAAAAAGGGCGGCCCGCTCGGGGCCGCCCCGCCCGGGCGCAGTCTGGCGATCCCCGCGAGAGGGGCAAGCCCTCAGGCGCGCTCGGCGTATTCCATGGTCTCGGTGTTGACGACGATCTCCTCGTCCTGACCGACGAAGGGCGGCACCATCACACGCACGCCGTTTTCCAAGAGCGCCGGCTTGAAGCTGTTGGCCGCGGTCTGGCCCTTCACCACCGGCTCGGTCTCGACGATTCTGCAGGTCACCTTCTGCGGCAGCGAGACGTTGAGCGCCTCCTCGCCGTAATATTCGATGTGCACGGTCATGCCGTCCTGCAGGAAGGGACGGCGATCGCCCAGAAGCTCGGCGGGCAGCGCGATCTGGTCGTAGGTCTCGCTATCCATGAAGGTCAGCATGCCGTCGGTCTCGAACAGGAACTGCTGGTCGCGCTGCTCGAGGCGCACGCGCTCGACCTTGTCCGCGGAGCGGAAGCGCTCGTTGAGCTTCGAGCCGTTGCGCAGGTTCTTCATCTCGACCTGCGCGAATGCGCCGCCCTTGCCGGGTTTGACATGGTCGACCTTCACGGCGGCCCACAGGCCACCGTTGTGCTCGAGGATGTTGCCGGGGCGAATTTCGTTACCGTTGATCTTGGGCATGTCAGTCCATGTGGCGGAAAAGGGGCAATGGGTTGATCGGAATTGGCCCCCGCCTATATCTCGCGGGTCGATCATAAGCAAGTTGAGCCAAGCCCGCCACCGCTCCACGACGTTGCCGAAGCCCGAGCCATGCACCCCACGCATGGCTGCCATTCCAACTGCGGCGCATCGAATCACGCGCGAATTCGGTAAGTCACCGGGACGCATTGGCGACAAGAGCAAAAATAACGTAAGGAAGCATGATGAAGGATTTCGTTGACGGCACCGCCTACAACAACGAGCAGGGCAACCGCGCCCGCAAGCTCTTCGCGGCCGTCGTCCTTGCCGCTCTGGATGACGCCATCGCCGATGACAAGAAATATGGCAACGGGCCCGAGCAGATCGCCCGCTGGGCCCGCTCGCGCGATGGGCGCGAGGTGCTGTCCTGCGCCGGAATCGACCCCAACGAGCGGGTCGTTGCAGGTCTGATGGAATTCGTGGGCAAGGGTGTGCGCACCTCGGTCGCGCTGTCGCGCGAGGAGAGCGAGCGTCGCCACGCCGCCGAGCTCGAGTCCCGCGCCGCCTGATCGCGGCCCGAGGACATGGAAAAACGCGCGGCTCCCGCTGGGGGCCGCGTTTTTCGTTTCAGAAGACGAAACGCCAGATCCCCGAGGAGCCCAGCTCCGCCACCAGCAGCAGCACGAGCCCCGCGCGCATGGCAAGGCTGCGAAACCGCCATAGCATCCACCCGGTGAGCGCGATCGACGCGGCGGCCTCCAGCGGCCCGATGATCCCCGCATGGTGGCTCCGGTCCCAGTAGCTGAAGGGGGAAGAGAAGCGCCAATCGCTCAGCGGCCAGAGCATGGGCCGCGCATCCGCCCCGTGCAGGGGAAGGTCGAGCGCGAGGTGCAGCAGCCCCGCCCCGGCAAAGGCCACGAGGACCGGCCAGCGACGCCACAGCGCGAGCGCCATGAGCGCGCCCCAGATCGGGATCGAGTTGTCGATGGCGAAGACCGCCATCCAGGCATCGGAAAAGTAGTACTCCGAGAAGATGACCCGCGCGGGCACCTCTTCCACGAAGCGGGCCCAAACGACCATGAGATAGAGCGACAGGTCGGGTGCCAGACCGCCCAAAAGCGCCGCCGCCGTCACGCGGCCCTGCCCCGGCCGCCCGAAGGCCGCCGCGCCGAAGATCAGATGCGCCGGCGTGTTCATCGCTTTTCCTTTGCTGGTCCTACCCCTAGACAGCTACCTCAGGGCGGGAACGGGCGACAGCGGGGATGCGCATGGCACGGGCGATCATGATCCAGGGCGCGGGCTCGAACGTCGGCAAGTCGATGATCGTGGCGGGGCTGGCGCGGGCGATGCGCAGGCGCGGGCTCTCCGTCGCGCCCTTCAAGCCGCAGAACATGTCGAACAACGCCGCCGTGACGGCGGATGGCGGCGAGATCGGCCGCGCGCAGGCGCTGCAGGCCCGCGCCGCCGGGATCGCCACGCAAACCGACATGAATCCGGTCCTGCTGAAGCCCGAAAGCGAGACCGGCGCGCAGGTGGTGGTGCAGGGCCAGAGACTCACCACCGCCAAGGCGCGCGATTACGCGGCGCTCAAGCCCAGGCTCCTGCCGCGCGTGCTCGAAAGCTTTCATCGCCTCGCTTCTACGCATGACCTTGTCATCGTCGAGGGCGCGGGCAGCCCGGCGGAGGTGAACCTGCGCGCGGGCGACATCGCCAACATGGGTTTCGCGCAGGCGGCGGGGGTGCCGGTCGTGCTGTTGGGCGATATCGACCGGGGCGGCGTCATTGCGCAGCTCGTGGGCAGCCACGCGGTGCTCGATGGGGCGGATGCGGCGCTGATCCGCGGCTTTGCGGTCAACAAGTTTCGCGGCGATGCCAGCCTCTTCGCCGATGGCATGGGTTTCATCGCCGAACGCACCGGCTGGGCCCCCTTGGGCATCGTGCCGTATTTCGCGCAAGCCTGGCGCCTGCCGGCGGAGGACAGCGCCGAGATCGTCTCGCGCCCCGGCGGGCCGGTGAAGATCGCCGTGCCCCGGCTGAACCGGATCTCCAATTTCGACGATCTCGACCCGCTCTCGTCCGAGCCGGACGTCAGCGTGGTGATGATCGAGCCGGGACGCCCCCTGCCCGGCGACGCCGACCTGGTGCTGATCCCCGGCTCGAAATCGACCATCGCCGATCTCGCCGCCTTTCGTGCCGAGGGCTGGGACATCGACCTTCTGGCCCATCTGCGGCGCGGGGGCCGGGTGATGGGCATCTGCGGCGGCTACCAGATGCTGGGGCGCAGCATTGCCGACCCCGAGGGCATCGAGGGCGCGCCCGCCACCGTCGCGGGGCTGGGCCTTCTCGACGTGGAGACGGTGATGCACGCCGAGAAGCGTCTCGGGCTGGTCGAGGGGAAGCTGCGCAGCGGTGGCGCGATCAGCGGTTATGAGATTCATATCGGCCGGACCGAGGGCCCCGATCACGAGGCGCGTCATTGGATCGAGATCAATGGCCAGCCCGAGGGCGCGACCAACCCCGATGGCCGTGTGCGCGGCTGCTACCTGCACGGGCTGTTCTCGGATGATGGCTTCCGCGCGCAGGTGCTGGCGGAGCTGGGCGGCGCGTCGCGCGGCAGCTACGAGGCGGAGGTGGAGGAGACGCTCGACGCGCTGGCCGCGCATCTGGAACGGCATCTCGACATCGACCGCCTGCTCGAGCTCGCCGCTCCGGTTTGAGCGGTCAGTCGACCTCGTCGCTGGCCAGCGCGCGAAAGATCTCGCGGCGCACCAGCTTGCGCAGATTGCTGGTGATCCGGTCGCCGAGCGGGCCGCGCAGCTCTTCGCGCAGAACCTCGGTGACGATCCGGCGCAGCATCTCCTCGTCGACGATCGGCGCCTGCCCCGTCTCGGCGGGGGCATGCGGCGCGGCGCTTTCGGAAACGGACGCCGCGACGTCCTCCGACGGGATCGGCGCTTCTGCCGCCTCGGGCCGTGCCGCGGGCTCGGCTTGCGGGGGCATCTCCTCGTCCATCCCGTCGTGGAAGCGGGCTTCCGGCACGGGAGCCCCGGCCGGTGCGGCCTGCGCGCGCTGCGGCGCGCGCTCCTGCGCATGGGGGTGGCGACGGCTCAGGAACGGCGTGTCCTCGGCCCGGGCACTGGCCCAGTCCATCACCGGCGCCGGTTCGCTGCCGTCGGGCTCCCATTCCTCGACCTGGTGGGTGATCGCCGATTCCAGCTCGGCGATGGTCGCCTCGAGCCGCGACCTGAGCCCCGACTCCTGCGATGGCGCGGCCTGGGGCAGCTCGGGCGCCTCGAAATCATCGTCGGGCGCCGCCGCCTCCGCTTCGCGTCGCGCGGCGGGTGGAAAGGGGGCGGGCGCCGGGGGTTCGGCGGCGGGCGGT
>NZ_JAMYXC010000070.1 GCF_024159025.1 Limimaricola litoreus
AAGACACGGGCCCATCCGCGCGCCGCGCGGGATCGGCGATCGGTGCACCGTCGAGCCGCACCGAGCCGGGCACGATCCGCGCGCCGGGTGGCGGCGTGTCGACCAGCCGCGCATCGAGCAGCGCCTCGGTCATCTCGTTGCTCAGACCCAGCGTGTAAACCGCGTGACCGCCGGTGGCGACCCGCGCGCGGTCGACCCGCTTTTCGACCGCGATGGGAATGCCGAAGTCGGGATCGACCGGTATGTCGCCGCGCATGACCGCGCCGGCGGCATGGCGAAACGCGCCGCCCCAGCTTGCCTCGTCGGGCGACAGGCTGCGCGCGAAGCCCTCGAAGACCCGGCGGGCCGAGGGGTATGCATGGCCCTGCGCCTCGACGCTGTAGCGATAATAGCCGCTGGTGCGCGCGCCGAAGGAGAAGAACCCCTCCGCATCGGTCGTCACCGCCTCGATCTCCCGGCCCGCCGTGTCGAGCAGCGCGACCCGTGCGCCCTCCACGGGGTTGTTGTCGACGCTGTCGAAGACGAAATTGCCCGGATCGACGAGGAATTCGGCGCTGTAGAGCAGGCTTTGGCACAGCACGGTGGCCACGAGACGGTCGCCCCGCGTCGCGGCGAGAACATTGTCGCCCGCCACCGGCGGGGACATCCGCGCCACCGGCAGCGGCGGCGCGGAGAACCGCCCCGAATTGAGGTCGCTCTCCCGCGCGGTCACGGTCTCGACATCGCCGGTCCTGTCGCTGGCCACGGTGATCTCGATCTCGTCGCGCCCGCGCGTGCCGTTGCACTGGCCCGAGGCGAAGTCGAACATCAGATCCTGCCCGAGCGCGCCGCGAAACACCGGGCGCATCCCCGCATCGACGTAATCGAGCCCGCCGCCCTCCCCCGCATGCTCCACCGTCACCTCGTTGGAACGCTGCGCGCGGGCGCCGCCGGCCTGCGGCACGAAGACGGTCGCGGTGTTGGTGATGCGCACTTGGCCGACATGGCCCGGCACCCGAACCTGAAACCGCATCCGCCGGCTGTGCCCGGCATCGAGCGCCCCTTCGTGCAAAAAGGCCACGGCATCGACCTGCGCCGCATCCTCGGGCGGCACCGACAGATAGCTGTGCTCGGGCGCGCCCGTCAGGTGATAGAGCCACAGCGCCCCGGGGGCCGCGCCTCCGGGCTCGAACACGGTGTTGAGCGGCACCGCGTCGCGCACCAGCACGCCGGGCCGGGCCACGCCATCCACGAGGATCTCCGCCCCGTCGATCCGAGCGAGGGGGGCGACCGCCGCCTGCCCGTCGTTCTGAAGCTCCAGCGTGTAGATCAGCACCTCGCCCTCGGGCTGCGGCTGCCGCGCGACGCTCTTGTGCAGCTCGATCCCGGTCTCGCCCACCGTCACGACGCCGCGGCCCCGCCCCGACAT
>NZ_JAMYXC010000113.1 GCF_024159025.1 Limimaricola litoreus
CGCCAGCACGCCCGCCGATCTCGCGGCGGGGCGGATCGTCCTGCTCATCCGCCTCGCCGGGCCGCCACCCGACCGGCCGGGCGTGCCGCCGGGCATCGTGTCGTCATGGCTGTTCCAGCTCGCGCCGGGCGACAGGGTGTCGACGGCGGGGCCCTTCGGCAGTTTTCGCGCGCAGGACAGCGCGCGCGAGATGGTGCTGATCGGCGGCGGCGTCGGCATGGCGCCCTTGCGCGCCATTGTTCACGATCAGCTCGACGCGCGCGGCACCGGGCGAAAGATCGGCTTCTGGTACGGCGCGCGCAGCCGCGAGGACCTGCTTCATGCGCAGGCGTTCGAGGAGCTCGCGGCGCGCCATGCCAATTTCCGCTGGACGGTGGCGCTCTCCGAACCCGGGCCCGGAGACGATTGGGAGGGGCCGGTGGGCTTTGTCCACGCGGTGCTACGCGACGGTTTCCTGCGCGATCATCCGAGCCCCGAGGAATGCGAATATTACCTTTGCGGCCCGCCCTTGATGATCGCGGCGGTGATGTCGGCGCTCGACGAGGCGGGCGTGCCGCAGGGGCGCATCTTTTTCGACGATTTCGGGAGCTGAGCCATGTGGATGCGGCGCAGGGATTTTCTGGCCGGAGCGGGGGCGGCACTGATGGCCGGTCCTGCCCGGTCCGGGGCGACGACGACGACGACGACAGTGGGCGGTCCCGCCTTTGGCAGCTATTGGCGCTGCGTCCTGCACGCCGGGGCGCGGCAGGAGGCGGTGGCGCAGCTTGCGACCCGCCTCATCGCCGATCTCGACGCCGAACTGTCGCCCTGGCGCGAGGATAGCGCGCTGGCGCGGCTGAACCGCGCGGGCGCGGGGGCGTGGCGGCCCGTCGGGGCGGCGACGCGGGCCTGCCTGTCGGAGGCCGAGGCGGTGCGGTCGCTCACCGAAGGGGGCTTTGACGCGCGGGTCGGGCCTTTGGTGGCGCGCCATGGCTTTGGCCGGATCGAGGGCGCGATCGCGCGGGAGGGGCGGTTCGAGCTACGAGCCGGGGCCGTGCGCAAGAGCCATGCCGCCCTCACCTTCGATCCTTGCGGCCTTGCCAAGGGCCATGCGCTCGACCTGCTGGCGGCGGGCATCTCGGCGCTTGGTATCGCGGATGCGCTGGTCGAGATCGGCGGCGAGATCGCGACGCTCGGCCAACACCCCTCGCCCCGCGCGTGGCGCGTGGCGATCGAGCGACCGGGCGCAGCCGGTGGGGCGGCGCTGCGCGTGGTGCAGCCCGGAGGGCTGGCGCTGGCGACATCGGCCCATGCGCCGCAGGGCCTGCGCGGGCGGTTGGAAACGAGCCATGTGATCGACCCGCGACAGGGGCGCCCGGCGGGGCAGGGGCTGGTGCAGGTCTCGGTGCTGGCGCAGACGGGCCT
>NZ_JAMYXC010000247.1 GCF_024159025.1 Limimaricola litoreus
GCCGGCGGCGCGCTGGCCGGCAGCCGCGTGGCCGCGCAGACCGCCGATCCTGCGATCACCGAGCTTCAGCCCTGGATGCAGTACCTGGGCGACGGCGTGGATGCCCATCCCTACGGCACCCCCTCGCCGCACGAGGCGCATGTGGTGCGCCGCAACGTCGAATGGCTGACCGCCGACCCGGTCTCCTCGGTGAACTTCACCCCGATCCACGAGCTCGATGGCATCATCACCCCCAACGGGCTGTGCTTCGAGCGGCACCACGCGGGCATCGCCGAGGTCGACCCGGCGGCGCACCGGCTGATGATCAACGGCCTCGTCGACAAGCCGCTGGTCTTCACCATGCAGGACCTGATGCGCTTTCCGCGCGAGAACCGGGTCTATTTCCTCGAATGCGCGGCGAACTCGGGCATGGAATGGGCGGGGGCGCAGCTCAACGGCTGCCAATACACCCACGGCATGATCCACAACGTGCAATACACCGGCATTCCGCTGCGGTTGCTGCTCGAGGAGGCCGGGGTCAAGACCAACGGCAAGTGGATCATGCCCGAGGGCGCCGACGCCTCGGCCATGACCCGCTCCATCCCGATCGAGAAGGCGATGGACGACTGCCTCGTCGCCTTCAAGATGAACGGCGAGGCGCTGCGCCCCGAACAGGGCTACCCGGTTCGCCTCGTCGTGCCCGGCTGGGAAGGCAACATGTGGATCAAGTGGCTGCGCCGGATCGAGGTCGGCGACCAGCCATGGCACCACCGCGAGGAGGCGTCGAAATACACCGATCTTCTCGACAACGGCGTCGCCCGCCGCTTCACCTGGGAGATGGACGCCAAGTCCGTCATCACCAACCCCAGCCCGCAGGCGCCGATCCTGCATTCCAAGGGGCCGACCGTTCTCACCGGCATCGCCTGGTCGGGGCGCGGCACCATCCCGCGCGTCGACGTGACGCTCGACGGCGGCAAGAACTGGCACGCGGCCCGCATGTCGGGGCCGAGCTTCGACAAGTCGATGCACCGCTTCTACTTCGAGTTCGACTGGGACGGGAAACCGCTGCTGCTGCAAAGCCGGGCGCATGATTCCACCGGCTATGTCCAGCCGACCAAGGACGAGCTGCGCCAGATCCGCGGCGAGAACTCGATCTACCACAACAACGGCATCCAGACCTGGCATGTCAACGAACGCGGAGAGGCGGAAAATGTCGAAGTTTCTTAAGATCCTCGCCCCCGCCTCCGCCGGCACGGCAAGCGTGCTGACGCTGGCCTATGTGCTCGCCGACCAGTTCGTGGTCGACATGCCCGCACCCGCGCGCGTCTCCTTCGTGGCCACCGCCAATGCGCAGGAGGCCGAGGCGCCCGAACCGGCCGCGCAGGCGCGCGCGCTGGCCGAAGCCCCCGCTGC
>NZ_JAMYXC010000257.1 GCF_024159025.1 Limimaricola litoreus
GCCGGCGGGCCGGACAAAGTGGCCGCGATCGCGGCGGTGCTGCGCGGCGGCTGGCTCGATGGGCTGATCACCGACGAGGCGACGGCGCAGGCGCTGGCGGCGCTGCCGGACTGACCGCCGGGCAGGGGAGAAAAGCATGACCGCAGGGACGGGCGACCTTATCATCGGCATTGATGCCGGCACCTCGGTGATCAAGGCGGTGGGGTTCGACCTCTCCGGCCGCCAGATTGCCGCCGCCGCCGTGCCAAACCGCTACGACACCGCGTCAGGCGGCGTCGCCACCCAGCCATTGGCGCGGACCTGGGAGGATTGCGCACGGGCGCTTCGCGCCCTGGGCGAACGCATCGACCGGCTGCCCGAGCGCTGCGCCGCGCTCGCTGTGACCGCGCAGGGCGACGGCACCTGGCTGGTCGGGACGGGCGACGCGCCGGTCGGCGACGCTTGGCTCTGGCTCGACGCGCGCGCCGCGCCAGCGGTGGCGCGGCTGAAATCGGGGCCGCTGGAGCGGGCCCGGTTCGAGGCCACCGGCACCGGCCTCAACACCTGCCAGATGGGGGCACAGATGGCGCATATCGACGCGACTGAGCCCGAGCGGCTCGATCGCGCCGAGACGGCGCTGCATTGCAAGGACTGGCTCTATCTGAAGCTCACCGGCATCCGCGCCACCGACCCCTCCGAAGCGAGCTTTACCTTCGGCAATTTCCGCAGCCGCACCTATGACGACACCGTCATCGCCGCGCTGGGGCTGGAGCATCGCCGCCACCTGCTGCCCGAGATCGTCGACGGCACGCGGCAGACGCATCCGCTGAGCCCGGCCGCGGCGCGCGAGACCGGTCTCAGGGCCGGGACGCCGGTGAGCCTCGGCCATGTCGACATGGTGATGACCGCGCTCGGGGCCGGGGTCCATACCGGCACGCCCGGCGCCGCCTGTTCGACCGTGGGCTCGACCGGGGTGCACATGCGCGCGGTGCGCGACACGGATGTCGTGCTGAACGAGGCCTGTACCGGCTATGTCATCGCGCTGCCCGCCCCCGGGATGGTGACCCAAGTGCAGACCAACATGGCCGCGACGCTCAACATCGACTGGGCGCTGGCGCTGGCGGGCGAGCTGATGGCCGAGATGGGGGTCGAGGCGTCGCATGCCGATCTCGTCGCCCGGATCGAAGGTTGGCTCGCGCGCAGCCGTCCCGGCGAGATCCTCTATCACCCTTATATCTCCGAGGCCGGAGAGCGCGGCCCCTTCGTCGATGCCGATGCGCGGGCGGGCTTCGTCGGCCTGAGCCAGGGGCATCGCTTTCCCGATCTGATCCGTGCCGTGGTCGAGGGGCTGGGGCTGGCGGCGCGGGATTGCTACGCCGCGATGGGCGAGATGCCCGGCGAGCTGCGGCTGAC
>NZ_JAMYXC010000007.1 GCF_024159025.1 Limimaricola litoreus
TGCGCCTACACCTACCGGCTTAAGCTTGCTCGTGAGACCAAGTCGATGACCCATTATACAAAAGGTACGCCGTCACTCCTCAAGGGAGCTCCGACTGATTGTAGGCGTTCGGTTTCAGGTACTGTTTCACTCCCCTCGTCGGGGTGCTTTTCACCTTTCCCTCACGGTACTGGTTCGCTATCGGTCAGTAAGGAGTACTTAGCCTTCGAGGGTGGTCCCCCGATCTTCAGACAGGATTTCACGTGTCCCGCCCTACTTGATACGTCCTATCATGCTTCCCATACGGGGCTGTCACCCGCTCTGGCCGAGTTTTCCAACTCGTTCTGGTCACACTCAAGGCTCGGCTGGTCCGCGTTCGCTCGCCACTACTAGCGGAGTCTCTGTTGATGTCCTTTCCTCCGGGTACTTAGATGTTTCAGTTCCCCGGGTTTGCTCTTTTAACCCTATGTATTCAGGTTAGAAGTACCTGGTTAACAGCGCTATTGAGTGCTCTTGCGAGCAACAATAACGAAGTTTCAGGTGGGTTGCCCCATTCGGAAATCCATGGATCAAAGCTTATTCTCAACTCCCCATGGCTTATCGCAGAGTATCACGTCCTTCATCGCCTCTTACTGCCTAGGCATCCACCAAACGCCCTTTTCGCGCTTGATCCGATCCAGAAAAAGCAAGGCTTGCTTTGTCGTCCTATCGCCCGGAGGGCTACTTGAGGACAAAGAGCAGAGCTCTTTTCTGAACCGAAAGTCATACGTTTTCCCGCCTCCATTCGCCCATGCAAGGCTCATGGAGACATAGGTTAGTGTACTTGACTTGGAACAAAACCATCTGCTCCGCAGCGCCCTGGGGCGCTCCGGGGTATCGACCTGACGCGGTCGAACCGATGGTTCTGATATATTCTCTCTAAACGATGTCAAAATCATGCGTCCGATTGGACGGCAAAACACTTAAGAAGTGCTTTACGGTCAAATCGGAGGGGCTGGTGGGTCGAGGAGGATTTGAACCTCCGACCTCACGCTTATCAGGCGTGCGCTCTAACCAACTGAGCTACCGACCCAACTGGTGGAGCCTATCGGGATCGAACCGATGACCCTCTGCTTGCAAAGCAGATGCTCTCCCAGCTGAGCTAACGCCCCGTTGGTTCCACCATCCCGAAGGATGGCCACCAATGTCTGAAGAGATATGAGGACGGCTCGGCTCGATATGCTGCTTTGATTGCAGCTGCTAAGTGCTTCATGACGTTTTGCGCTACCGCTTCGCTACTTGAGCGCGTTGGTTTCGCATCATGTTCTAGAAGCATCCTTAGAAAGGAGGTGATCCAGCCGCAGGTTCCCCTACGGCTACCTTGTTACGACTTCACCCCAGTC
>NZ_JAMYXC010000193.1 GCF_024159025.1 Limimaricola litoreus
CGGGACGCACCGCCGCCGCTGGCCGAGGCCCGGCTCGCGGATGGAGCCCGTGCGACGGTGCGCAGCGACGGCGCAAAGCTGGTGCTGACGCTGGAGGGGCAGGGCGCGCTGGACGAGGCCGAGCGACGGGCCTTGGCCGAGCGGATGCTGGAGGTCATGGCGCAGGCGCAACAGGGCTGAGACCGGCCATGCGCAGCTCAGGAGCATCGCGCAGGGGACTGGTTTTGCAAGGCTTTGGCAGGGTGACGGAAGGGAAGCCGGGCTTTCCTTCCGCCCAAACGAAAAGCGGGGCCCCACGGGCCCCGCTTCGGTCGTCCGGTGATGATAGGGCTCAGGCGAGCGCCAGGTTCACCGCCGACTCGCGGCCGTCACGGCCGGATTCGATGTCGTAGGACACCTTCTGGTCATCGGCGAGACCGTTCAGGCCCGAACGCTCGACGGCCGAGATGTGGACGAAGACGTCCTTGCCGCCGGTGTCGGGCGCGATGAAGCCGAAGCCTTTGGTGGTGTTGAACCATTTCACGGTGCCAGTGGCCATATCCGTGTCTCCTGTCTTGTCGCTGCCCGCGACATGCGGCAGCTGCGGCGCGTTGCAGTCTGGATCGATCAACTGAGCCGGCCGAGCGGAGACAGAAGGGTCGAAAAAGCTAACGTCAGCCATTCGAATATGGGGGAGATGGCTCGAAAATCAAGCCTCGTCACCGATCGGCCCTCGCCCCGGTCCCGGCATCGCGGCCGGGAACGGTCCATGCCGACCGGGTGCGCCGGCATCTTCTGGTCGGGTCGGATGGGGGCTCGGGTGCCGCGCGAGCGGCGTTTTTCATGCGGGCTTCGAGACGGCGCGACGCGCGCCTGTCATCACCGGGCATCGGCTTGGGCGTCGGCGCCCCCCGACATGCGGGGGGCGATGCGGATCACATGTAGATCGCGCCGCCGAAGATCTTGCGCACCATTTCGGCGCGGGTGGTGCCGAGCGCTTCGAGGTCCTTGTCGCTCATCTCGTTGAGACGCTGAACCTGCTTCATGCGCGGGCCGGCTTCGGCCATGGCGATCAGCCCGCGGCCGATCATGGCAAAGGGGGCGACCGCGAGGCCGAGAAGGCGGGAGGGGGCGGTGGCGGTGGTGGTCTGCGCCATGTCTCTGGACTTTCTGTGTTTTGCCGTGTTGAGCCAGATATGCGCCCCGCATGGCCCCGCGACAACCGACGATGCGGCAGGGCCGGTCTGCGCTCAGTGCAAGGCGCGCGCGGCCTCGCGCCCTGAGATCAGCGCCGCCTCGATGGTCTGGGGCAGAGGCGGGGCGAGCCAGTCGCCCGCGAGCGCCAGATTGTCATGCGGGCGGCGCGGCGGTCGGGCGGCCAG
>NZ_JAMYXC010000144.1 GCF_024159025.1 Limimaricola litoreus
GCCCTTCCGCATCGGCCTCGCCGCCGCGCTGGCCAGCCTGTGGACCGGCCCGGTCGTGCGCGGCTCCGACCCCGATGAGCTTCTGTGCGGGCCCTTGTTCCTGAGCAGCCCGCGCCTGCACGACTATCTCACCTCGCTCGACGCGAGCTTCGTGCCGCCTGCGGCGGGGCTGGCCACGGCCGAGCTGGTGCGCTTTGCGCCCGAGGCACGGACGCATGACACCTGGCTGCGCGAGATCGGCCAACGCGTGGAGACGGTGTTGCGCGACGCTCGCGCCGCGCAGGGCGAAACCGCCCGCGAGGGCTGAGGCCCGCGATGATCGTGCCAGTCCCCTCCTTTCCGACCGGGCAGGTGCCGCCCATGGCCGCGCGGCCGGAGCCGGGTGCACCCGAGGGGGCTGCCCCGGGCTTCGCCGCTCTCATGAGCGCGCAGCAGGGCCGGGCGGCGCAGGGAGATGCGGCGCAGACCGAACCACCCAAGGCGACGACGCCGCTCGATGAGCTGCAAGGCGACCTCGAAGCCGTGGCGCAGGACGGGCTGGCGCGGCTCGTCGCCGCCGGCGGGGACGAGACCGCGCAGGCGGAGGCCATCGTGCATATGCAGACCGGGCTGAGCGAGACGATCGCCGCCTTCGACGCCGCGCATGGCACCGAGCTGGGCGGGCTGCTGCCCTCCGGCACGCAGGAGGCCGACGCGCTTCCGGCCATGGTCTTTTCGGTGCCGCCCGGATCGGCGCAGGCGGTCGCGGCGGTGCAGGCGGCCATGGGCGGGGCTGGGCCCGAGCGCGCCATCGCCGCCCTGACGCGGATGTCCAACCTGCTCGACACCGCCGCCACGGCGATGGGCATGGACCCTTCCGGATCGACGACCGCCGGGCCGATGGCGGTTGCTTCCGGCATAATGCCCTCCGCCACGGCGCCTTCCGCCACGGCTCTTTCCACCATGGCGCCCTCCGCGACGGGGGCTTCCACTGCGACGCTCTCGCCAACGAAGCCTTCCCCTGCGACCCCCTCCACCGCGACGGCTTTCATGCCCGCCGAAGCGTCCGGCGACCCGTCGGCCCCGATGCAACCTCTCGTCCCCGCTCAGGATCAGGCGGCCCCGCGCGGGGTAGCGATGATCGCAGCCGAGCCCCGGCAAGGCGAGACGCCCGCGGGTCTCGTGACGGAAAAGGCCGCAGCGCCCGGGCAGCCCGCGCCGTCGGCAGGCACCACGATCTCGCAACCCTCCGCCCCGTTGAGTTTTTCGGCGCTGGTCTCGGAAGCCGCACTCCTGGGCGGCGAGGCCGGGGCGGGCGGGCAGGATCTCGCGGCGGTCGAGCTGCCCGGAAGCGAGCCGGGGGCCGCGCGCGGCACCC
>NZ_JAMYXC010000220.1 GCF_024159025.1 Limimaricola litoreus
GTCCGCGGCATGGCGCATCAGCGGGCGCCGGCCGGCATGGGCGCAAAGCCGCAGCAGCGCGTGCAGCGCCGTTGTGGCCGCGTGCGCGGGTCCGGGATCGAGATCGGGGGCAAGCCGGGCCTCGACCGCGCCTGGCCCGACGTCGCACCACAGCCTGAGCAGCCGCACGGCGCGCGCCTCCAGCGGGGGGAGGTCGTCGATATGGCCGACCGGCGCACCACCCAAGGGGGTGCTGCGCGCGCCGTCGGCGGAGGTGTCGTCGAGAAAGTCGCGGGGCATGGCGGGCCTCGATGGTCCTGAACGCATCCGGCTTGCGACGGACGGGCCGTCGTGGCTGACCTATTCCTGACAATAAATGTCAGATAAGTCAATCACCCCTTGAGCAGCCGCAGCCCCTGCGTCACGTCGGTCCGCACCGCGAGCCTGAGTCCCGGCTCGTCTCCCGCCCGGAGCGCGGCGAGGATGAGCTTGTGGTGATAGGGCGGCTCGGTGCGCCTGAGCCGCCCGTAGAGCGCCCGCATGGTGGGACCGAGCTGCAGCCAGACGGTCTCGGTCATGGCGAGGATCGCGGGCGACTGGGCCCGGAGGTAAAGCGTGCGGTGAAATTCGAGATTCATGCGGATGTAGCCGGTCGCGTCGTGCCGCGCGACCATCTGGCTGACGCCGGCATTGATCGCCTCCAGCCGGTCGATCAGTGCGAAATGCGCCCGCGGCAGGGCGCGCGAGGCCAGCTCGGGCTCCAACATGGCGCGCAAGGACGCCAGTTCCTCGATCCGCTCGTTGGTGAGCGCAGGCGTGGCCACCCGGCCCGAGGAGGAGAGCGTGAGCGCGCCCTCGGCCACCAGCCGCCGCACCGCCTCGCGCGCGGGGGTCATGGAGACGCCGAACAGCTTGCCGATGCCGCGCAGGGTCAGCGATTCCCCGGGCCCCATCTCGCCATGCATAATCCGGGTCCTGAGCGCGCGGTAGACCCGGTCATGCGCGGCGCCGCTGGGGTCCGGGACACGCGGGCTCGCGGTGGCGGGAATCATGCGAGGGCCTCGGCGGGGGCGGAGAACTCGATCCGCTGCAGGCTGTCACCACGGGTCCGAAGCCAGTCCCGCGCGGCCCGGTGATCGGGGTAGAGCCGGGCGCAGACGGCCCAGAAGGCGGCGGAGTGGTTCATCTCGGCCAGGTGGGCGACCTCGTGCGCGGCGACGTAATCGCCGATTTCGGGCGGCGCCATGACGAGCCGCCACGACAGCATGATGTCGCCCCGCGCGCTGCACGAGCCCCAGCGCGAGCGCGTATCGCGCAGGCTCAGCCGCCGCACCGGACGGCCCAGCGCCGCGGCGTGGCGGTCCACCGCCGCCG
>NZ_JAMYXC010000323.1 GCF_024159025.1 Limimaricola litoreus
AGGCGGCGGGGGAAGCCAGTGGCGCGGTGCATAGCGGCGCGACGTCGCAGGATGTGATCGACAGCGCGCTGGCCTGTACGCTGCGCGATACCGCCGCGCTGCTGCGCGGACGGATCGAGGTGCTGCAAGGTCGCCTGGCCAGCCTGCGCGAGGCTCATGGCGCGCGCCCGCTCATGGGGCGCACGCGGATGCAGGCGGCTTTGCCGATCACCGTGGCCCACCGGCTCGACGCCTGGAGGCTGCCGCTCGGAGATCATCTCGACCGGCTCGACCATGGCCTGCCGCGGGTAGCGCGGCTTCAGCTCGGTGGGCCGGTCGGCACGCGGCGTGAGCTGGGCGGGCAGGGCGATACCATGGCCCGGCATCTCGCGCAGGCGCTCGGCCTCGATCCGGCGCCGCAATGGCAGGCCCGCCGCGACGGCGTGGCCGAATTCGCGGGTTTTCTGTCCCTTGTAACCGGAACGCTCGGCAAGATGGGGCAGGATGTCTGTCTCATGGCGCAGCAGGCCCCGCGCGAAATCTCGCTTTCGGGGGGCGGCGGCTCCTCGGCCATGGCGCACAAGCAGAACCCGGTCATGGCTGAGCTTCTGGTGACGCTGGCGCGGTTCAATGCTGGACAGCTTGCGGTGCTTCATCAGGCGCTGGTGCATGAGCAGGAGCGATCGGGCGCCGCGTGGCAGCTCGAATGGATGGTGCTGCCCCAGATGGCGATGGCCACGGGCCGCGCGCTCGTCTCCGCCACCGCGCTGTGCGACGCTGTCGAAGAGATCGGCGCGCCCGGCGACTAGGGCGCGCCGATCCGTCAGTCGGGCAGGATCTTGATATCGAGCAGCGCGCAGCGCCGCTCCTCCCGCACCACCCGGAGCGCCTCTTCGAGGGCACCCGGAAGTTCGGACGCGGTCTCGACCCGACGGGCATGGGCGCGGCTCGCCTCGGCGGTGCGACGAAAATCCGGGCTGGGCTTCAGCGCCGTAAGCGGCATCTCGTTGGCGCGCGAGGCGTGGCCGTCGGGGTAAAGCCCGGTGACCGAGGCGCGCACGGCGCCCCATTCCTCGTTGTTGAGCACCAGGATCAGCAAAGGCAGCTCCAGCGCCTCGGCGATCTGGTGGCAGGCGGTGGGGTTCGAGAACATGTAGGAGCCGTCGCCCATCGTGGCGACGCAGAGCCTCTCGGGATCGGCGAGCTGCGCGCCGAGCGCCGCCGGAAAGCACCAGCCGAGCCCGCCCGAATGCGGCTCCTGGAACCACGAGCCGTGGTCGCGCCGCTCCAGCGGGCCGAGCGGCACGCCAAGCTCGGAGAACACCCGGCTTTCGATCCCGTCGAGCGCGTCGCTCAGCGCGCGGGCCACCTG
>NZ_JAMYXC010000181.1 GCF_024159025.1 Limimaricola litoreus
GACGTGGTCGAGATCTTGGGCGCGCCGGGCGGCAACTGGCGCATCGACCGTTTGGAGCGGACCACCCATGCGCAGGTCGAGGCGGTGCGCACCGCTCCCGGCCTCTACCTGCCGCAGCCTGCCGAGGCCGAGGCGACCTCGCCGGGGGCCTATATCCCGCCGGTGCCGGTCGAGGGGGTGTTTCTCGACCTGCCACTGCTCACCGGAGAGGAGGTGGCCCACGCGCCGCATTTCGCCGCCACGGCGCGGCCATGGCCGGGTGCGGTGGCGCTGGCCTCGGGCGTGGAAGATGCCGATCACCGGCTGAACCTCGTGCAATCGCTGCCCGCCACCATCGGGGTGACCGAAACCGCGATGGCGGCGGCCCCGAGCGGGATCTGGGATCGCGGGCGGGCGCTTCGGGTGCGGCTGGCGCAGGGGCAGCTCACCTCGGCCAGCGAGGCGGCGATCCTGTCGGGGGCCAATCTTTGCGCCATCGGCGACGGGACGAGCGACCATTGGGAGGTGTTCCAGTTCCAGACCGCCGAGCCGGTCGCGCCGGGCGTCTATCATCTGTCGCTGCGGCTTCGGGGGCAGGCGGGGACGGACGGGGTGATGCCGGATGTCTGGCCCGTGGGCAGCCGCTTCGTGCTGCTCGACGGTGTGCCGCGGCAGATCGACCTGCCGCAGGCGGCGCGGGGGTTGGAGCGGCATTACCGCTATGGCCCGGCCCGCCGGCCGCTGACCGATCCGAGCTGGCGGCACGAGCTTCGCGCCTTTGCAGGCATCGGGCTCAGGCCCTATGCGCCCGCGCATCTGTCAGCGCGCGAGGCGCAGGGGGATCTTCGGATCACATGGGTGCGACGCGCGCGCCGCGGCGCGGACGCCTGGGAGGGGCGGGACGTGCCGCTCGACGAGGGGCGCGAGGCCTACCTCGTGCGCATCCTTCAAGATGGCGTCGTGCTGCGCGAGGCGGAGGTGGACACGCCCGCCTACAGCTACAGCGCCGAGGCGCGGGCGGCGGACGGGACAGACGGGGCGGCGGGGGCGCTGGTGGTGCAGGTGGCGCAGATCTCGGAGGCCTTCGGGCCGGGGCCCTTCGCCGCGATCGAGGTGGCGGCGTGAGGCCGATCCTGCCGGGCTGCCTCGACCGGGGGCTTTCGGCGCTGCTCGCCGTGCCGCCCGGGGCGCGCGCCGGTCTCGCGGCGCGCATCGCCTTCGAGGCCCGCGCGGCGGATGCCTGGCGAGCGCGTCACAGATGTCGACGAAAAGCCCGTTCTCGACCACGCCCGCGATCTGGTTGAGCGCGAGGCCGAGCTGG
>NZ_JAMYXC010000194.1 GCF_024159025.1 Limimaricola litoreus
GGGGGCGGGGCGTGCCTCCATCGCGGCGGTCGCGGCGGCGCGCGCGGCCTCGGGATCGACAGGCCGGGGGGCGAGGGGCGTGCCGGCGCGCAGCCGGTAACGGGTCACCTTAGGAGTGGTAGTCATAAAGCTCGCGCGCCTCCTCGAGACTGTCGAACATGTGCAGCCGGCCATGCCGCAGCACGGCGGCCTGCCGGGCAAAGCGCTCCAGCGTCTGCGGCTGGTGCGAGACGATGATTACCGTGGTGGTCTCCAGCCGCTCGCGCAGGATTTCGCCGGCCTTGCGGTTGAAGGCGGCGTCCGTGGTCTGCGGCATGCCCTCGTCGATCAGGTAGATGTCGAAATCCAGCGCCAGCATCAGCGAAAAGGTGAAGCGCGCGCGCATCCCTTGGCTGTAGGTGCCGACGGGCCGGTCGAAATATTCCGCGATGCCGCAAAGCCAGCGGCAGAAGGCCTCGACGTAATCGGGGTCGAGCCCGTAGAGCCGGGCGATGTAGCGCGCGTTCTCTCGCGCGCTGTGGCGCGGCACCACCCCGCCCATGAAGCCCAGCGGAAAGGAGATCCGGCAGCCGCGGGTGATCGTGCCTTCGTCGGGCTTTTCCAGCCCGGCCATCATGTTGATCAGCGTGGTCTTGCCGGTGCCGTTGGGCGCGAGAATGCCGAGCGAGCGACCCAGCTCGACACGAAACGAGGCCCGGTCGAGGATGACCTTGCGCTGCTGTCCGGTCCAGAAGGACTTGCTGACCTGGTTGAACTCGAGCATCTGCTCCCCGCTTCGGTGCCCGGCTGTCTTTGCCATGTCCAACCATCAGGGTCGATCCGGGGCTTCGTGATTCCGATCTAGGCCCGGTTTATGGCGAAACGACGCCCAAATCCTTACCAAATCGGGAGAATGTTTCCGCGCTCCGGCGGATCTTGCGCCCGGCCCGACCGGCACCGCCACGCCCGGCGCGGCGAAACTTCTGCATCGCTCGCGCGTTTGGAGGGCGAACCCCACTCATCGGAAAGGAACGACCCCATGCGCAAGTTCGTCAAGTATTTCGCCATCTGGAAACTGGCTCGCAAGGTGCTGCGCGGCGGCCGCCGGGCGTGATGTTGCGCGCGGGCGGCGGGCAGGGCGCGAGGTAGGCCGCGATGGAGAAGCTGCGCGCCGAGCTTTCCGCCTGCCGCCTGTGCGCCGACCGGTTCGCCGCCACAGCGACGCGGCACGCGCCGCGGCCCGTCGTCTGGTTTCGCCCCGGTGCCCGGCTCCTGATCGCGAGCCAGGCGCCGGGGCTTCGCGTGCACGAGGCGGGGACGCCTTTCTGGGACCGTTCGGGCAAGCGGCTGCGCGACTGGCTCGGCATGGACGAAGACACCTTCTACGACCGCAGCCGCGTCGCTATCGTGCCGATGGCCTTCTGTTTTCCGGGATACGACACCAAGGGCTCGGACCTGCCGCCGCCACCCATCTGCGCGCAGGTCTGGCGCGATCGCGTCCTGTCGGAGCTGACGGACATCCGCCTCACCGTGCTGATCGGCGGTGCGGCGATGAACTGGCATTTGGGCCGCGGGCCGGGCGTGACCGAGCGGGTGCGCCAGTGGCGCGATTTCGGCCCCGGTCTCTTTCCCTTGCCTCATCCCTCGTGGCGCAATACCGCGTGGATCAAGCGCAACCCGTGGTTCGAGGCGGAGGTTCTGCCCGCGCTCAAGGCCCGCGTGCGCGAGGTGATGGAGGACTGAGCATGGAAACCGGACTGGACGTGGCCTCGGCGGCCATGGAGGCCGCGCCCGAGGACGACGCAGCGCGGCTGCGCTATTACGGCCGCCTCGCGGATGCGGAGCTTTACCTGCTGCTCGCCGACGAGGCCGACGAGGAAAGCGTGACCCCGGTGACCATCGAGGAGGCGGGGCAGAGCTACGCCGTGGCCTTCGACCGCGAGGAGCGCCTTTCCGAATACGCGGGCGCAGCCGCCTTCCACGCCGCCGTGCCGGGCCGGGCGCTGGCGCAGATCCTCGGCAGCCAGGGGCTCGGCCTCGCGCTCAACCCGCGTGTCGCCCCCTCGGCGCGGCTCTTGCCGCCCGAGGCGCTGACATGGCTGGCCGAGACGCTGACCCATGCGCCGCAGGAGGCCTCCGAACGCCCCGTCGCCGTCAACCCGCCGCGCGACGTCTCCGAGGCGCTGCTCGCGGCCCTCGACGAGAAGCTCGCTTCGGCGCGGGGCCTCGCGCGCGAGGCGTTCCTCGTCCGGGTCGAATATGCCGACGGGCGCGAGGCGCCGCTTTTGGCCTTTCTCGACCCCGCGCCGATGGCCGAGCGCGGGCTTGCCGTCGCGGTGGGCGAGGCTCTGACCTTCTCGGGGCTGGAGGAGGGCGCGCTCGACGTGACCTTTCTCGAAGGCCAGACGGAGACCGCGCGCCGCATCGCCCGCGCCGGGCTTAGGCTCAAGCTGCCGCAGCCGCATGTCACCCCCGGACCCAAGGCCCCCGGCACCGACCCCGAAAAGCCGCCGCGCCTGCACTGAAGCTCAGTAGCCGCGCGCCCGATCGACGAGGTGCAAGAGCGGCTCGCCCGCCTCGGCGCGGCGGATGTTCTCGACGATCACCCGCGCGGCCGTGGCGGGCCGCGTGGCCGAGGCGACATGCGGCGTCACGGTGACGCGCGGATGGTGCCAGTAGGGGTGGTCGCGGGGCAGCGGCTCGGTGCGGAACACGTCGAGCGTCGCATGGCCGATCCGGCCCTCGTCCAGCGCCGCGAGCAGAGCCGCGTCGTCGATTAGCGGCCCGCGCCCGGGGTTGATCAGCGCGGCCCCTCGTGCGGGCAGGGCGAGGCGCGCCGCGGCGAGCAGGTTCTCAGTCTCGGACGTCAGCGGCAGCAATGTCACGACGATCTGCGCGCCCTCGAGCGCCTCCGAAAGCCCCTCTTCGCCCGACAGGCAGCGCAGCCCCGCGATGTCTTTCTGCGTCCGGCTCCAGCCCGTCACCGGAAAGCCCAGACCCGCCAGCGCCTGCGCGCAGGCGCGGCCCAGCGCGCCGAGGCCGAGCATGGTGACGGGCCGGTCGGCGGCGAGCGGCGGGGGCGAGGGATCCCAGTCCTGCTCGGGGTTCACCACATGCGCGTCCAGCCCCAGATGATGGCGCAGCACGTGGCCGGTCACGTATTCGACCATGCCGCGCTCCAGCCCCGCATCGACCATGCGGGTGAGCGGCTGGGTCAGCGTCGCGTTGCCGACGATCCGCTCCACCCCGGCCCAGAGCGACAGCACCGCGCGGGCGCGGCTGAAGGGGGTGAAGTCGCGCAGCGCGTCATTGGGCGCATAGACGATGTAATCGACCGTCTCGGGCGCCGCCTCGCGCACGACCTCCGCCTCGATGCCGGCACGGGCCAGCGCGGAGGGGAGCAGGTCGCGGTAGTCGGCCCAGTCGCTTTCGGGGGCGGAGAACAGGATCTTCATGTTACCTCGGCTTGTGGACATGCGCGCTCTGGACCAGCCCGAAGGCCAAGAGCAGCACCAGCATCGCCGATCCGCCATAGCTCACCAGCGGCAACGGTACGCCGACCACCGGCGCAAGGCCCATCACCATCGACATGTTCACCGCGAAGAACAGGAAGAACGTCATGGTGATGCCGATCGTCAGCAACGAGGCGAAGCGGTCGCGGTTGTTCACCGCCGAGGCGACGCAGAAGAAGATGATCAGCCCGTAGAGCGCCAGCAGCGTCGAGGCGCCGACGAAGCCCAGCTCCTCGGCCAGGGTGGTGAAGATGAAGTCGGTGTGCTTCTCGGGCAGGAAGTTGAGGCGGCTTTGCGTGCCCTGCATGAAGCCGCGCCCGGTCCAGCCACCCGAGCCGAGCGCGATCTTGGCCTGGGTGATGTGGTAGCCCGCGCCCAAGGGGTCGTTCGAGGGATCAAGGAAGGTGTCAATCCGGCGATACTGGTAATCCTTCAGGAGCTGCCACGACGTTCCCCTTGAAACGAAGACGGCATAGACCGCGCCGACGCCCGCCGCGATCACGGTGGCGAAATAGGCCCAGTGGACGCCGGCGGCGAACATCACCGTCGCCCCGCCGATCAGCAGCAGGAGTGCCGTGCCGAGATCGGGCTGCGCCAGCGTCAGCAGCGTCGGGATCGAGATGAAGATCACCGGCAGCAGCACCCAGAAGATATGCGAGGTGCGCCTGAGCGGCAGCCAGTCGTAATAGGCGGCCAGCAGCATCACGAGGCTGACCTTCATCAGCTCGGAGGGCTGCAACCGGATCGGCCCAAGGTCGATCCAGCGCTGCGCGCCCATGCCGACCGTGCCGAACATGTCCACCGCCACCAGAAGCGCGAGCGAGCCGCCATAGGCCAGAAGCGCCATGTTGCGCCAGAACCAGATCGGCACCATGGCGACGATGATCATCGCCACCATGCCGACGCCGAAGCGCTTCATCTGCGGCTCCATCCACGGCGTGGTCGAGCCCCCCGCGACCGAGTAGAGCATCAGGAAGCCGAAGCCGCAGACGGCCGAGATCAGCAGGATCACCGGCCAGTTGAGATACAGCAGCTTGCGAAACCCGGTGGGGACGAACTTGGCATTGGCTTCGAGGTAGCTCATCTCAGGCCCTGTCCGAGGAGGTCGTGCCGCGCGCGACGTGGTTCTCGATCCGCTTTTGCTGCGCGGCGATCTCGTCATGCAGGTTCGACGGGTAGGCCTCGAGCGGCGGCGGGCCGTCGTAGAGCGCCTGCAGCGTCACGTCCCGCGCGATGGGGGCCGCGACCGAGGAGCCGCCGCCGCCATGCTCGACGATGACCGAGATCGCGAAGCGCGGGTTGTCATAGGGCGCGAAGTTGACCCACAGCGCGTGGTCGCGCCGTTCCCAGGGCAGGTCGGCGTTCGAGGTGACGCCGCGCGCGCGCTCCTCGGCGGTGATGCGGCGCACCTGGCTGGTGCCCGACTTGCCCGCCATCTGCATCCCCTCGGCCACGATGCGCGAGCGAAAGCCGGTGCCGCGCCGGGCGTTGGAGACGTCGTTCATCGCCGCGCGCACGCGGCGCAGGTAGTTCTCGTTGAGCCCCATGGGATCGCCCGCGCCCGAGGGCTGGATCACGCCGCCGACCGAATGGATCAGCCGGGGCCGCACGTCGCGCCCCGTCGCCAGCCGCGCCGTCATCACCGCGAGCTGCAGGGGCGTCGCCAGCACGTAGCCCTGGCCGATCGAGGCGTTGACCGTGTCGCCGATGCGCCAGGCCTCGCCATAGCGGTCGCGCTTCCACTGGGTGTCGGGCGCCACGCCCGTGCTCACCGCCGACATCGGCACGTCGTGCTCGACGCCGACCCCGAGCCGGCGCGCCATCTCGGCGATCCGGTCGATGCCGATCTTCTGGCTGACCTCGTAGTAGTAGACGTCGCAGCTTTCCTGAAGCGAGCGGTGCATGTCGACATTGCCGTGCCCGCCGCGCTTCCAGCAGTGAAACCGCGTGCCGCCCACCTCCGTGTAACCGGGGCAGTACTCGGTGTCCTCGGGCCCCACGAGCCCCGATTCCAGCGCCGCCAGCGCCACCACCATCTTGAAGGTGGAGCCGGGCGGATAGGCGCCCTGCACGGTCTTGGCCGAGAGCGGGCGATACTTGTTCTCGTTGAGCGCCCGCCAGTCGGGCCCCGAGATGCCGCGCACGAAGAGGTTCGGGTCGAAGGTCGGTGCCGAGGCGACGGCGCGCAGGTCGCCGGTCTCGAGATCCATCACCACCACCGAGGCGCTCTCGCCCTCGAGCCGGGCCTCGGCATAGCTTTGCAGCTTGCTGTCGATGGTGAGCTGGATGTCGGCGCCCGACTTGCCCTCCTCGCGGTCGATCTCGCGCATCACCCGGCCGGCGGCGTTGACCTCGATCCGCTTGGTGCCGGCCGAGCCGCGCAGCTCCTCCTCGAACTTGGCCTCCACCCCGGTCTTGCCGATCTGGAAGCGCGGGATCTGCATCAAGGGGTCGGGGTCATCCATCTTCGACAGGTCGTAATCCGAGACCGGGCCGACATAGCCCACCACATGCGCCGTGTCCGAACCGCGCGGGTAATGGCGCGACAGGCCGACCTCGGCGGTGATGCCGGGCAGGGCGGGGGTGTTGACCGTGACCTTGGCCACGTCCTCCCACGGCACGCGCTCGGCCACGGTGACGGGAACAAAGCCGGGGCGGCGCGCCATCTCGGCCTTGACGTCCTCGATCGCCTCATCGGGTAGCGAGATCAGCCGCGCCAGCCGGTCGAGCGTGTCATCGACATCGCCCGCATCCTCGCGGGTGATGATGATGCGGTAATTCTGCTCGTTGACCGCGAGCGGCACGCCGTTGCGGTCGAAGATCAGCCCGCGCGAGGGCGGGATGAGCCGCATGTTGATGCGGTTTTCCTCGGCGAGGTTGCGATAGATCTCGCCCTCCTCGACCTGCATTGAGCGCATCCGCCAGCCCAGCACGCCGATCATGCCGAGCTGCGCCGTGCCGATCAGCAGGCTGCGCCGGGCGATGCGGCGGGTACTCTCGGCGGTTTCCTTGGGCGGGCGTTTCATGCGGAGATCCTCCGGCGGGTGTCGATCGAACCGCGGGCGATGCCGAACAGCCAGCGCGCGGCGAAGGCTGTGAGCGGATAGGCCAGCGCCGTGGCGAGCGCCTGGCTCGCGACCAGCCCCGGCGGCGGGGCCGGGATCACGGCGACCAGCATGACCAGCTGCGCGGCGGCCAGTATGCCCGCCACCGCCAGCGCCGCGGCCCCCCATTCGACGCCGAAGCCGCCGGCGCGCAGCCGCGGCTGCCTGCGGCGCAGCATCTCGGTGGCGATCACCGTCAGCGCGGCCATGAGGCCCGGCGGGCGCTGGAACAGGAAATCCGCCAGCAGCACCACCCCCGCGATCAGCCAGACCGGCGCCAGCCGGGGACGGCGCAGCGTCCACAGCAGCAGCACGGCAAGCAGCAGGTCCGGCCCCGCCCAGCGCGGCGGCAGCGTGTCGAGCGGCAAAAGCCGCGCGATGATCAGCACCAGCGCCAGCGCCGCGACACCCGCCCGTCCGAGCCAGAGCCTGGTGGGCCGCGGACTAGCCATCTTGCGTCTCCGCAGCGGAGGCCGCCGCCTCGTCGGCAGGCGCGAGGCTCTCGGGCGCGGGGGCGGGCGGGCCGAAGACCTCGCGCGGCTCGGGCACGATCAGCCGGCCGGCCTCGTCCAGCACCTCGGCTTGGTGGCTCCTGAGCACGCGCAGGAATTCGAGCCGCTCGTAATCGGCGGCGAGCCGGATCCTGAGCCGCCCGTCGGCGCTCATCGTCACCTGTCCCACCAGCAGGTCGGCGGGGAACATGCCGCCATCGCCGGAGGAGACGACGCGGTCGCCCGGGCGCACGAGGTCGGGGTTCTCAAGAAAGTCGATCGGCGGGTAGATCGTGTTGTCGCCCGCGAGGATCGCGCGCTGCCCCGAGGGCTGGATCGTCACGGGGATGCGGCTCGATGTGTCGGTGAGCAGCATGACCCGGCTGGTGGACTGACCCACGCCCGAGATCCGCCCGACAAGCCCGATCCCGTCCATCGCCGGCCAGCCGTCGAGCACCCCGTCGCGTGCGCCGACGTTGAGCAGCACCGATTGGCGGAAGGGCGAGCCGCTGTCGGCCATGACCACGCCGGTGATGTAGGTCAGCTCCGGATCGAGGCGGACCTTGTTAAGATCGAGAAGCTTGGCATTCTCCTGTTCGAGCTGCAGCGCCGCCTCGCGCCAGGCGCGCATCTGCTGCAATTCACGCCGCAGCTGGCGGTTCTGCTCGTGCAGATGGGCGTAGCTCTGGAAATTCGCCGCCATGGTGGCGAGGCCGGTGACCGGGGCGAGCGCCCAGTCGAAGGAGGGGAGCACCCGGTCGATCACCTCGGCGCGCATCCGCTCGACCCGCGGGCTGTCGATGCGCCACAGCGCGAAGAGCGCCAGAAGCGCAAGCACCAAAAGCCCGACCAGCAGTCTGCGGATCGGGCGGGCGAACTCCTCGCCGCTGTGACGTGATCTGGCCAAGGAGCGCGTACCCCCTCGTGATATGGCATGTCGCCCCAGGGCGGGGCAGGGCGCCCACGGCGGGCGCCGCGGTCAGCTGTCGTAGTCTATCACATGGCGCAGCTGTTTCTCGTATTCCAGCGCCTTGCCGGTGCCGAGCGCCACACAGTTGAGTGACTCGTCGGCCACCGAAACGGCAAGGCCGGTCTGCTCGCGCAGCGCGAGGTCGAGCTGGCCCAGCAGCGCGCCGCCGCCCGTCAGCATCACGCCGCGATCGACGATGTCGGCGGCGAGATCCGGCGGGGTCGCTTCGAGCGCGGTCATCACCGCCTCGCAGATCTGCTGCACCGGCTCGGCCAGCGCCTCGGCGATCTGCGCCTGGGAGATCTCGGTCTCCTTGGGCACGCCGTTGAGAAGGTCGCGGCCGCGGATATGCATCGATTGCCCGCGCCCGTCATCGGGCATGCGGGCGGTACCGATCTGGGTCTTGATCCGCTCGGCCGTGGCCTCGCCGACCAGAAGGTTGTGCTGGCGGCGCAGGTAGCTGACGATCGCCTCGTCCATCCGGTCGCCGCCGACGCGCACCGAGCGGGCATAGACGATGTCGCCAAGCGACAACACCGCCACTTCGGTCGTGCCGCCGCCGATATCGACGACCATGTTGCCGGTCGGATCGGTGATCGGCATGCCCGAGCCTATGGCCGCGGCGATCGGCTCGGCGATCAGCCCTGCGCGCCGTGCACCGGCGGACAGTACCGACTGGCGGATCGCGCGTTTTTCCACAGGGGTGGCGCCATGCGGCACGCAGACGATGATCTTGGGCTTGGAGAAGGTCGTCCGCTTGTGCACCTTGCGGATGAAATACTTGATCATCTCCTCGGCCACGTCGAAATCGGCGATGACGCCCTCGCGCATCGGGCGGATCGCCTCGATCGAGCCGGGCGTCCGGCCCAGCATGAGCTTGGCGTCCTCGCCGACGGCGAGCACCTTCTTCACGCCGTCCTTGACGTGGTAGGCTACGACCGACGGTTCCGACAGCACGATGCCGCGGCCCTTGACATAGACCAGCGTGTTCGCCGTGCCGAGGTCGATCGCCATGTCAGACGAAAACAAGCTGCCCAATCCGAACATGGCGTAATCTATCCCGTAACCAGTGCTGTGATGTTCCGCGACTCCGGCCTGCGGACCTCGGGCCTTATAGGCATGACCGCCCGTCGCGGAAAGGCCCTGCAACCAAGACGGTCAGCGCATTTTCGCCGCCCGAAGGCTGCGTTCGGGGGCAGGGCGCCCGCGTGGCCCCCCGCCCCCGGGGCGATCACTCGCCCGCGTCCATGTAGCCCACGCCCTTGACGTCGGCATTCGGCGCGGTCTTTTCGCGCCGCACCAGCAGCCGGTTGACCGCGTTGATATAGGCCTTGGCGGAGGCCACGACGGTATCGGTGTCGGCCGACTGGCCGGTCGCGATCCGCCCGTCTTCCTCCAGCCGCACCGAGACCGTCGCCTGCGCATCCGTCCCCTCGGTCACAGCGGCCACCTGGTAGAGCTGCAGCCGCGCCTCGTGCGGGAACAGCGCCTTGATCGCGTTGAAGGTGGCGTCGACCGGCCCGTCACCCGTCGCATCGACCGATTTCTCCGCGTCGTCGATGGTCAGCGTCATCTCGGCGTGCTGCGGCCCCTCGGTGCCGCAGATCACCTTGAGCGCCTTGAGCCGGACCCGGTCCGAGACCGCCTCGTTCTGGCGCACCAGCGCGATCAGGTCGTCGTCATAGACCTCCTTCTTGCGGTCGGCCAGATCCTTGAACCGCACGAAGGTATCGTTGAGCTGGTTGTCGGCCATCTCGAAGCCCAGCTCGCGCAGCTTGGCGCGCAGCGCCGCGCGGCCCGAATGCTTGCCCAGCGGCAGCGAGGTGCCCGCGAGGCCCACGTCCTCGGGGCGCATGATCTCGAAGGTCTCGGCGTTCTTGAGCATCCCGTCCTGGTGGATGCCGCTCTCATGCGCGAAGGCGTTCTTGCCGACGATCGCCTTGTTGAACTGCACCGGAAAGCCCGAGACGGTGGCGACGCGGCGCGAGATGTTCATGATCTTGCGCGTGTCGACGCCGGTGTCCCACGGCAGGATGTCGTGGCGCACCTTGAGCGCCATGACGACCTCTTCCAGCGCGGTGTTACCCGCGCGCTCGCCCAGGCCGTTGATCGTGCATTCGATCTGGCGCGCGCCGCCCTCGACGGCGGCGAGGCTGTTGGCCGTCGCCATGCCCAGATCGTTGTGGCAGTGGGTGGCAAAGATGATCTCGTCCGCACCCGGCACCTCGGCGATCAGGCGGCGAATGAGATCGGCGCTCTCCACCGGGGCGGTGTAGCCCACCGTGTCGGGGATGTTGATCGTCGTGGCTCCGGCCTTGATCGCGATCTCGACCACGCGGGCGAGATAGTCCCACTCGGTGCGGGTCGCGTCCATCGGCGACCATTGTACGTTGTCGCACAGGTTGCGCGCGTGGGTCACGGTGTCGTGGATGCGCTGGGCCATCTCGTCTTGGGTCAGGTTCGGGATGGCGCGGTGCAGCGGCGAGGTGCCGATGAAGGTGTGGATGCGCGGGGAGCGGGCGTGTTTCACCGCCTCCCAGCAGCGGTCGATATCCTTGTAATTGGCGCGCGCGAGGCCGCAGATCGTGGCATTGCGCGATTGCCGGGCGATCTCGCTCACCGCCTTGAAATCGCCCTCCGAGGCGATCGGGAAACCGGCCTCGATGATGTCGACGCCCATCTCGTCGAGCAGCTCGGCGATCTCCAGCTTCTCGGCATGGGTCATGGTGGCGCCGGGCGATTGCTCGCCGTCGCGCAGCGTCGTGTCGAAGATCAGGACGCGGTTTTCGGGGCGGGTGTCGGGTGTGGTGGTCATCTCTCGATTCCTCTCGGGTCCGGGTGCTTTGTCCGGCGCGATTGTCCCCTCTGAGCGGTCGCGCCGAATGGCACGCTCAGAGGCGCGTAAGGAGAAGAAGGGTCCGAAGCGCGGGCAGGGCCGCGGGGGACGAGAGGATGACGTTCCGGCTCATGGGCGGGACTATATCGCCCGAATCCGCAATGAAAACCCCTAAGAGGGCAGAAGTCCCAACTCCGCGTCCGAGGCCACGCGGTCGTACTTGTCGCGCGGCGGCATGGGCCGGTCGCGCCAGTCGGGTTCGAACACGAAGCTCGACCTTTGCCGACCCTCGGGCCGCGCGCCGTTGCCCGAGCCCACGGCATAGTCGTAATAGAGTTTCACGATCTGATCATAGCGCACCTGCTGCGCCGCCTCGTGGTCGAGGCAGGCCGCGCGCCAGCGCCGCACACGGGCAAACTCGGACGTGTCGGGCAGGGCGAAGCCCTCGTAATGCACCAGGAACCAGAAGCGCATCATCAGCGGCGTATAGACGATCTCCGCCAGGCCAAAGCGGTCGAACAGCCATGTGCCGTCCGGGTTGTGCCGCTCCAGCATCTCGTTCAGCCAGCGGTAATGGCCGAGCAGCGCCTCGCGCTTTTCCTCCGTCTTGGCCCGGTCGGTGTTCATCACATAGAGGTATCCGGCCATGCCGAAGGGCCCCTCGCGGGTGATGAAGAGCCGCTCGATCCCGCGCTCGAACGGGTCGGCGCGGGCGACGCGCGGCTCGGCCCAGCGCTCCTCGACATAGCGCAGGATGACGAGGCTTTCCTTCAGCACGCCACCGTCCTCGGTCTCCAGAACCGGCAGCGCCGTGGTGCCGCCGGTCTTTTCCAGGAGCCAGTCGGGCCGCGGCTCGGTGATGTCGATGACCCGGAACTCGACCGCCTCCGACAGCCCCTTGAGCGCGAGCAGGATCTCGACGCGCTGCGAAAACGGGCAGACGGGGATGTGGTAGATGACGGGGCGGTCCATGGGCGATCCTCCTGCTTTACACGCGCGATGATGCCACGCGCGTCAGGCGTCGTCACGGATTGACCGCGCCCCATGCCCGGCTAGATCGCGCGCCATGGCAGATGACATCAAACGGGCGCTCGTCACCGGCGGCGCGAAGGGTATAGGGCGCGGCGTCGTGCTGCGGCTGATGCGAGAGGGCTGGCAGGTCGCCGCGCTCGACCGCGACGCGGAGGCGCTGGCCGCCCTGCCGGACGGGGTAGCGGCGCTGGAGGCGGACGTCTCGAACGAGGCCTCGGTGCAGGACGCCGTGGCGGCGACGGGCTGGGACGGGCTCGATCTTCTGGTCAACAACGCAGGCATCGCCGATCCCGAGGTGGGGCCGGTCGAGGATCTGGCGCTCGAGATCTGGCAGGCCTTCCTCGACACCAACCTCACCGGCGCGCTGCTGATGACCAAGCATTGCGTGCCGCTTTTGCGCGCGCGGCGCGGCGCGATCGTCAACGTCACCTCCAGCCGGGCGCACCAGTCCGAGCCGCAGACCGAGCCCTATGCCGCCGCCAAGGGCGGGCTGACGGCGTTGACCCACGCGCTCGCCGTCTCATTGGGCCCCGAGATCCGCGTCAACGCGCTGGCCCCGGGCTGGATCGTCACCGACGGGGGCGAAGAACTGCGCGAGATCGACCACGCGCAGCACCCGGCGGGCCGGGCGGGCCGTCCCGAGGACGTGGCCGAGGCGGTGCTGTGGCTGGCGGGCGCGGGCTTCATGACCGGCCAGGAGGTGCTGCTCGATGGCGGCATGACGCGCAAGATGATCTATGCCGAGTGAGCGCGCCCTCGTCATCGGTGCCTCTGGCGGCATCGGTGCGGCGCTGGCCGAGGCATTGGAGGCGCGGGGCGCGCGCGTCACGCGGCTGTCGCGCCGCCACGACGGGTTCGATGTCACCGATGCGACCTCGATCGAGCGGGTGCTGGGCGCTCTGGAGGGGCCATACGAGCTGATCCTCGTCGCCATCGGCATCCTCGCGCCCCAAGGGCTGGGGCCGGAAAAATCCCTTGGTGCGATCGATGCGCAGGCAATGGCTCATGTTTTCGCCGTCAACGCCATCGGCCCGGCGCTGATCCTGCGGCACCTGCCCCGGCTCATCGCCCCCGGCGGGCGGGCGGGGGTGCTGTCGGCGCGGGTGGGCTCGATCGAGGACAACGAGATCGGCGGCTGGCATTCCTACCGCGCCTCCAAGGCGGCGCTGAACCAGATCGTGCATGGCGCGGCGATCGAGCTCAAGCGCCACGACCGCGCGGCGCTCCTCGTGGCGCTGCATCCCGGCACGGTGGAGACGGGCTTCACCGCGGCTTATGCGGGAAAGCACCGCATGGTGGCCGCCCCCGAGGCCGCGGCGAACCTGCTCGCCGTGATTGAAGGGCTGGAGCCTGCGCAATCGGGCGGGTTCTACGACTGGCGCGGCGAAGCGGTGCCTTGGTAGCGGCTCATTCCTGCGCGGGCGTGGTCTCGATCGTCACATCACCCGCATCGGGCGCGGCCTCGATCACCTGCGGCGCCTCGGAGGTCTCGGCATCCGGCGCCGCCGCTTCGGCTTCGGTCTGCGCGGTCCCGTCGCCCTCGGTCGCCTCCTCCGCCGCATCGGGCAGGATCACCCGCGGCCGCTCGACCGGCGCGTCGCCGACAAAGGCGCCGTCGCTCCAGCCGCCATCCTCGGTCTCGCCGGTGGCATAGCGCATCACGCCCTGGCCCTGCCGCCGCCCGCCGCGGAACATGCCCTCGTAGACGTCGCCATTGGCATAGGTCGCGATGCCTTCGCCCTCGATCTCGCCGTTCGACCATGCGCCTTCATAGGTAAAGCCGTCGGGCATGGTGATCTTGCCCGTCCCGTGCCGCTGCCCGTCCCTGAAGCCGCCCTCGTAGACGGTGCCGTCGGCATAGGTGGCCACGCCCTCGCCCTCGCGCTGGCCCTCGGCCCATCCGCCTTCGTAGCTGTAGCCGTCGGCATAGGTCATCTTGCCCCGGCCGTGGTTCTGCGCGTCGCGGAACTCGCCCTCGTAGACGAGGCCGTTGGCATAGGTGGCCACGCCCGTGCCCTCGATCACGCCCTCCGACCAGTCGCCCTCATAGGTCGAGCCGTCGGTATAGGTGATCTTGCCGGTGCCATGGGCGAGGTCGTTCTCGAACTGGCCCTCGTAGACCGAACCGTCGGGGTAGGTGACTTCGCCCTCGCCCTCGATCCGCCCCTCGACCCAATCGCCCTCGTAGCGGTAGCCGTCGGTGCCGGTGAAGCTGCCCTTGCCGTGGCGGCGGTCGTTCTCGAAGGTGCCCTCGTAGACGTCGCCATTGGCGTATTCGACCCGGCCCTGTCCCTGCCGCTTTCCGGCAGTGAAGCTGCCGATGTAGACATCGCCGCCGGGCTGCTCCAGCCGGCCTTCGCCCTCGATCCGCCCATCGACCCAGCCGCCCTCGTAGATCAGCCCGTCGGGCATGGTGAGCCGGCCCTCTCCGTCGCGCTCGCCGCCCTTGAGCGTGCCTTCGTAGACCGCGCCGTCGGGATAGGTAATCTTGCCTTCGCCTTCCTTGACGCCGTTGATCCACTGGCCTTCGTAGACATAGCCGTCGGGGCTCGTCAGCGTGCCGATGCCGTGGTGCATGGCATTGCGGAATTCGCCCTCGTAGCGGCTGCCATTGGCGTATTCGGCGGTGCCGCGACCGGTGATCTTGCCGTCCTCCCACTCGCCCTCGTAGGTGCCGCCATCGGCGAAGGTGATCCGGCCCACGCCCTCGGGCTTGCCGCGCGCGAACTGGCCCTCGTAGACCGAGCCGTTGGGAAAGGTCGCCTGACCTTCGCCGCGGATCTCGCCCTCGAACCATTCGCCCACGTATTCATAGCCGTTCGGCAGCCGGTAGCTGCCCATGCCGTGCTGGCGGCCATTGAGGAAGGTGCCCTCGTAGACGCCGCCATCCTCGTATTGCTTGGTGGTGATCTCCTGCGCGAAGGCGAAAGGCACCTGCGCGAGTCCCATTGCCGCCGCGAGAGTGAACGCGCGCATGGCTCCTGCCGACATGACCGATTGCCCCCGATCGCCGGGACCGGTTCGCCCGGGCCCTGTTTCCGCTTTGGCGACAGAGTACCCGTGGCCCGGGGGCAAGACAACCTGCGCGGCGCCGCATCATACGCGGTCTTGCACCGCTGCATCGGCCCGCTAGGCTGGGACCTGTGCCTGGCGGCAGAGGGAATGGAAATGAGCGGGAACAAGACCATGCCCACGCAAGCCAGCGTCGCGGATTTTCTCGGCGCGGTGACGCCCGCGCGGCGGCGCGAGGACGCCCGGGCGCTCGATGCGCTGTTTCGCGAGGTCACCGGTTTCGTGCCGCAGATGTGGGGGCCATCCATCGTCGGTTACGGCGCTTACGACTATGTCTATGACAGCGGCCGCTCGGGGCGCTTTCTCGCCACCGGGTTTTCGCCTCGAAAGGCGCATCTCGTGCTCTACATCATGCCCGGCTACGACGCGGCCAACCCGATCCTCGACCGTCTGGGCAAGCATCGGCTGGGCAAATCGTGCCTTTACATCAACAAGCTCGCCGATGTGGATCGCGGCGTTCTGGCAGAGCTGATCCGGCACGGGCTCGACCGGCTGGGGGGATACTGGCCGGTGCATCCGATCTGACGCGGCAGCCGCGCGCCGGGATACGAGATGACCGAGGACGACACACCGCTCAGGGGCCGCTGGATCGCCATGGCGGCGCTTTTGGTGGCGGGCTTCATGAACCTGATCGACGTGACCATCGTCAACGTCGCCATCCCGTCGCTTCAGGACGCGTTCGACGCCACCGACAGCCAGATCGAATGGGTCGTCGCCGCCTATATCCTGAGCTTCGCGTTGTTCTTGCTGCCCGCGGGTCGTCTGGGCGACGTGGTCGGGCGCAGGCGCATGTTCGTCATCGGGGTCACCGTCTTCACCATCGCCTCGGCGCTGTGCGGCCTGGCCCCCGGCATCGGCAGCCTCGTGGCCGCGCGCGTGTTGCAGGGCATCGGTGGCGCGATGATGACGCCGCAGACGCTGGCGCTGGTCCCGGCGCTGTTTCCCCCGCGCGAGCGCGGCGCAGCCTTCGCGCTGTTCGGCCTTTCGGCGGGGCTGGCGAGCGTGACCGGGCCGGTGCTCGGTGGGTTCCTCATCGGAGCCGACATCATGGGGCTCGACTGGCGGCCGATCTTTCTCGTCAACATCCCCGTGGGCGTGATCGCGGTTCTGGCGGCGATGCGCTTCGTGCCGAAGATCCCCGGAGATGCGGCGCTGCGGCTCGATCTCGTCGGCATGGCGCTGGCGGGCACGGGGCTGATGCTGCTGCTGTTTCCACTGATCGAGGGGCGGCAACTTGGCTGGCCCGCATGGGTCTTCGTGATGATGGCGGCGGCGCTGCCGGTGGGCATCGCCTTCGTGGCATGGCAGCGCAGGCAGGCCCGCAAGGGCGCTCCGCAGCTCATCCCGGCCAGCCTTCTGGCCAATGCCGATTACGTCACCGGCTCCGCGCTCGCCACGCTGCTCTTCGCGGGCATTCCCGGCTTCTTTCTGGTCTTCGCGATCTTCCTGCAGGTCGGCTTCGGGCTGACGCCGCTGGAATCCGGGATCACCACCATGCCGTTCTCGCTCGGCGTGCTGGGGGCCTCGGTCCTGTCGGGGCGCCTTGGCACGCGCTGGCCGCGCCAGCGGATCACGGCGGGGGCGGTACTCTTGGTGATCGGCATGACCGCGCTGCGGCTGGTGCTGCCCGAAGAGGGCGGGGCGCTGTCGCGCTCGGCCTTTATCATACCGCTCGGGATCGCGGGGCTGGGGCTCGGCACCGCCGTCTCGCCGCTGTTCCAGACGGTGCTGGCCAATGTCGCCGACCGCGACACGGGCGCGGGCTCGGGCGCGCTGCAAAGCTTCCAGCAGGTCGGCGGCGCTTTGGGCGTGGCGGTGATGGGGCAGCTCTTTTTCGGGATGCTGCGCGGCGGCGGCGATTATCCCGGCGCGATGACGGCCGCGCTGTGGTTCAACGCGGCCGCCTTCGTCGCCGTGGCGCTGCTGGTCTGGCGGCTGCCCGAGCCGCGCCTCGTGCCGCAAAGCAGGCCGGGGCAGGGGCCGGGCGGCAAGCCCGATCCCACCCCGGCCGAGTGATCAGAGCGTCAGCTGGTAGCTGTGCGGCACCCAGGCAAAGCCGTCGTCCACCGCCATGACATAGCCCGCCCCGGGGAAGGGCATGTGGTAGCCGATCACCGGCATCCTGCGCTCGGCTGCCATCGACAGCACCCTGCGCCGCGTCTCGACGGCCATGTCCTTGTCGCTGTCGAAGCGGACATGCCAATCGGGCTCGCCCAGCGACCAGACGTAGTGGTTGGCGGTATCGGCCATCAGCAAAAGTTCGCCCTCGCTCCCCGCCACGGTGAAGACGAGATGGCCCGGCGTGTGGCCGAAGGCCTCCATCGCGGTGAGCGGGCCCACCGTGTCGCCCTCGGCGAGGAAGTTCAGCTCGCCTTCGAGCGGGCGCACCTTGGTCTCGAAGCCCTCGTTCTCCTGCCCGGCCCAGTGGTCGAACTCGACCCGGCCTGCGTAATGCGCGGCGTTGGCAAAGGTCTTTTCCCCGCCTTCGGTCATCAGCCCGCCGATGTGGTCGCCATGCATGTGGGTCAGCACCACGTGGGTGACGTCGGAGGGCTGCTTGCCCGCGGCCTCCAGCGCCGCGGTGATGCCCGCCGCGTCGAGACCGGTATCGACGAGGATCATGTTCTCGCCCGCTTCGACCAGCACCGGGTTGAAGAAGAACCGCGCCTCGTCGGAGGAGATGAAGTTCTCCTCGCTCACCTGCGCAAAGGTCTCGTCGTCGACATTGAGGCCGAAGATCGAATGCGGCTCGGGCACGACGCGGCTGCCGGCGAGCAGGGTCGTCACCTTCACATCGCCCAGCGAGAAGGCGCGATGCGTCGGAAGCTCGACCCCGTCGCCCGGGGCCGCGGCTTGGGCATTGGCGGCGCCGGGCAGGCTCGCGCCTGCGGCCAGCGGCAGCGCCGCACCGGCCATGAGCGCCGCGCGGCGGCTGATGGAATGGGACATGTCGCGTCTCCTCTGGGCTGTGTCCGCCCAGAGGATAGCGCGCATCCGGCCCTCGCCTAGCGTCGGGGCGTCAAAGCCACCACTGGTCGATCGCGGCGATGTCGTCGTCGGACCAGCCGAAATGATGCGCGAACTCGTGCACCGTCACATGCGCGACCATCTCGGCCACGCTGACGTCGCCCCGCTCGGCCCATTCGTCGAGGATCGGACGGCGAAACAGCCAGACCACGTCGGGCCCATGCGGCACGTCCCAGTTGGATTTCTCGGTCATCGGCGTGCCCTCGTAGAGCCCGGTCAGCTCGAAGGGCTCCATCTCCATCTGATCGAGGATCTCCTCGGGCGCGAAATCGACGACCCGAAGCGCCACCTCCGCCGCCGCGCGGCGGAACGGCTCGGGCAGGGTGGCGATCACATGGCGCGCGATGGTCTCGATCTCGTCGAGAGAGGGCGCGAGGGGGCTGCCCGCGAAGGGGTCGGATGTGCTGTCCATGCCCCCTGATATGGACAAAACGCCCCGCCTGTGAAAGAGCCCATGGCGAACAGGAGAGCCCCATGACAACGACCCGTTTCGCCCCGTCCCCCACCGGCTGGATGCATATCGGCAACCTGCGCGCCGCGCTGTTCAACCACGCCATCGCGCGCCAGCAGGGCGGCGAATTCATCCTGCGCATCGACGACACCGATCAGGAGCGCTCCAAGCCCGAATACGTGGACGGAATCCTTAAGGCGCTCGATTGGCTGGGGCTCACCCATGACCGGGTGGAGCGGCAGTCCGACCGGATGGCCCGCTACGAGGCGGCGCGCGAGAAGCTCATCGCCGACGGGCGGCTCTATGAGTGCTTCGAGACGCCGACCGAGCTCGATCTCAAGCGCAAGAAGCAGCTCAACATGGGCAAGCCGCCGGTCTACGACCGCGCCGCGCTCGATCTGTCGGACGCCGAGAAGGACAAGCTGCGCGCCGAGCGCGGCAGCCATTGGCGCTTCAAGCTCGACCGCGAACGGATCGAGTGGGAGGACGGCATCCTCGGTCACGTCTCGATCGACGCGGCCTCCGTCTCCGACCCGGTGCTGATCAAGGAAAGCGGTCAGGTGCTCTACACCTTCGCCTCCTCGGTCGATGACGCGGAAATGGGCATCACCGATGTGGTGCGCGGCTCGGACCACGTGACCAACACCGCGACGCAGATCCAGATCATCCGGGCACTCGGCTACGAGCCGCCGCGCTTCGCGCATCACTCGCTGCTCACCGGTCCGCAGGGCGAGGCACTCTCCAAGCGGCTCGGCACGCTGAGCCTGCGTGACCTGAAGGCCGCCGGTATCGAGCCGATGGCGATCCTGAGCCTGATGGCACGGCTGGGCTCCTCGCAGCCCGTCGAGCTGCGCCAGAACGTGGCGGAGGTGATCGAGGGCTTCGACATCTCGACCTTCGGCTCGGCCCCCACCAAGCTCGATCCCGCCGATCTGGAGCCGCTGACCGCGCGCTGGCTGTCGCAGCAGCCGCTGTCCGAGGTGGCCGAGGACGTCGCCGCGGCGGGCGTGCCCGACGATCTGGCCGCGCCCTTCTGGGAGGTGGTGCGCGAGAACCTCAAGACCCGCGCCACGATTGCCGAATGGTGGGCGGTGTTCCGCGACGGGCGCGCGGGGCGCGCCGAGCCCGAGGATGCCGAGTTCGTGGGCCAGGCGCTGGGCCTGCTGGGCGATGCGCCCTACGGCCCCGAGACCTGGAAGCAGTGGACCGATGCGGTCAAGGCCGAGACCGGGCGCAAGGGCAAGGGGCTGTTTTTGCCGCTGCGCCGTGCCGTCACCGGCATGGATCACGGCCCCGACATGGGCGGCGTCATGGCGCTGATGCAGGTCAAGCCGCAGGTCTGACCCGCCGCCGGGCTGGACCGGCCCGGCCCGCGCCATATCTCCCGCCTCTAATTGGCGGGAGACGGAACATGCGCGATTGCATCATCGTGGGCGGCGGCCCGGCGGGGCTCTCCGCCGGGATCTACATGGCGCGGTTCCTACGCGACACGGTGCTGTTCGACGCGGGCCGCCCGCGCGCGCATCGCATTCCCCGCACCCGCAACCTGCCGGGCTATCCCGACGGTGTCACCGGGCCGGAACTGCTCGACAACATGCGTCGCCAGCTCGACCAGTACGAGGTCGAGACCCGCCGAGACCGCGTCACCACCGCGCGGCGCATCGACGGCGGGTTTCGCGTCGAGACCGAGAGCGGCTCGTTTGATGCCCGGACCCTGATCCTCGCCACCGGCGTGACCAACCGCCCCCCGCGCATCCCCGAGGATCTGCACGACGAGGGCGTCGCGCGCGGGCTGATCCGCTATTGCCCGATCTGCGACGCTTACGAGGTGCGGGGCAAGAAGGTGGCGATCCTCGGCTCGGGGCCCCATGCCTTGGCCGAGGGGCGCTTCGTCAAGCATTACGCCGATGACGTGACCGTGGTGCGCCCCGAGCCCGCGCCGCTCGACGATGACGGCGAAAAGGCACTGTCACAGGCCGGGCTGAAGATCCTGCCCTCGCACCGCCGCGACATCCGGCTCGACGGCGAAGAGATCGTGGTCGAGATGGAGGACGGGCAAGAGGCGCGCTTCGACACGCTTTATGTGGCGCTGGGCACCGATCCGCATTCCGACCTCGCCCGCGATCTCGGGGCGGAGCTGACGGAGGCAGGCTGCATCCCGGTCGACACCCATTGCGAGACCGACATCAAGGGCCTCTTCGCCATCGGCGACGTGATCGCGGGGCTCGACCAGATCGCCTACGGCATGGGCCATGCGGCGGTGGCCTGCACCGAGATCCACAACCGGCTGCTCGGCCACCAAGCCTGACCGCTAGCTCAGTCCTGCGCGCGCAACACCTGCGCGGGCCGAACCTTCAGGGGCCGCCAGGCAAAAGCCAGCCCCGCCAGCAGGCTGGCGATCGCGCCGCCTAAAACGATGCCGATGGCCGAGGGCCAGATCACCGCGAAATCCGTCTCCATGACAAAGCGCGACACGGCCCAGCCGCCCAAGACCCCTGCGCCCAGCGCCACCAGCCCTGCCGCAGCACCCAGGAGCGCCGCGCGCAGCGCGAAGCTTGCGAGGATGCGCCGGCGGCTTGCCCCCAGCGTCTTGAGGATCGCCGCCTCGTAGGTGCGCGACCGCTCACCCGCCGCCGCCGCACCGATCAGCACGAGAAAACCGGTGAGCAGAGTGGCGGCGGCCCCGTAGCGCGTGGCCGCGGCGATGCCGTCGACCACGCGGGTCACCTGCGCGATGGCGTCGCGTACGCGGATCGCGGTGATGTTGGGATAGGCATCGGCCAGATCGCGCAGGATCGCGGCCTCGGCCTCCTCCTCGGCATAGACGGTGGCGATCCAGCTGTGCGGCGCGCCCGACAGCGCGCTCGGGTTCATCGCCATGACGAAGGCGATGGCGGCAGAGCCGAAATCGACGCGGCGCAGGTTGGCGATGGTCGCGGTCACGTCGCGGCCCAGCACGTTGACGGTGATCTCGTCACCGACGTTGAGCCCGATCTCCAGCGCTTCCTCCTCGGCAAAGCTCACCAGCGGCGGGCCGGCGTAATCTTCCGCCCACCAGTCGCCCGCGACGATCTCCTCGCCATCGGGGGGGCTCGCGGAATAGGTCAGTCCCCGGTCGCCGTGCAGCACCCAGTGATCCGCCACCTCGCGCGCGGGCTGGCCATTGATCTCGGAGATGATGCCGCGCAGCATCGGCGCGCTGTCGACGCGAGACACCTGCGCATCGCCGTCGAGCCGCGTGCGGAAGCCCTCGATCTGGTCGGGCTGGATGTCGACGAAGAAATAGGCGGGCGCGACCTCTGGCAGGTCATTGGTGATGGCGCGGCGCAGGTTGCCGTCGATCTGACCGACGGCGGCCAGCACCGACAGGCCGAGCCCCAGCGAGAGCACCACCGAGCCGGTCTCGCCGCCGCGCTTGCCGATCGCGCCCAGCGCCAGCCTGAGGCCCGGACGGCCGCGCAGACCCCGCCCGAAGCGGCGCGCCAGCGCCTGCACGCCCAAGGCTGCGAGGGTCAACAGAAACAGCGCCACCGCGATGGCCCCCGCCGTCGACAGCGTCAGCCGCCAGGTGCCCGAAAACAGCACCGCCGCGCCCAGAAGCACCGCCAGCAGCCCGAGGATCGCGCCGAGGTAGCGCCGCCGGGGCAGGGCGGCGCCGGCGCCCATCGCGTCGCGAAACAGCGTCGCCGCGCGCACGTTTTCGGTCCGCGCCAGCGGCCAGAGCGTGAAGATCCCCGCCACCAGCGCGCCGTAGAGCGCGGCCTCGATCAGCGGGCGGGGGTAGATGCCAAACTCCGCCGGGATCGGCAATCGCGCCGAGATCAGCGGCGCCAGCGCCAGCGGCACCAGCGCGCCCAGCGCCAGCCCGATGGCAAGGCCCAGGAGCGTCAGCGCGCCGATCTGCAGGAAGTAGGTGAGAAAGATCGTCGCCCGCGTTGCCCCCAGCGTGCGCAGCGTGGCGATGGTCGCGGTCTTGCCCGCCAGATATGCCCGCACCGCGGCCGAGATGCCGACGCCGCCCACGGCGAGGCCCGACAGGCCGATTAGCACCAGAAACGATCCCAGCCGGTCGATGAAGCGCTCGGTCCCGCCCGCGCCGCGCCGCGCGTCGCGCCAGCGCAGCCCGCTGCCCTCGAACCGATCCTCGGCCTCGTCCTCCAGCGCCTGCAGATCCGCCGTTTGGGGTAGGTCCATGCGGTACATGGTCGAAAACAGCGTGCCCTCGGACAGAAGCCCTGAGGCGGCGAGATCCTCGCGCAGCACGAGGCTGCGCGGGCCGAAATCGAAGCCGCCCGCCGCGCTGTCGGGATAGCGCGCGAGGATCGCGGACAGCACGAAATCCTGCGTGCCGAGCCGCACGGTATCGCCGGGAGAAAGCGCCATCCGGTCGGTCAGCGCCTGCTCCATGACGATGCCGGGCAGGCCGTTCGCGCCCGCGAAGGCCCGATCAAGCGGCATCTCGGGCTCCAGCCGGACCGCGCCCACGAGCGGATAGGCCCCGTCGACTGCGCGCACCTGCGTCAGCGCGCGCTCGGTCTCTCCATTGCGCTCGATCACCGCCATGGAACGGAAATCCACCACCTCGGAGACCGTCTCGGCGACGCCGCGCATCCAGGCCAGCTCCTCGGCGCTGGCATAGCGGTAGGTCAGCTCGATCTCGGCATCGCCGCCGAGGATCGCGGCGCTTTCGCTCTCGAGCCCCGCCTGGATCGCGGAGCGGACCATGCCGACGGCGGCGATGGCCGCGACGCCGAGCGCAAGACAGGCCAGAAAGATGCGAAAGCCGCGTAGGCCCCCGCGCAGCTCGCGCCGCGCCAGGCGGGCCGAAAGCATTAGGCTCATGCCGAGATCCGCCCGTCGGTCAGCCGCACCACCCGGTCGCAGCGTTCGGCCAGCTCGGGCGCATGGGTCACCATCACCAGCGTCGCGCCATGCCGGTCGCGCAAATCGAACAGCAGGTCCATGATCTGCGCGCCGTTGGCGGCGTCGAGATTGCCGGTGGGCTCGTCGGCCAGCAGGATCTTGGGATGCGGCGCGGTGGCGCGGGCCAGCGCCACGCGCTGCTGCTCCCCGCCCGAGAGCTGGCCTGGGTAGTGGCCCGCGCGATGCCCGAGCCCCACGGCCGAAAGCTGCGCCTCGGCGCGCTCATGCGCGTCGCGATGCCCGGCCAGCTCAAGGGGAATTGCGACGTTTTCCAGTGCCGTCATCGTCGGGATCAGGTGGAAGGACTGGAACACCACCCCCATATTGTCACGGCGGAACCGCGCGAGCGCGTCTTCGTCCAGCGCGGTGAGATCATGGCCCAGCGCCGCGACCCTGCCGCCGGTGGCGCGCTCCAGCCCGCCCATGAGCATGAGGAGAGACGATTTGCCAGAGCCACTCGGACCGACGAGCCCCAATGTCTCGCCCGGCGTCACGTCGAGCGTGATCCCGTGCAGGATCTCCACCGGGCCGGCATTGCCGGAGAGCGTCAGCTCGGCATCTTCGAGGGAGAGAACGGGATCGGTCATTCGGGGAGCCTTCCTTCGCGCACGCTCCGAGCGATATGGCGCAAGGGGCGGGATGCGCAAGCTGTTGGCGCCGCTGCTGATCGTCGCAGCGCCGCTCGCCGCCCAGCCCGCGCTGGCCGATGAGGTCGTCATCGCGGCTTTGGGCGACAGCCTGACTGCCGGCTACGGCCTGCCGCAGGGCGAGGGGCTGGTGCCGCAGCTGCAGGGCTGGCTCGACGCGCAGGGCGCGGAGGTTCGGCTGATCAACGCGGGCGTGTCGGGCGACACCTCGGCGGGCGGGCTGTCGCGCACCGACTGGACACTGACGCCCGAGGTCGACGCGATGATCGTGGCGCTGGGCGGCAATGATTTCCTGCGCGGGCTCGATCCCGAGACGATGCGCGACAACATCGACGGCATCCTGGGCAAGGCCGAGGCGGCGGGCGTCGAGACGCTGCTGGTGGGGCTGAAGGCCGGGCCGAATTACGGCCCCGATTACGCGGAGGCGTTCGACGCGGCCTATGCCGATCTGGCCGAGACGCATGACGTGCCGCTCTACCCGGACATCTTTGCCGCCTTACAGGACGGGCAGGGGGTCGAGGCGGCGCGGCGCGCCTATCTGCAGGCCGACGGGCTGCACCCCAACGCGGCGGGCGTGGCGCTGATCGTCGCCGAGCTGGGGCCCTATGTGCTCGATCTGACCGAGCGGGCCGCAGGCGATGGATCGCGGGCCGAGGCGCGCTAGCTTTCCCTGCATTGCAACAGGGAGGAGCAAGTCATGTCGGTCGCAAAGGTCACGGAAATCATCGCCGCCTCGCCGAGCAGCTTCGACGATGCCGTCAAGCAGGGCATCGCGCGGGCCTCGGAGACGGTCAAGGGCATCACCGGCGCCTGGGTCTCGGAGCAGAAGGTGAAGGTCGAGAACGGCGAGATCACGGAGTACCGCGTGGTGATGCGGGTCACCTTCATTCTCTCGGACTGACGCCCCGAGCTTGCGAAGCGGCGCATCGGGCGTTGAGACGGAAACGGGCGCGGCCCCTGCAAAGGCCGCGCCCGTTCTATGTCGTGGCGAAGGGGCGCTTTGCGCCCCCGCGTCTTAGAGCGGCTTGAGGTTCACGGCCGACTCGCGGCCGTCACGGCCGGCTTCGATGTCGAAGCTGATCTTCTGGTTGTCGGCGAGGCCGGTCAGGCCCGAACGCTCAACGGCGGAGATGTGGACGAAGACGTCCTTGCTGCCGCCGTCGGGAGCGATGAAGCCGAAGCCTTTGGTGGTGTTGAACCATTTCACGGTGCCGGTAGCCATCGTGCTGTCTTCCTTAACAAGTGTCCGCTCGCGTTATTGCAGCGGTATTCGGCTCTGTCAGTGCTGATCGAGGGACTGAGGCCGTAAAGGAGACAGTGGTCGATAGAGGTAACGTCGCCTTGTCCAGTTAACCCGAATCGGCGAGAAAATCAATTCGCATTCGGAAGGCGCAGGCCCGGATCGGTGGCGTCTTGCGCATTCCGCCGCCCGCCGCCGCGCCGCAGGCCTTGGGGGACGCGATGAAGAGCGAGATCTGCATCTGGAAAAGCGACGGCACGGTCACGGTCCGGCTCGCCTGCGAAGGACGCGTCGAAGCGCCGAACTGGTGCGCCGACGGCTCGCTTTTGGTCAATGCCGAGGGACGGCTGTGGCGGCTTGCCCCGACGAGCGACCGGCTGGAGCCTATCGAGACGGGCTTTGCGGTGAAGCTCAACAACGATCATGTTCCCTCGCCCGATGGCCGCCATATCGCGATCTGCGACAAGGTCGAGACCGGAGCCTCGTGCATGTACCTCGTGCCCATGGAAGGGGGCGTGCCGCGCCGGATCGGCCGCACGCAGCCTTCGTGGATGCATGGCTGGAGCCCCGACGGGCGCTGGCTGGTCCATGCGGGCGCGCGGGACGGCGGCCCGGTGGGGATCTATCTCATGCAAGTGGAGAGCGGCGACGAGCGCTGCGTGACCAAGGCTTTCGACCATGCCGACGGGCCGGATTTCTCTGCCGACGGCGCATGGATCTGGTTCAATGGCGAACGCGAGGGCCGCGTCGATATCTGGCGCATCCGTCCCGATGGGACGCAAATGCAGCGGATGACCCATGGGCCGGGCATCGACTGGTTTGCGCATCCCTCGCCCGACGGGCGCCATGTGGTGCATCTGCGCTACCCGCCGGGCGTGCAGGGCCACCCTGCCGATCTCGACGTCTCCCTGTGGCTGATGCCGCAAGAGGGCGGCGAGGGGCGCGAGATCGCGGCCTTTCGCGGCGGGCAGGGCAGCATCAACGTGCCAAGCTGGGCCCCCGACGGCTCGGCCTTTGCCTTCGTGCGGTACCCGGCATGAGCGGCATGGGTTGGCCGAGCGCGCGGGCGGGGCAGGCGGTGGGGCTCTTGGGCGGCTCCTTCGATCCGGCGCATGAGGGGCATCTGGCGATCACCCGAGAGGCGATCCGCCGGTTCCGGCTCGACCGGGTCTGGTGGATGGTCAGCCCCGGCAACCCGCTCAAGGAACACCGCCCCGCGCCGATGGCGCGGCGCCTCGCGCAGGCCGAAGCCGTGGCGCGGCATCCGAAGATCTGCGTCACCGAGATCGAGACGCTGCTCGGAACGCGATACACCGCGCAGACCCTCGCCCGGCTCAGGGCGCGCTACGTGGGCGTGGATTTCGTCTGGCTGATGGGGGCTGACAACCTCGTGCAGCTGCACGAATGGCAGGACTGGCAGCGCATCGTCGAGACCGTGCCGATGGGCATCTTCGCCCGGCCCGGCGACCGGCTGGGCGCGCGGCTGTCGCGCGCGGCGCGTCTCTACCGCGGCGCGCGGCTGCCGATGCGCGCGGCCCCTCTGCTGGCCCGGGCCGAGGCCCCGGCCTGGTGCTTCGTGAACCTGCCGATGTCGGCGGCCTCCTCCACCGCGATCCGTGCGGCGGGCAACTGGTCGCCCTCCATGCGAAAACTTGTGACTCCGTGAGCGGCGCGCCGTTGCCCCGGCGGCCGCGCGCGCTCTATCTATGCCCCATGAAAGCAAGTTTGACCCGACGCGGGCTGCTCATGGGCGGCCTTTCCCTGACCGCCTCGGCCGCGCTGGCGCAGCCGCTCACCTCGCTGCGGCCCGAGGCCCGGCCCGGCGGCGCCGCGGCGCTCGATTCCGCGCCCTCCGGGCTGCGCCCGCGCCTGCGCGATTCCACCGCCCGCTTCGTCGAGGAGGCGCGGCTGGGCGGGCGCACCGGCTTCGTGGCGCTCGACGCCCGCTCGGGCGAGATCCTCGACCAGCACGACGCCTATACCCGGCTGCCGCCCGCCAGCGTCGCCAAGGCGATCACCGCGCTCTACGCGCTCGAGGCGCTGGGCGGCGATCACCGCTTCGAGACCCGGCTCGTTGCCACCGGCCCGATCGAGAACGGCGTGGTGCAGGGCGATCTGGTGCTGGCGGGGACGGGCGATCCGACGCTCGATACCGACGCGCTGGCCGAGATGGCGCTGGAGCTCAAGGCGATGGGCGTGCGCGGCGCCACGGGCGGGCTCTCGGTCTGGGGCGGGGCCGTGCCGCAACAAAGCCAGATCGACCCGGTGCAGCTGCCGCATCTGGCCTACAACCCGGCCGTCTCGGGGCTCAACCTCAACTACAATCGTATTTATTTCTCATGGGCCCGAGAAGGCGGCGGCTACGCGCTGTCGCTCGATGCGCGTGGCACCGATGCGCGGCCCGAGGTGGCGGTGGCGACGATCGAGGCGGTCGACCGGGGCACGCCGGTCTATACCTATGCGCAGGAGAACGGCGTCGACGTCTGGACCGTGGGGCGGCGCTACCTGGGCGACAGCGGCTCGCGCTGGTTGCCGGTGCGGCGGCCCGCGCTCTACGCCGGGCAGGTCTTCGCCGAACTGGCCGAGGCGCAGGGGATCGCGCTCGGCGCGGTCTCCGAGGCGGCCTCGGCGCCCAGCGGCACGGTGCTGGTGCGCCACCGCAGCGCCGATCTCACCAAGCTCGTCCGCGACATGCTGCTTTATTCGACCAATCTCACCGCCGAGCAGATCGGCCTTGCGGCCTCGGTCGCGCGCGGGGCGGGGGTGGTCGATCTGCCCGGCTCGGGCCGGGCCATGTCCGACTGGGTCGAGGCGCGGTTCGGCGTGACGCCCGATCTGGTCGATCATTCCGGGCTCGGCGGGGCGAGCCGGATCAGCGCCATGCAGATGGCCAAGATCCTTGCCACGCCGCAGGCGCGCGAGGAGCTGCGCCCGCTGTTGAAATCCATCCGCCTCTACGGCCCGCGCGGCGAGGGGCTGGCCCGTTCCCCCGGCGTCGTGGTGGCCAAGACCGGCACGCTCAACTTCGTCAGCGCGCTGGCGGGTTACGAGCGCACCATCGGCGGCCGCGACATCGCCTTTGCGATCTTTTCGGGCGACGTGGACCGGCGGATCGACAGTCAGGACGACGAGGAAGAGCGCCCCGAGGGCGCGCGCAGCTACAACGGCCGGGCCAAGTGGCTGCAGCAGAGGCTGCTGCAGCGCTGGGGCATCGCCTATTCCGCGCGAGAGGCCAGCCAGGGCTGAGACGCCCGCGCGGCACCGCTTAGGCCCTGCCACCGCATCCGCTCAGACCTTGGCGCCGCGTCCGCGCGGTCCCATGAAGAACCATACGATCAGGCCGAGCACCGGCAGGATCAGGATGGCGAGCGTCCAGATCACCTTCTTGCCGGTCGAGGCCGAGGAGGTGATGACGTTCCAGATGGCATAGAGATCGAGCAGAAAGACGATCAGTCCGAAGATGCGCATGGCACGGCCCTTTCATGGCTTTGCCAAAAGAACGCCCCTTCGGCCCGATCAGGTCCCTCCCTACAGCGTCATGTGCCGCGCCCGCGCGCCGCGCTCGATCGCCGCGGCGTGCAACCGGTCGATCTTGAGCTCGTAGCGGATCTCCTCGAGCATCCGCCCCTCGCCCTCGGTGACGTTGCCATCCGCGGCGGCGACGTCGCAGGCCAGCGCATAGGCCGTCTCGAACAGCCGCTCGGGCAGGGTCTCGCGGATTAGGCCGAACAGCGCATCGAGCCCGTCCTCCTGCTCCAGCAGGTCGAACACGGTGTTGGAGATGGCCGAAAGCTCGTCGCCGTAATCGGAGAACACCGGCAGGTGATTGACCATGTTGGTGATCTTGACGAGTTCCGAGGTGCGGATCGTCTCATCCGAGGCCGAGACGGCGATCATCAGCGCCACCAGCGCATCCTGCGCGGTCAGGGAAGGGGTGTCGCTCATGGGTTCTGGCTCCTTGTATTCGAGGCCAATTTATTGACGCCGTGGGCCCCCGGCAATAGGAGAGCCGGATCAATCCCAAGAGGTGACACGATGTCCGAGATGCGCGACGCGGCGATGCAGAGCAAGGCCTGGCCCTTCGAAGAGGCGCGCGCGCTGCTCAAACGCCTGGGCGGCAAGGACCCCGCCAAGGGCCACGTGCTGTTCGAGACCGGCTACGGGCCGAGCGGATTGCCGCATATCGGCACCTTCGGCGAGGTGCTGCGCACCACGATGATCCGCCGCGCCTTCGAGGTGATCTCGGACATCCCCACGCGCCTCGTCTGCTTCTCGGACGATCTCGACGGCATGCGCAAGGTGCCCGAGAACGTGCCCCAGCAGGAGATGATGCACGAGAACCTGCAGCGCCCGCTCACTTCCGTGCCCGATCCCTTCGGCACGCATGACAGTTTCGGCGGGCACAACAACGCCATGCTGCGCCGCTTCCTCGACACCTTCGGTTTCGACTACGAGTTCGTCTCGGCGACCGAGTTCTACCAGACGGGCAAGTTCGACGACACGCTCAAGCTCGCCACCGAGCGCTACGACGACATCATGGCGATCATGCTCAAGTCCCTGCGCGACGAGCGGCGCGAGACCTATTCGTGCTTCCTGCCGATCCACCCCGAGACCGGCCGCGTGCTCTATGTCCCGATGAAGCATGTGGACGCCAAGGAGCACACCGTCACCTTCGACGACGAGGAGGGGCGCGAGTGGACGCTGCCGGTGACGGGGGGCAATGTGAAGCTGCAGTGGAAGCCCGATTTCGGCGCGCGCTGGGCAGCCCTCGGCGTCGATTTCGAGATGTATGGCAAGGACCACTCGACCAACACGCCGATCTACGACGGCATCTGCAAGGTGCTGGGCGGCCGCGCGCCGCATCATTTCACCTATGAGCTGTTCCTCGACGACCAGGGCCAGAAGATCTCCAAGTCCAAGGGCAACGGCCTGACCATGGACGAGTGGCTGAGCTATGCCTCCACGGATTCGCTGAGCTACTTCATGTATCTCAAGCCCAAGACCGCCAAGCGGATGCATTTCGACGTCATCCCCAAGATGGTGGACGAGTATCACCAGCAGCTGCGCGCCTATCCGGGGCAGGACCTCAAGGCGCAGCTCGCCAACCCGGTCTACCACATCCACCAGGGCGACGTGCCCGCCTCGGACATGGTGGTGCCGTTCCAGATGCTTTTGAACCTCGTCTCCGTCTCGGGCGCCGAGGACAAGGAGACGCTGTGGGGCTTCATCCGCCGCTACGCGCCCGAGGCCGGCCCCGAGACGCATCCCGGCCTCGACGACGCGGCGGGCTTTGCCATCCGCTACTACGAGGACCGGGTGAAGCCCACCAAGACCTACCGCGCGCCGACGGAGGAAGAGTGCGCGGCGCTCGAGGACCTGCGCGCGCGGCTGGCGGCATGGGACGGCGGCGCGGATGCCGACGGGCTGCAGTCGGAGGTCTTCGCCGTGGGCCGCGAGCGGCAGTTCGAGCCGATGCGCGCCTGGTTCAAGGCGCTTTACGAGGTGCTCTTGGGCGCCTCCGAAGGCCCGCGCTTCGGCGGCTTCGTGGCACTCTACGGCGTCGAGAACACGATTGCGCTGATCGACCGGGCGCTGGCGGGCGAGCTGGCAGGCTGACGCCGCGCCGCCCTCCCTCACACGGCTCGCGATGACGTGATGCCGGGAAAGATCCGTCTTTCCCGGCGGTTCCGGCGCGGCCATCGCACCGGCTGCGATACGGGTGAAACCGATCGGGCTGCATGGCCGTAGCTTCTTCGGACAAACCGGGGAGGAGCATCCATGCGCAATGCAATCACGGCCTTCATGCTGTCGACCGCGCTGGCCGGCGCGGCGGCGGCGCAGGAGAGGGAAGGCCCCGCCATCGCGGCGGTGATCGACGACCAGCTCGCGGATTTCACCGCGCGCGATCTCGACGGGGCCTTCGATCATGCCAGCCGGACCATCCGGCGGATCTTCGGCAGCGCGGAAAACTTCGGCGCCATGGTCGAACAGGGCTATCCGATGGTCTGGGACAACACCGGCGCGCGCTATCTGGCCCTGCGCGAACAGGGCGATGTCTGGTGGCAGCGGGTGCTGCTGCGCGATGCGCGCGGCGTGCCGCATCTTCTTGAATACAAGATGATCGAGACGCCGCAGGGCTGGCGCATCGACGGCGTCTCGCTCGTGGCGGGGCCGGATGTCGGCGTCTGAGCCGAAGACCGGGTCGGAGACCGGGACCGGAGATGACAATCTCGATGACATCAAGAAGCAGCTCGCGGAGCTGCAATCCAA
>NZ_JAMYXC010000062.1 GCF_024159025.1 Limimaricola litoreus
CGCCCAGCGCCTCGCCACCGCGACGCTGCGTCAGCTGCCGCGCGCCGACCGGGCGCTGAAGCCGTTTCTCGTGAAACAGCCGCCCCTCGCGGTGCGGGGTGCCCTGCGGCTCGGCGCGGTCGAGATCATGGAAGGGGCGGCGCCGCACGGCGTGGTCAACGCCATGGTGCAGATCATGTCCAAGGGCAAACGGACCCAGAGCTACAAGGGCCTCGTCAACGCGGTGCTGCGCAAGCTCGGCGATCAGCCGCCCGAGGCCTTCGCCAGGTTGCCGGTGCCCAAGCTGCCCAACTGGCTGCGCGGGCCGATGGTCGCGGCCTGGGGTCGCAAGGCGGTCGAGGCGATGGAGGCGGTGCAGGCCGAGACCCCGCCGCTCGACCTGACGGCCAAGGGTGATCCGGCGGCGCTGGCCGAGGCCATGGGCGGCGAGGTGCTGCCCACGGGCTCAGTGCGGCTGCGCGAGGCGGGGCAGGTCTCGGCCCTGCCGGGTTTCGATGCGGGCGACTGGTGGGTGCAGGACGCCGCCGCCGCCGTGGCGGCCCGCGTGTTGGGTGCCAGGCCCGGCGAGCGCGTGCTCGACATGTGCGCCGCTCCGGGTGGCAAGACCATGCAGCTTGCGGCCACGGGGGCCGAGGTGACGGCGCTCGATCTTTCGGAGACGCGGCTGGGACGGCTGCGCGAGAACCTTGCCCGCACCGGGTTCACGGCGCGGATCGTGCAGGGCGACGCGCTGGAATTCGACGAGGCGGGCTTCGACGCGATCCTGCTCGATGCGCCCTGCTCGGCCACCGGCACGATCCGCCGCCACCCGGACCTGCCGCATGCCAAGGACGGGGCGGAGTTCGGCGCGCTGATCGCGCTTCAGGCCGAGATGATCGATCACGCGCTGAAGCTGCTCGCGCCCGGCGGGCGGCTGGTCTTCTGCACCTGCTCGCTGTTGCCCGACGAGGGCGAGGTGCAGGTCGAGGAGGCGCTGGAGCGCCACGCGGGGCTTGAGAACGACCTCGCGGCGCTGGAGCGCCCGGGCATCGAGCCTGGCTGGATCGGCGCGGAGGGGCTGCGGCTGCGCCCCGATTTCTGGGCCGATCGGGGCGGCATGGACGGCTTCTTCATCGCCTGCCTGAGGCGGCCCGCGCGCGACGGGTGACAAGCGCCCCTGCCGGGGCCTAGCATGGCGCCGAACGGGGCGAGGGGATGGTGGCCGATGGCGGTCCTGCAGCGCGGATGGGGGATCGAGCGGCTGCGCTGGCACGCGGATGCCCGCGCGCCCGTGCCCGATGCGCTGGCCCGACCGGCC
>NZ_JAMYXC010000058.1 GCF_024159025.1 Limimaricola litoreus
TGATCCGCGCCAGCTGCCAGGGACGCCCCTGCGCGCCGCGCCCGACCATGACCCCCGCCCCGCCGGAGCGTGCCAGCGCGGTGCGGGCGGTCTCGGCATCGATAATGTCGCCATTGGCGATGACGGGAATGGAGACCGCCTCGCGCACCGCGCGGATCGCGGCCCAATCGGCGGCGCCCTTGTAGAACTGGCAGCGCGTGCGCCCGTGGATCACCACCATGCGCACGCCCGCCGCCTCGGCCCGGCGGGCGATCTGCGGCGCGTTGAGCAGATCGTCGTCCCAGCCCAGCCGGGTCTTGAGCGTCACCGGCACCGAGACCGCGCCGACCACCGCCTCGATCAGCCGCAGCGCGTGGTCGGGCGTCTTCATCAGCGCCGAGCCCGACAGCCCGCCCGTCACCTTCTTGGCCGGGCAGCCCATGTTGATGTCGATGAAGCGCGCGCCGTTGGCCTCGACCATGCGCGCGGCCTCGGCGATCCAGTAGGGATCGCGCCCGGCAAGCTGCACGCCCGTGTCCGAGCGCTCGTATCCCAGCTCGGCGCGCTCGCGCACGCCCGGTTTGGCCTGCACTATCTCCTGGCTCGCGACCATCTCGGAGACCACCCAGCCCGCGCCGAAGGAAGCGACGAGGCGGCGAAACGGCAGATCGGTGATCCCCGCCAGCGGTGCGAGCGCCACGGGGGCGTCGAAGGTCACGCCGGAGCCGAGATCGATGGGGGAAAGCGGGGCGGGTGTCATCTGCCTGAAACCTGTGCGTGTGGGACCGAACTACGGGGTGGGCCGGGGCGTCTCAATCGCAATGCCTGTGCAATTGCCGCAGCATATCGCATTTGCCTAAATATTGTGCGCATTTGTGCCGGAAAGGATGGAATTGCACCGCCCCATGCCAGCCCCTACACAAGCCCGACCGCCGCGTGAAGGAGAGAGCGTGACATCCCGCCCGTCCGACCCGTCCTTGCCCCTGCCCGAGCCCGAGCCCGACCCTTCCGCCCGCACCGGGCCGGAGGTCGCTACCGTGATCGTCGCCGCCGGGCGCGGCCTGCGCGCGGGCGGCGGGATCGCCAAGCAATGGCGCGATCTGGGCGGCCGCACCGTACTGGCGCGCAGCATCGCCGCCTTCGCCGGGCTTGGCCCCGTCTGCCTCGTGCTGCGCGCCGAGGAGATCGGCCATCACCCCGAAATCGAGGTCATGGCCGATCTCGTCGTGGCGGGCGGGGCCGAGCGGGCGCATTCGGTGCGCGCGGGGCTCGAGGCGCTGGAAGAACGCGCGCCCGCGCGGGTTCTCATTCACGATG
>NZ_JAMYXC010000169.1 GCF_024159025.1 Limimaricola litoreus
AAGCCGCCCCAGCGCCATGATCATGTGCCGGTCGTCGCCCCCGGGCGCGGAGGCCAGGCGCAGGCCCGCCAGCGTCCGCCCCGGCCCGATGCCGGGCTGCTGGCTGGCAAGGGAGCTCAGGCCGGTGCCCGGCCCGATCTCGACGAAGACGCGCGCCCCCGCGCCAAGCCCGTGCAGCGCCGCGTCGAAATCGACCGTGTGGCGCAGGTGCTCGGCCCAATAGGCCGGATCGGTGGCCTCGGCGGCGGTGAGCGCGCGGCCCGTGCGGTTGGAGATCACCGGGATCTCGGGCGGCGAGAGGCGCATGCCGCGCAGATGCTCCAGAAAGCGCGGCAGGACGGGATCGAGCAGGCGGCTGTGGGCGGCGACCTCGATCGGGATGCGCCGGGCCTCGACGCGGCGCGCGGCCAATCGCGCGGCCAGCGCCTCGATCCCGGCCACCGGGCCGGAGGCGACGCAAAGCCCGGGCGCGTTGATCGCGGCGAGATCCAGCTCATCTCCCAGCTCGGCGCGCAGCGCCTCGGCCGGCAGCGCCACCGAGAGCATCGCCCCGGCTTCGGTTTCCTCGAACAGCGCGCCGCGCAGCCGCACCAGGCCCAGCGCCTCCTCGAAGGACATGATGCCTGCCACGACAGCGGCGGTGTTCTCGCCCATGGAATGGCCGATCAGCCGCGCCGGGCGCACGCCCCAGTCGATCCAGAGCCGCGCCAGCGCATGTTCGACGATCAACAGCAGTGGCAATTGCCGCGAGGGGCGGCGCAGCTCGGCGGCAGCCTCGGCCTCGCGCTCCGGCGCGGGGGCCCAGAGCGCGCGCAGCGCCGCACCCTCCTCGCCCATCGCCGCGAAACCCTGGTCGATCCAGTCGCGGAACACCGGCTCGGTCTCGTAGAGGTCGCGGCCCATGCCGGGCTGCTGCGCGCCGCCGCCGGGAAAGAGGAACACCACCTCCGGATCGGTCTGCGCCCGCGACGTCGCCGCGCGGCGCGGATCGCGGCCGTCGAGCAGATCGGCGGCCTCGGCGGTCGTTTCGGCCAGAAGCACCCGGCGATGCGGCAGCGCGCGGCGCCCCTGCGCCAGCGTCGCCGCGACATCCGCCAGCGCAAGTTCGGGATGCGCGCGCAGATGCGCCGCGAGATCGGCGGCGGTGGCGTCGAGCCCTTCGCGCGAACGCGCCGAGATCCGGATGAGCTCGAAGGGCCAGTCCGAGGGGGCGGGTTTTGCTCGTGCCGGCGCCTCCTCGAGCACGGCATGGGCGTTGGTGCCGCCCACCCCGAGCGAGTTCACGCC
>NZ_JAMYXC010000152.1 GCF_024159025.1 Limimaricola litoreus
TCCTGCGCCACCTCGCCCCGCGCCAGGGCGCCGCCCCCGCAGGGCTGGTCCTGCGCGGCAGCGGCACCGGTGCCGGGCAGCGCGAGCTGGAGGGCATTCCCAACATCTGCAGGCTGCTGTGCTTCGAGACCGCCGATGATCGCGATCTCGTCGGCAGCATCGCCTTCGAGATCGACGACATGACGCCCGAGGAGATCTCCGTCGCGCTCGACCGGATCCGCGCGGGCGAAGGCGTGCTCGACGCGGGCTACACCCTCGGCCACGGGAAGAAATCGCGCATCCGCTACAACGTCACCGTGCTGAGCCAGCCGCATCTCGTGGAGGATGTGGCCCGGCTCTGCCTTGAGGAGACGAGCACCATCGGGCTGAGGCTGGAGCCGCTGCGCCGACAGATCCTCAGGCGGCGCGCGGGCCGGGTGCAGGGGCTGCGCAGCAAGACGGTCGATCGCCCCGGCGGCGCCACCACCAAGATCGAAAGCGACGATCTGGCCGGGATCGCCACCCTCGCGGCCCGGCGCGCGGCAGGCGGGGGGACGGCGGATGGCTGAGACCATGGCTGGCACCGAAGCCGACCTCGCGCGCGTCCTGTCGCGCCACGCGCCGCTCGTCATCGCGGTGAGCGGCGGCGTCGACAGTCTGACGCTCGCCACCTTTGCCGGGCGGATCGCACCCGTCACTGTCGCCCATGCCGTCTCTCCGGCCGTGCCCGATGAGGCGACGCGGCGCGTCAGGCGGCTCGCCGCGCAGGAGGGCTGGACGCTGCAGGTGATCGAGGCGGGCGAATTCGCCGATCCCGACTACCTGCGCAACCCGCTCAACCGCTGCTATTTCTGCAAGCGCAACCTCTACGCCCGCATCCGAAGCGTGACGGCGGGCGTCATCGCGGCGGGGACGAACACCGACGATCTGGGCGAATACCGCCCCGGCCTCGCCGCCGCCGGGGAAAACGGCGTGGTGCATCCTTATGTCGAGGCCGGCATGTCGAAGGCCGATCTGCGCGGTCTCGCGGCAAGGCTGGGGCTGGACGGGATCGCCAGTCTGCCGGCGCAGCCCTGCCTCGCGAGCCGGGTGGAAACCGGCATCCCGATCCGGGCCGAGGATCTCGCCTTCATCGACCGGGTCGAGACGCTCATGCGCGCGGCCGCGGCCCCCGGAGCGCCCGCGGATCTGCGCTGCCGCCTGACCCGCGACGGGGTGCGGATCGAGACCAGCGAGGCGCTTTCGGACGCCACGCTCGCCCGCGTGACCGCGCTG
>NZ_JAMYXC010000105.1 GCF_024159025.1 Limimaricola litoreus
TGCTCTGCCCCCTGAAAACTCGACCGTCTGAAGCTGGAGTTTTTGGCTAAGCTTTCCTGGCTGGGAGAGGAGCTGAGAACGATGAAGGCATCGAAGTTCACTGAGGCGCAGAAGGCGTTCATTCTGAAGCAGGGAGAAGAGGGCACGCCTGTGGCCGAGATCTGCCGCAAGGCGGGGATCAGCCAGGCGACCTACTTCAATTGGAAGAAGCGCTATGGCGGGTTGCTGCCCGACGAGATGCGGCGGCTGAAGGCTCTCGAGGACGAGAACGGGCGACTGAAGAAGATCGTCGCTGATCTGACCTTGGACCGGGAAATGTTGCAGGACGTCATTCGCCGAAAGCTTTGAAGCCTGGCCGTTTGCGCGAGCTCGTCACCGGGATGTGCGTCGATTGGGGCGTATCGATCAGGAAGGCTTGTGGGGCCATCTGCTTCGATACCTCCACCTACCACTACAAGTCCCGGCGGACGGACCAGGCTGCCGTCGAAAGGCGGATCAAGGAGATCTGCGAAACGCGGGTGCGCTACGGCTACCGGCGTGTCCATGTGCTGCTGCGTCGGGAAGGCTGGGTGATCAACATGAAGAAGACCCGTAGAATTTACAACGAGCTGGGCCTTCAGCTGCGCAACAAGCATCCCAAGCGCCGGGTGAAGGCCAAGCTGCGCGAGGACCGACAGGAGGCGTTCGGGCCGAACGAGGTCTGGGCGATGGATTTCGTCCATGACCAGCTCGCCACCGGCCGCAAGCTGCGTATTCTGACCATCGTCGACACCCATTCGCGCTACTGCCCGGTCATCGATCCGAGGTTCACCTATCGCGGCGAAGACGTGGTGCAGACGCTGGAGCGGGTCTGTCGCCAGACGGGCTATCCGAAGACCATACGCGTCGACAACGGCAGCGAATTCGTCTCGCGCGACCTCGATCTGTGGGCCTATGCCAACCATGTCACGCTGGACTTCTCACGGCCCGGTAAGCCCACGGACAACGGCTTCATCGAGGCCTTCAACAGCAGGCTTCGGGCGGAGTGTCTGAACGCGCATTGGTTCCTGACGCTTGCCGATGCCCGCGAAAAGTTGGAGAATTGGCGCAGAGACTACAACGAGGTTCGGCCCCACAGCGCGATCGGATATAACGTCCCGATCGATATCCATAATCCCGGTGGCGCCACCAGCCTGTCACCGGAATGAAGGCCGAAAACTTCAGATCCCGGCGGTCCAAGGTTGGGTCTCAGAGCAC
>NZ_JAMYXC010000262.1 GCF_024159025.1 Limimaricola litoreus
GCGCGAGGTGGGCGAGCGCGCCGCGGCCGAGGCCCGGCTCAGGCGCGCGCAGGCCGAGCTGGTGCAGGCGGGCAAGCTCTCGGCGCTGGGCCAGATGTCGGCCGGCATCAGCCACGAGCTGAACCAGCCCCTGATGGCGATCCGCAGCTTCGCCGAGAACGCCGAGACCTTTCTCGCCCGCGACAACCCGCAGGCGGCGGGGCGCAACCTCGAACGGATCTCCGAGCTGGCGCGCCGCATGGGGCGGATCATTCGCAACCTGCGCGCCTTTGCCCGGCAGGAGAGCGAGCCGGTGCGCGATGTCGACCTCGTCGGAGTGATCGAGGCGGCGCTGGAGATGGCGGCGGCGCGGGCGCGGCAGGCGGAGGTGACCATCGACTGGACCCCGCCCGAGGCCCCGGTGGTGGTGCGCGGCGGCGAGGTGCGGCTGCAGCAGGTGGTGCTGAACCTCGTGGGCAATGCCATCGACGCGATGGAGGGGCGGGCGCGAAAACGGCTGTCGATCGCCATCGCGCGCGACGCCGGGCGCGTCCGCCTGACCGTGCGCGACACCGGGCCGGGCATCGACGCGCCCGACCGGATCTTCGATCCGTTCTACACCACCAAGGAGGTCGGCGCCGCCGAGGGGATGGGCCTCGGCCTCTCGATCTCCTATGGCCTCGTGCAGAGCTTCGGCGGCGCGATCCGGGGCCGCAACCACGAGGAGGGCGGGGCGGAGTTCACGGTCGAGCTCGATCCCGCGCAGGCGAGCGAGGCAGCATGACGGCCAAGGTGCTACTGGTGGACGATGACCGCGAGGTGCGCGAGGCGCTGGGCCAGACGCTGGAGCTGGCCGATCTCGCGCCGATCCTCGCGGGCTCCTATCTCGCGGCCAAGGATCACATCTCGCCCCGCTTCGACGGGGTGATCGTCACCGACATCCGCATGCCGGGGCGCGACGGGTTCCATCTTCTCGAACGCGCGCGAGAGATCGACGCGGAGCTTCCGGTGATCCTCCTGACCGGCGAGGGCGACATTCCCATGGCGGTGCGGGCAATGGAGCAGGGCGCGCATGGCTTTCTCGAAAAACCCTGCGATCCCAAGGCGCTGGTCGCCACGGTGCGGCAGGCGCTGGACCTGCGTGCCGAGGTGCTGGCCCAGCGCCGGGCCCATGCGGCCAGCGTGACGGGCGACGCGGCAGCGCGGATGCTGGTGGGGCGCTCGGCCCAGGCCGAG
>NZ_JAMYXC010000143.1 GCF_024159025.1 Limimaricola litoreus
ATGGCCGCCGCCGCAGCACCCGCGCCCAAGCCCGAGGCCGCCCCCGTCACCGTCAGCACCACGCCGATCGCGCCCGGCACCAGCCTCGTGCAGCTCGGCGCCTTCGAAAGCCCCGAGGTGGCCGGGCAGGAATGGCTGCGCCTCAAGGGCCGGTTCGGCGAACTTTTGGCCGGGCACGACCGGCTCGTGCAGGAGGCGGTGAGCGGCGGGCGGACCTTCTTCCGGCTGCGCGCCACTGGCTTTGCCGATCTGGCCGAGGCGCGGCGCTTCTGCTCGGCCCTGGTGGCCGAGGACGCCGCCTGCATTCCGGTGGTGGTGCGATGAGCTGCGCGGCGATCCTCGGCCCCGAAGGCGCGCATCTGGGGCGCGACGAGGCTGCGTTCTTTCGCGATGCCGAGCCCTGGGGCTTCATCCTGTTTGCGCGCAACGTCGAGACCCCCGACCAGCTGCGCCGCCTCACGGGCGATCTGCGCGCGGCCGTGGGCCGCGATGCGCCGATCCTCGTCGATCAGGAAGGCGGACGCGTGCAGCGGCTGCGCCCGCCGCATTGGCAGGATTATCTTCCCGCGCTCGACCAGATGCGCCGGGCGCATGATCCCCTGCGCGCGCAATGGCTGCGGCACCGGCTGATCGCGGCCGAATTGTTCGAGGTCGGCATCGACGTGAACTGCGCGCCGCTGGCCGATCTGGTCGAGCCGCAGACGCATCATATCCTGCGCAACCGGCTTTATGGCGACACGGTCGAGGGCGTGGTCGGGGCGGCGCGCGCCGCCGCCGACGGGCTTTTGGCGGGGGGCGTGCTGCCCGTGCTCAAGCACATTCCCGGCTATGGCCGCGCCAGCGTCGACAGCCACAAGGCGCTGCCGCGCGTCTCGGTGCCGCTTACGGATCTGCGCGCCCGCGATTTCGCGCCCTTCGCGGCGCTGTCGGAGATGCGGATGGGGATGACGGCGCATATCGTGCTCGACGCGGTCGACCCCGAGCGCCCCGCCACCACCTCCGCGGCGGCGATGCGGATGATCCGCGAGGAGATCGGCTTCGACGGGCTGATCATGACCGATGATCTGTCGATGGAAGCGCTGTCGGGCGCGATCGACGAGCGCGCCGCCCGCAGCATCGCGGCGGGCTGCGACCTCGTGCTGCACTGCAACGGCGAGCGCGACGAGATGGAGGCGGTGGTCGCCGCCTGCGGCACGCTGGAGGGCGAGGC
>NZ_JAMYXC010000027.1 GCF_024159025.1 Limimaricola litoreus
CCCTGCGGGGCGCGCCGGTGATCGCGCCCGAGAGCCGCGCGCGCCTCGATGCGGGCGTGGCGCTGCCTGCCGCGTTGCAGTGAGGCCCCGCACGGGCTAACAGTCGCGCGCATTCCACATTGCCCGACAGACAGACCGGAGCCTTTCGCATGACTTCTCCCCTTCGCCTCGGAATCGCCGGTCTCGGAACCGTCGGCGCGGGGGTCGTCCGCATCGTCCAGTCGCATCCCGAACTGCTCGCCGCCCGCGCCGGACGCGGTGTCGAGATCACCGCCGTCTCGGCGCGCGACCGCGCCCGCGACCGCGGCGTGGATCTCTCCGCCTATGCCTGGGAGGACGACGCCGCCGCGCTTGCCGCGCGCGACGACGTGGACGTGGTGCTGGAGCTGATGGGCGGGCACGAGGGCATCGCCAAGGATGTCGTGGAGATCGCGCTCGACGCGGGCAAGGACGTGGTGACCGCCAACAAGGCGCTCTTGGCCCACCACGGCCAGGCGCTGGCCGAACGGGCCGAGGCGCAGGGCCGGGTGATCCGCTTCGAGGCGGCGGTGGCGGGCGGCATTCCCGTCATCAAGGCGCTGACCGAATCGCTGGCGGGCAACGAGATGACCCGCGTGATGGGCGTGATGAACGGCACCTGCAACTACATCCTGACCCGGATGCAGAGCGCGGGCCTGCCCTATGACGCGGTGTTCCAGGAGGCCGCCGATCTGGGCTATCTCGAAGCCGACCCGCAGCTCGACGTGGGCGGGATCGACGCCGGCCACAAGCTGGCGCTGCTGGCCTCCATCGCCTTTGGCACGAAGGTCGATTTTTCGGGCGTCGAGCTTGAAGGCATCGGTGCGATCACCATCGAGGACATCACCCACGCCGCCGACATGGGCTTTCGCATCAAGCTTCTGGGCGTGGCGCAGATGACCGGGCGCGGGCTGGAGCAGCGCATGTCGCCCTGCCTCGTGCCCGACAGCTCGCCGCTGGGCCAGCTCGAGGGCGGCACCAACATGGTCGTGCTCGAAGGCGACGCGATCGGCCAGATCGTGCTGCGTGGGCCGGGCGCGGGCGCGGGCCCGACCGCGAGCGCCGTGATGGGCGACGTGATGGACCTCGCGCGCGGGCTGCGCCTGCCGGTCTTCGGCCAGCCCG
>NZ_JAMYXC010000043.1 GCF_024159025.1 Limimaricola litoreus
GTCCTCGGCCTGCGCCAGCTCCGCCTCGGCGGTCGTGCCCGCGTCGAGGCTTCGGCGCAGATAGGCGGCGCGCAGCCGGGCGCGCTCGACCGTTCCGCGCGGCGCGTCGGCATGCTGCAGCCGGGCGCCGAATTCGACGTTCTCGTTCACCGCCCAGACCAGATCGCCGCCATAGAGCCAATGCCGCTCGGCCATCCCTTCGGTTTCGAAGACGAGCCGTACGGAGACCGGATCGCCATCGTCCTGCGCCTGTCGCAATGCCGTGTCGAAGATGATGCTGTCCTCGAAGTAATCGAGCACGTAATCGGTCAGCCGCTCCAGCGGGGTCTCCGACAGGATCTCGCCGGTGTCGCGGTCGCGGACAATGCGCCAGGCGCGGTCGCTGCCCGCGATCATCCCCGACAGATCGACCGGATAGGGCCCGGTGATGCCCTGCCCCGCGATCTCGATCCGGCGCTCGCTCTGGCCGGTGCGCGCGGCAAAGAGGGTGAGCGTCTCACGCTCGGTCTGCGTCACGTACTTGGTGCCGGTGACGATACGCCCGCCGCCGCCGAGCCGAAAACCGTCGAGCGCGGGCGCTGTCGCGATGTCGCCATGCACGAGGCTCGATCCGGCCCGGTCGAGCCGCAGGTAGAATCCGCGCGACGAGGCGGCGTCGAACCCCTGCTCGGAGCTGTCCCCGAAGACCGGGAACCCGGCGTTGTCCGCAGTGCCGCCCAAGAGCCCGTCGCCCTCGTCGCGGCTGTCGTAGTGCAGCGTCACCAGCGTGTCGCCCACCGCGCCGCGCAGGTAGACCTCGCCCGACAGCCCCTCATGGGCGTGCTCGAACGGGCTGACCCACGCCCCGCCAAGCGACGCGGTCGCCTCGATCACCCCGACCAGCTCGCGCGCGGCGAGATCGGGGGTAAAGCGGATCTCGGCCTCCGCCTCGCCGATATCGGCGCTGGCGAAGAGCCGCGCCCGCCCCGGCACCTGCGGCGCGCGCAAGCTCAGCTCGGCCCGCCCCTCGGCCACGAAGACCTGCAGCCCCGGCGTCTCGGGCTGCATGTCGGCCACGTCCCACTCGCCCAAGGTCGCGCGCAGCCCGACCACGGCGGAGGACATGACCGGATGCCCGGCCCGGT
>NZ_JAMYXC010000228.1 GCF_024159025.1 Limimaricola litoreus
CGGGCGATGCGGCGGCGGGCATGGCGATGCTGGTCGAGGCGCTGGGACCGGGGGCACCGGCCTCCGGCTGGCGGCCCGAGCGCATCGAGGCGGCGCGCCGCCGCTGGTTCTCCGAGATCGACGCCGAGCGGCCGGGCCTTCTGGCGGTGATCGATGCCCTGCGCGAGGCGCTGCCGCCCGAGGCCATGGTGTTCTCGGACATGACGCAGATCGCCTATGCCGCGGTCGAGGCCTGGCCCGCGCCCGCGCCGGGGCTGTGGCATCACCCTTCGGGCTTCGGCACGCTGGGCTATGCGCTGCCCGCCGCGATCGGGGCGGCGGTGGGGCGGCCCGATGTGCCGGTGGTGGCGCTGGCGGGGGATTACGGCGTGCAATATACGATCCAGGAGCTCGGCACGGCGGTCGAGCTTGGCCTGAACCTGCCGCTGATCGTCTGGGACAACGAGCGCCTGGGCGAGATCGAGGCCAGCATGCGCGCGGCGCAGATCGCGCCCCACGCGGTGCACCAGCGCAACCCCGATTTCTGCGCGCTGGCCCGCGCCTGGGGGGCGGGGGCCGAGACGCCCGAAAGCCTCGATGCCATCGCCCCGGCGCTGGAGCGCGCCTTTGCCGCCGATGCGCCGACGCTGATCCGGCTTACGCCGGATCTGGCCTGAGCCTCACTCCCAGCAGCTCACCAGCGCCGTCATCTCGCCCGCGCGCCGGGCCACGGCCTGCACCGTGCCTTCGCTGCGCGCCTCGGTGCGCTGCGGCGCGATGCCCTGGGCTTCGAGCGCCGCGACCACCGCCTCGCTTTCGAGCGCGAGCGCGACGCCGGGGGGGAGCATCCGCCCCTCCTGACGGTCGCCGGGCAGCAGCAGCCCCAGCACCGCGCCGCCCATGTCGAGCACCGGCCCGCCCGCATCGCCCGGTTGCGCGCTCAGCGCGAGCCGCTTGAGATCCTCCTCGCCGCCCGGGCCGCGGATGTCGGCCAGACGGCCGAAGGTGGTCGCCGCGACCGAGAGCGCGCCGCCATAGGGAAAGCCCGCCACGGCGATCTTGTCGTCGATCCGCGGCACGCCGGTCTGGAAGGTGGCGACGCCGCGGGGCGCGAGCGGCGAGGCGGGGCGCAGC
>NZ_JAMYXC010000154.1 GCF_024159025.1 Limimaricola litoreus
GAGCACCGGCGGATCGTCCGGGCGCAGCGCCGCCAGGGCGGGGGCGAGCGCCTCGGGCCTCCCCTCTTCATGCCCTGCCCCGCTGTCGCGCGCAGGACCGGGCAGGCCGCCGATCCGCCGCGTGAGCCGCTCCATCGCCTCGCCCGGCCGCGCCACCGGATCACCCGGCGCCTTGAGCGCCCGGATCAGCCCCAGCGCCAGCTCGCCCGAAACGGTATCGCCGCGCCCCGCATCGCCCCCCGCCACACGGGGCAGCAGATCGGCCTCCGACACCCGGCGCCCCTCGAGCGCGACGGAGGCGACCGCCTCGGCCACCGCCATCTCCGAGCGCCACAGATTGCCCGCATCCGGGTCGGCCCGGCCGAAGGCCTCGATCCGCGCGGCCAGCACCTCGATCCGAAGCAGATCGAGCGCCCCTGCTCCGCCGCGCGCCGCCGTGCCGCCGCTCCTGCCCGCCATGGCTGCGCTTCCTTCTCACCGCCCCGCCCGGTGCAGACTGGCCCGCCGCTGCGCGGCTTGTCCACCGGCCATTGCGCGTACCTCTCGCAGGCGTCGCCGGGTGCCGCGCGTTGGCCTTGCAAGACCGGGCTGACATGACCGCTGCAGCCAACAAAGCTCCGGAGATCCCGCATGCGCATCGTCTTTCGCATCGGCCTGCCGAAATGTGCCTCGAGCACGATCCAGGGCCATTTTGCAGATAAAGATGCGCATGACCGGGACAATGGCGTGCTCTACCGCCGGGCGCATCGGCCATCACCCGCTTTGCGCAACAGAGCCGGTAGACATGGCCACTTACTCAATCGCTACTTTCAATCGCACAGTCCTTGCGTGCGCTCCAAATGGATAACCAGACAGTCTGGCCGAGCGGATTGCAAAGGCTCTGTCTGTAGACATGGCGATACGAGCGTATATGGAAAGCCAACTGGTCGTCGTCACAGGGGTAACTTTGTCCGCAGATGAGGTCGTCGCCTTCCGGGCTGGTGCGCTTGATCTATGGCACGCAGGTCCAGGCGCGCTGCAGGGCCTGACAGACCCGGAAGGGAAGCAAGCCACCGTTGCCGCGCGGCTTACCGGTAAAAAGCCATGGCGCGGTCGAATCTAGGTGTATGGCCGCACACTTCCTGTAGGGTGAGAAGTGCTCGCCGCTTGGTTGAGTCGCATGACCTGTTTTGTTTGGATGATCTTTATGAAGAAGAATGGCCTTAGAAATCTTGCCATTGCCGCAGTAGCTATCGTTACGGCCACCTCTGCGCAGGCAATACCTGTTAGGTGGAGTTTTGAGAATGTGACTTCCGACCCTGGGGGTGAAATTGAGCGGTGGGGCGGCTCTTTTGTATTCGATCAAGACATTGGAAGTATACTTGAATACGACTTCTATAGCGCACATCATCACTTCATAGGCATTCAACCATTTTCTGTAGATACCCCATTCTCTGATTTGGACTTCTATAGGATCTACTTCGGGTCTAGAAAATGGCTTCCTGCTGGGATGACCCGCTTTTACACTGATATTGAGCTCACATTTGACTTCCCTCTGTCGAACCTTGGGGGAGCTGTCGGCGTTAGTGGGTTTGAGCTGAACGGCTTTGAGTACTACAACGACCCTTGGACATACACTTTATGGACACATGGCGTTGGCGGGTACATCGAGGGCATTCCGGAGCCTGATTGGGTTAGTCCAGTGCCACTTCCAGCCTCTGGCATTCTATTGCTTGGCGCTTTCGGCGCGATGGCCGCTGCCTCTCGAAAAAGAAAAACATCCGCGGCTTGATTGGCCCCTTGTTGACATTGATTGAAGCCCCCTCCCTCTTCTCATTGGGAGTGGGGGAATCCCTGACTTCCCACCTCAGGCACACGCATGAGCTCTACACGGCATTGATGGCATGACGGCCCCTACCCTCCTTACGGTATCGGTGAGTCAGGGTGGGTCTGCGACGGTCCATACTGGAGGGCGGTGATGGGTGTCACGCCGCTCGCGGACGACGTCGCCGCCCATCAGGGTAGTGCACTCATTCTATAGTACGTACTACCGGGCGCGCTGCGGGGGCTGACAGACGTGGAAGGTAGGCAAGTCAGGTCGCGGCTTGGCTGACGCAAGCCATGACGGGGCCACTCGGCACTCGTTGGCCAGCGTCAATCCGAGGCCGCCGTACTGTAGTATTCGAATGAGAGTACGGACCGCCGGTCCTGCCGCTGATCCCCTTCCGACTTACGATGTGCTGGAGTCTAGCGGCTAATCTTGCTAGCAACCGCTCGCGGATGCCCCCTTTGGTGGGGGCGGATATAAACTTCACCGTCGGACTCTAGGGACCGATGCCAGCTTGTCAGCGCGTCCATTCACAATATGGGAACCGGGGGATGCCGAAACGCCGCTGGCGCACGTCACGGGACCGAAGCCCCCATGCGTTCACTCCCCGCCGGTTCACAAAAAGGGGTGGGGATTGATTGTTCCGCCCTGCCGTTAGAACTGAATGCGCGAGTCCCTTGAACTATAGAGCGCCACTTCAACCATTCGATACGAGAATGGCAGGCGAAATGGGGGACGAACACCACCATCCATTTCCCAAGCATTTGGAAAGTTAGGCATTTCCTCATGCGTCTGGCGGAGGAGGTGGGATTCGAACCCACGGTACGCTCTCACGCACGGCGGTTTTCAAGACCGCTGCAATCGACCACTCTGCCACTCCTCCGGCCGGCTCCGCCTAAGCACTGCGCCGCGATTCGGGAAGAGGCGGGATCACGCGATTTTCGGAGGTGGTGTCGCGCTACCGGCTTTCCATGCACCGCCGCCCCCGATATGTTCGCCGCGCGTCGTGGATCGCGCCGACAGGTGCGAAGCCATGCCGAAACAAGAGCGGGCCGGGCAACGGTCCGAGCGGGGCAATCGAGGGACCACATATGCCAGCCACCATTCCTGCGCGGCCGGTCGTCATGCTGCTGGGCGCGCTGCTCGCGCTTGGCGCCTGCGGCGATGCCGGCCCCGCCGCCGGGCCCGATGGCCGCCGCACCGAGATCGTCTCGCGCGACGTGGAGGCGCCGGGCGTGTTCCAGGTCACCGAACCGGGCCTGTGGGACGGGCGCCCCTCGCTCGGCGGCGTCTGGGTGGCCTATCCGGAGGTCGATGTCGAACAGATCGGCCAGGTCGTCATCCGCAACGAGGCCAACGGCCGCTTCGTGATCGGCGCGCTGTTCCGGCGCGAGCGCGAAGCGCCTGGCCCCGCGCTGCAGGTCAGCTCCGAGGCGGCGGGCGCGCTGGGCATGCTTGCGGGGGCACCGGCGACGCTCAACGTCACCGCGCTGCGTCGCGACGAGAGCGAGACCCCCGAAGCCCCCGGCGCCACCACCGATTTCGACGACCCGACCCCGATCGAAGCCGTGCCGCTGCCGCCGACGCAGCCCGCCGAGGCCGCCTCTGCCCCGGTCGAAGAAGCGTCGCCCCCCGCGCCCGCAGCGCAGGGCGCGCTGGATCGCCCCTTCATCCAGATCGGCATCTTCTCGGTCGAGGCCAATGCCCGCAACACCGCCACCGCGATGGAGGTGGAGGGGCTGGCCGCGCGCGTCGTCGTCTCCGAGATCCAGGGCGCGACCTACTGGCGCGTCATCGTCGGCCCCGCCGACACGGCCGCCGCGCGCGAGGCCGCGCTGGCCCGCGTCAAGGCGCTGGGCTTCACGGATGCCTATTTCGTGCGAAACTGATCCGGGAGTCGGGCCGGAAACGGCCCGCCCCCGCCCTTTCCTTCCGGCCGCCGCCGCGCGGCCCGACAACCGACCGGAGCGACCTCGATGATCCGTGCCGTCTTCCTCGCCGCCGCCACCCTCGTGGCCCTTGCCCCCTTGGGCCGGGCGCAGACCTTCGACACCCCGGCGCGCGCCGCTTATGTGCTCGATCACACCACCGGGACCGAGCTTCTGGCCAAGAACGCCGACGAGCCGCTGCCGCCCGCCTCGATGTCCAAGCTGATGACGCTCTACATGGCCTTCGAGGCGATCGCCTCGGGGCGGCTGTCGATCGACCAGCGCCTGCCCGTCTCCGAGCACGCCGCCTCCTACGGTGGCTCGTCGATGTTCCTCGACACCACCGACAGGGTGCGGGTCGAGGACCTGCTGCGCGGCGTGATCGTATTGTCAGGCAACGATGCCTCCGCGGTTCTCGCCGAGGCGCTTTCGCCCGACGGGACCGAGGCGGGCTTTGCGCGGCTGATGACCGAACGGGCGCGCGAGATGGGGATGATGAATTCCACCTTCGCCAATTCCAACGGCTGGCCCGATCCGAACCAGCGCATGTCCATGCGCGATCTGGGCATTCTCGCCAGCGCGCTGATCCGCGACTTTCCGACCTTCTATCCGATCTTCGCCGAGCAGGAATTTCCCTTCGACGGGCGCGTGCCCTCCAACAGCCAGAACCGCAACCCGATCCTGGGCCTGGGCATCGGTGCCGACGGGCTCAAGACCGGCCACACCTCCGAGGCGGGCTACGGCCTCGTCGGTTCGGCCAAGCAGGGCGATCGCCGAGTGATCTTTGTCGTCACCGGGCTCGACAGCACCCAGTCGCGCCGGGTCGAGGCCGAGCGGATCGTCAACTGGTCGTTCCGCCAGTTCGCGCAGCGCGACATCGGCGAGGCCGGCACGCGGATCTCCGAGGCCGAGGTCTGGATGGGCGAGCAGAGCCGCGTCGGGCTGGCGCTGGCCGAGGATCTGTCGCTGCTGATGCCGGCGATGTCGAGGGACGACGTCGAGGCCGAGGTGGTCTATCAAGGCCCCATCGAGGCGCCGATCGAAGAGGGGCAGGAGCTCGCCGAGCTGGTCATCGCCCGCGAGGGGATGCCCGCGACGCGGGTGCCGCTTGTGGCCGAGACGGCGGTGGCGCGCGGCGGCTTCATGCCGCGGATCAAGGTCGCGGCCTCGGTGCTGTTCGACCGGTTCGGCCCCGAGGGGCTGACCCTGCCCGGGCTCGACCCGATGGCGATCACGCCCGCCGAGGAGCCCACCCAGACCGAGGTCGAGCCGGCCGCGGGCGACGAAACCTGAGCCGGTGACTGCCAGCCTCTTCATCAGCTTCGAGGGCATCGACGGCTCGGGCAAGTCGACGCAGGCGCGTCGCCTGGCCGAGACCCTGCGCGCCGCGGGCCATGAGGCACAGCTCACGCGCGAGCCCGGCGGCAGCCCCGGGGCCGAGGAAATCCGGCAGCTCCTGCTCACCGGCGATCCGGGACGCTGGTCGGCCGAGACCGAGCTTCTGCTCTTCACCGCCGCGCGGCGCGATCACCTGGAGCGCACCATCCGCCCGACGCTGGCCCGGGGCCATACCGTCATCACCGATCGCTTCGCCGACAGCACCCGCGTCTACCAGGGCGCCACGCGCGGCGATCTGCGCGAGACGGTCGACCGGCTGCATGCGCTGATGATCGGCACCGAGCCGGAGCTGACCTTCCTGATCGACATGGACCCGGCCAAGGCGCTCGCGCGCGGGCTGGCGCGCGGCTCTGGCGAGGACCGGTTCGAGGAGATGGGGCTTGGCTTTCAGCAAACGCTGCGCGCGGGGTTCCTCGCCCTCGCCGCAGCCGCGCCTGAGCGGTTTTGCGTGATCGACGGCGACCGCGCGGCAGACGCCGTCGCCGCCGAGATCGCCGCCATCACCCTGCCCCGCGTCAGGGGCGTGGCATGAGCGACGACCTGCCCGATCCGACCGGCCTGCCCGGCCTGCCCCACCCGCGCGAGACGCGGCGGTTGATCGGTCAGGAGGCGGCCGAGGCCGAGTTTCTCGCGGCACAGGCAGGTGGGCGGCTGCATTCGGGCTGGCTTCTCACCGGGCCGATGGGAGTGGGCAAGGCGACGCTGGCCTACCGCATCGCGGCGCATCTGCTCGCGGGGCGGGACGCTTCCCATGGGCTCGACATGCCGGATGACGACCCCGACCTGCGGCGCATCCGGGCCGGATCGCACCCGCGTCTCTTCGTCCTCAAGCGCGGGCCGAACGACAAGGGCGACAGGCTCTCGGCCCAGATCCGGGTCGAGGAGATGCGCAAGCTCAAGAGCTTTTTCCACCTCAGTTCGACCGATGGCGGCCACAGGGCGGTGATCGTCGATGCCGCCGACGAGATGAACGTCTCGGCGGCCAACGCGCTTCTCAAGGAGCTGGAGGAGCCGCCTGCCAACACCACGCTGATGCTGATCGCGCATCAGCCCTCGGGGCTTTTGCCGACGATCCGCTCGCGCTGCCGGGTGCTGCGGCTGCGCCCCTTGGCGCCCGCCCCGCTGGCCGAGGCGCTGGCGCAGGCCGGTGTTGCGGAAGAGGCGCCTGAGGCGCTTTCGGTGCTGGCGGCGGGTTCCGTGGGCGGAGCGGCGCGGATCGCGCAGTCGGACGGGCGCACGCTCTATGCCGCCTTGGTGGCGCTGCTCTCGGGCCTGCCGCATATCGACCGGCCCCGCGCCATTGCCATGGCCGATGCCTGCGCAGGTAAGGGGGCCGAGGCGCGATTTGCGTTGACGCTCGACCTGATCGACCTGCTGCTCACCCGCGCCGCGCGCGCCGGGCTGATGGGCGCGCCGGAAATGCAGGGTGCCGAGGGCGAAGCACGGCTTCTGACCATGCTGGCGCCCGATGCGCGGGCGGCGCGGCGCGTGGCCGAGCTTCAACAGGAGCTGTCGGCCCGCGCCCGGCATGGCCGGGCGGTCAACCTTGACCCTTCGGCGCTGCTTCTAGATATGCTCTTGAGGATCGAAGCGATGGCGACCGGTGTCGCCGCAGCCTGAGGCCAGATGACTTCCAAAGATTTCCAGCTCGTCGACGCGCATTGTCACCTCGACTTTCCCGATTTCGCCGAGGAACGCGAGGCGGTGATCGCGCGCGCCCTCGACGCCGGCGTGACCCGGATGGTCACGATCTGCACGAAACTGCAGAACGCGGAGTCCGTGCGCGCCATCTCGGAGGCGCATGACCCGGTGTTCTGGGCCGTGGGCACGCACCCGATGAGCGCCGCAGACGAGCCGCTGGCGTCGGTCGAGGATCTCGTGGCGCTGGCGCAGCACCCCAAGATGGTCGGCATCGGCGAGACGGGGCTTGATTACCACTACACCGCCGAGAGCAAGCCCGTGCAGCAGGAGAGCCTGCGCATTCACATCGAGGCGGCGCGGCGCACCGGGCTGCCGCTCATCATCCATGCGCGCGATGCAGATGACGACATGGCGCGCATTTTGGCCGAAGAGCACGCGGCGGGCGAATACGACTGCATGATGCACTGCTTCTCTTCCTCGGCGGCACTGGGCCGCGCGGCGCTGGATCTCGGCTTCTACCTGTCGATGTCGGGCATCGCGGCCTTTCCGCGCTCGGGCGAGCTGCGCGAGATCTTCAAGAGCGCCCCGCTCGACCGCATTCTCGTCGAGACCGACAGCCCCTATCTCGCGCCGCCGCCGCACCGGGGCCGCCGCAATGAGCCGGCCTATACGGCGCATACCGCGCAGGTCGGCGCGGAGCTGTTCGGCCTGTCCTTGGCCGAATTTGCCGCCCGAACCTCGGCCAATTTCGACCGGCTGTTCTCCAAGGCCGCAGAGTGGAGCCCCGCATGAGCGACCGGCTGGAGGCGCGCATTCTGGGCTGCGGCTCCTCGGGGGGCGTGCCGCGCCTCGGCAACCGCTGGGGCGATTGCGACCCGGCCGAGCCGCGCAACGCGCGCAGCCGCTGCTCGCTCCTGCTGAGCCGCCACGGGCCGGGCGGCATCACGCGGGTGCTGATCGACACCTCGCCCGACCTGCGCGCGCAGATGCTCGGCGCCGAGGTCGGCGAGCTCGACGGCGTGGTCTGGACCCATGCCCATGCCGACCACGTGCACGGCATCGACGATTTGCGCATGATCGCCTTCAACATGCGCGCCCGGCTGCAATGCTGGGCCGACGCGCCGACGACCGAAGCGCTGATGGCGCGCTTCGGCTATGCCTTCGAAACCCCGCCCGGCTCGGATTACCCGCCGATCTGCGACCTGCACCCGATCGGGGACGAGATCACCATCTCCGGCGCGGGCGGCAAGATCCGTCTCACGCCCTTCGATCTCGTGCATGGCAACATCTCGGCGCTCGGCCTGCGCTGCGAGGGGTTGGCCTATCTGCCCGACGTCAACGAGATCCCCGAGGCCGCCTGGCGGCATCTCGACGGGCTCGATTGTCTGATCGTCGACGCGCTGCGCCGCGCGCCGCACCCCAGCCATGCCCATCTCGCGTTGACGCTCGACTGGATCGCGCGCGCGGCCCCTAGGCAGGCGGTGCTGACCAACATGCATTACGATCTCGACTACGCCACGGTGGCGGCCGAGACACCCGATCACATTACCCCGGCCCATGACGGGATGACGCTGTCGTTCGACATCTAGACGAAGGGCCTCTGCCCCTTCGTCCTTTCGCAGATACGCTATTGCGCGGCCCCGTCCGTGCGGAGGCCCAACCATGTTGCTGCTGCTGGCCGTCACCCTGCCGGTCTTTCTCGTGCTGGGGTTCGGCTATCTCGCCTCGTGGCGCGGCTGGATCGGTGAGGCGACGATCGACGGGTTGATGCGGTTCAGCCAGGGCTTCGCGATCCCCTGCCTGCTGTTTCTCGCCATCGCGCGGCTCGACCTCGCGCAGGAGTTCAATCCTCTCCTTCTGAGCAGCTTCTACGCGGGCGCGCTTGCGGGCTTCTTTGCCGGGCTCTTCGGCGCGCGGCTGATCTTCGGCCGCCCGTGGGAGGACGCGGTCGCGATCGGCTTCGTCGGCCTGTTCTCGAACTCCCTGCTTTTAGGCCTGCCGATCACCGAGCGAGCTTACGGCGCGGATGCGCTACAGGCCAATTTCGCGATCATCGCCCTGCACTCGCCCTTCTGCTACGCGGTGGGCATCACCGCGATGGAACTGGTCAAGGCGGGCGGCGGATCGCTGTGGCAGCTGCCGGGGCGGGTGCTGCGCGGCATGGGGCGCAACGCGCTGATCCTCGGGATCGGGCTCGGCGCGCTGGTCAACCTCTCGGGGCTGCCGCTGCCCGAGGTGCTGATCGAGGCGCTGGAGCTGATGGCGCGCGCGGCGCTGCCGGCGGCGCTGTTCGGGCTGGGCGGCATCCTCTACCGCTACCGCCCCGAGGGCGACATGCGGGTGATCCTCTACATCGTCGCGGTGTCCTTGGTGCTGCACCCGGCGGTGGTCTGGGGACTCGGCTCCATGGCCGGGCTTTCGGTCGAGGCCTTCCGCTCGGCGATCATCACGGCGGCGATGGCGCCGGGGGTGAACGCCTATCTCTTCGCCTCGATCTATGGCCATGCCAAGCGCGTCGCCGCCTCGGCGGTGCTGATCGGCACGGCGGCCTCGGTGCTCAGCGCGACGCTCTGGCTGGCGCTGCTTCCTTAGGCCTGTTCAACGTGAAACGCCCCGCGGGATGATCCGCGGGGCGTTCTTGCCTTGCCTCGATGTCGCGAAGCTCAGCCCGGCGACATGCCGCGCAGCCGCTCCGAGCGCCGCCGCAATACTTCGAGCGTCACCAGAAGCACCACCGAGATCGAGATCAGCACCGTCGCGGCGGCGAGGATGGTGGGCGAGATTTGCTCGCGCAGGCCGGTGAACATCTGCCACGGCAGCGTCTTCTGCCCGGCGGAGCCGACGAAGAGCACCACCACCACCTCGTCGAAGGAGGTGATGAAGGCGAACAAGCCGCCCGAGACCACGCCCGGGAGGATCAGCGGCATCTGCACCTTGAAGAAGGTGCGCACCGGCCCTGCCCCGAGGTTCGCCGCCGCCCGCGTCAGCGACCGATCGAAGCCCACCAGCGTCGCCGTCACCGTGATGATCACGAAGGGAATACCCAACGCGGCATGGGCGAGCACGACGCCCCAGTAGGTCCCCTGCAGGCCGATGCGGCTGTAGAAGAAATACATGCCGGCGGCCGAGATGATCAGCGGCACGATCATCGGCGAAATCAGGATCGCCATGATCGCCCGGCGGAACGGCACATGCGGCTGGCTCAGCCCAATGGCCGCGAGTGTGCCCAGCGCCACCGACAGGAAGGTCGCGACCGGCGCGATCTTCAGCGAGTTCCACAAGGGCACCTGCCAGTCGGGGTTGGTGAAGAAGTCACGGTAATGCTTGGTCGAGTAGCCCTCCGGATCCAGCGCCAGCATCTCGGGCGTGAAGGTGAAGAAGTTCTCGGCGTTGAACGACAGCGGGATGATGATGAGGATCGGCGCGATGAGGAAGAAGAAGATCGCCGCGCAGATCACGAGGTAGGTGTAATGCCAGACCTTCTGGCCGGTCGAGGCGTAGGGGGGAAGTGCAGCCATTCTCTCAGCCTCCCAGCTTGACGTTGTCGATGCCGACGATGCGGTCGTAGAGCCAGTAGAGCGTCAGCACGAGCGCAAGCAGGATCGAGCCGAGCGCGGCCGCGAGGCCCCAGTTCAGCGAAGACGAGATGTGGTAGGCGATCCGGTTCGAGATGAACACGCCGGAGGTGCCGCCGACGATCTCGGGCGTGATGTAGTAGCCGATCGACAGGATGAAGGCGAGAATCGAGCCCGCGCCGATGCCTGGGATCGAGAGCGGGAAGAACACGCGCCAGAAGGCGGTCCAGTCGTTCGCGCCCATGGATTTCGCGGCCCGCATGTAGGAGGGCGGGATCGTCTTCATCACCGAGTAGAGCGGCAGGATCATGAAGGGCAGCAGGATATGCGTCATCGCGATCATCGTGCCGGTGGCGTTGTTGATCAGCGTCAGCCGGTTGGTGTCCGACACCAGGCCAATCCAGACCAGCGTGTCGTTGATCACACCCTGCTGCTGCAGAAGCACCTTCCAGGCGGAGGTCCGCACCAGCAGCGAGGTCCAGAACGGCAGAAGCACGAGGATCATCAGCACGTTGGCCGAGCGCAGCGGTAGCGTCGAGAGCAGATAGGCGATCGGGTAACCCAGCACGATGCAGGAGACGGTGATCGCGAGCGACATCCACATGGTGCGCCAGAACAGCTTGAGATAGATCTGCTCGTCCTCGGGGCGCCATTCGGCGCCGCCGTCGGGGCCGTTCATCATGTCGACGGAGTTCAGGAAATAGCCGTCGGTATAGGCCGGGCTGTAGGTCTCGATGACCTGCCAGACCTCGGGGTCGACCCAGTCCTCGTCCGACTCCTCGAACAGGGCCTTGATCGAGACGGTCTCGAAGCCCGAGACGTCGACATCGGGAAACCCGGCGGGTGCGGCGCCGCTCGCGAGGTCGCGGTAGAGCGCGGCATAGACGAAATCCTCGACATCCTCCTCGAGCGGGTCGTCCTCGTTGGCCTCGACCGTGAGCTTGACCCAGGCATCCCAGACATCGGCGGTCTGGGGCAGCGCCGCGCGGATGTCGTCGTCGGCCATCCAGTTCGACCAGGCGACCGGATCCTCGAGTGCGGGCTCGGCCTCGATGAACTGATCGGTGTAGATATCGGTATCGAAGCGGCCGACATCGCGGCCGGTGCCGCGGAACAGCGAGCTGAGGCCAGTCGATTCGTAATTCAGGCGGCTGCCGAGGCGGGTATGCGTCTTGTATTCGGCGGCAATGAAGAGATCGGTGTAGAGCGCCTCGTAGACCGGCTCGCCGGGGGCCGCCTCGGGCAGGTTCTCGTCCTCGCGCAGCGCCAACACGGTGCGCGGCAGGGTCTCGGAGACGATCTGGTTCTCGACCGAGCGGAACAGCATGTCCGCGATCGGCGCCACGAAGGCGACGAGGATGAAGATCAGCAGCGGCGAGACCAGCAGGAAGGCGCGCAACTTCTCGCGGCGCAGGGCCCGGTTCAGGCTGTGCTTGAGAGGCCTGCCGTCGGCGGCCAGCATCGGGCCTCCTTCGGTCACCTCGCCGCCCGGGAGCGCCGCCATCGGCTGTCTCGGGGGTGTCGTCGCGCTGTCGGTCATCATGCCTCCGGGTTTGGGGGTGGGGCGGGGCCGATGCGGCCCCGCCCCCTCATGCGCTCAGGCGCGCGACATCACTGGGCGAGCCAGGCCTGGAACTTGGCATCCAGATCGTCGCGGTAGTCGGCCCACCATTCGTAGTTCTGCACGAAGGCGCCTTCCGAGTTCTCGGGGTTGGTCGGCATGTGCGGCGCCATGTCGATCCCGAGCTCGGCGTGCTCGCCCACGAGCGGCGCGGAGGATTTGCGGGCCGGGCCGTAGGAGATGTACTTGGCCTGGTCCGCGAGGCGCTGGGTGTCGGTCGCGAAGTAGAGGAAATCCTTGACGCGGGCGAGCGACGCCTCGTCGAGGCCCTCGGGGATGATCCAGCCGTCGAGATCGTAGGACTGGGTGTCCCACATCATGTTGACCGGCTGGTCCTGCTCGACGATCAGGCTGAACAGACGACCGTTGTAGGTCGAGCCGAAGACCACCTCGCCATCGGCGAGAAGCTGCGGCGTGTCGGCGCCCGAGGACCACCAGATGGTCTCGTCCTTGATGGTGTCGAGCTTGGCGAAGGCGCGGTCCTGGCCTTCCTCGGTCTCGAGCACGTCGTAGACCTCCTCATAGGGCACGCCGTCGCAGATCAGCGCCCATTCGAGGTTGTTGTGCGGCCGCTTCTCGAGGCTGCGCTGGCCCGGGAAGGTCTCGGTGTCGAAGACGTCGCAGACGCTCTCGGGCTGCTTGCCGTCCCACTCGGCGACGTCGTTGCGGTAGCCGAAGGTGTAGGAATAGGCGATCTGCGGGATGAAGCAGTCGGAGACCAGCATCTCCTCACCGAAATCCTCGGAGGCCGGGGTGCCGTCGGGCGCGGGCGCGAGGTCCTCGTCCGGGTCGATCTCCATGGCGAGGCCTTCGTCGCACAGGCGCATCGCGTCGGCGGCGGTGGCGTCGACGAGATCCCAGGTGACGTTGCCCGCCTCGTTCTGGGCGCGCAGCTTGGCCACGGCCTCGGCCGAGCTTTCGTCCCAGGTGATCGTCACCTCGGGGTGCATTTCCTGATAGGGCTCGACATAGGCCTTGAGCTGGCTTTGCTGATAGGCGCCGCCCCAGCTGACGATGGTCATCTCATCGGCCATCTCGGAGTGAGCCTCGGCGCCGGCGATGGTCGCCGTGGCCACGAGGGCGGTGCTGGCCGTCAGAAGACGAGTGATGTTCATGTAGAACTCCCGTTGTTTACCCGGTTCTTGGTTTCACAGGGGACGCGGTCCGGGTGACGACGCCCCGCATTGGCCGCGCCCTTCCTCGGGAAGGGGCGCGGTTGCGCGGCCGATCTCAGGGATCGAGCGCGCGACAATCCTCGGGCAGCCACCCGATGCGGATTTCCTGACCCGGCTTGAGCCGCGGCTGGTCGGGCGCGTTGCGCGTCTTCATGACGAAGTCGTCATGCCCGGCGACCTTGAGCCGCGTGCGGAAGGTATCGCCCATGTAGATGAACTCCTGCACCACGGCGGGCAGCGTATGCGCATCGGGATGCAGGCGCTCGATGTTGGATTCGACCCGCTCGGGCCGGATCGAGACGCGGGTGCGCTGGCCCACGTCGGTGACGTTGACCGGCAGCGCGTCGATCAGCTCGCCATCGTCAAGCCGCACGAGGCAGGAATTGGGGCCAATCTCCTCGACCACGCCGTCAAGCGTGTTGTTCTCGCCGATGAACTGCGCGACGAAGCTGTTCTGCGGCTTTTCATAGAGCTCGTCGGGCGGCGCGAGCTGCTGGATGCGCCCGTCGTCGAACACCGCGACCCGGTCGGACATGGTCAGCGCCTCGGTCTGGTCATGGGTGACATAGACCACGGTGATGCCGAGACGGTGCGCCAGTTCGGTGATCTCGAACTGCAGCGTCTCGCGCAGCTGCTTGTCGAGCGCGCCCAGGGGCTCGTCCATCAGCACCAGCTCGGGCTCGAAGACCAGCGCGCGGGCCAGCGCGATGCGCTGCTGCTGGCCGCCCGAAAGCTGGGTCGGCCTGCGGTTCTTGAACTCGCCCATCTGCACCATGTCGAGTGCGCGGGCGATCTTCTTCTCGCGCTCGGACTTGCCCAGCTTGCGCACTTCGAGCGGAAAGGAGAGGTTCTCCCCCACCGTCATGTGCGGAAACAGCGCGTAGTTCTGGAAGACCATGCCGATGCCGCGCTTGTGCGGCGGGATGTTGTTGATCGACTTGCCGTCGAGCCGGATCTCGCCATGGGTGGCGGTCTCGAAGCCCGCGAGCATCATCAGGCAGGTGGTCTTGCCCGACCCCGACGGTCCCAACATGGTCAGGAACTCGCCCTTCGGCAATGAGAGGTTGAGATCCTTAACGACGAGCTTCTCGCCGTCATAGCTTTTCTGTACGCGTTCGAACTCGACGAACGCTTCCGAACTTGAGCCGTTGGCCAAGCCTTGCTCCCCGTTGTTATGCCGGCGGATTTTTCCGCACTTGTCGAGCAAGACTAAAACAAGGCGCCCCCCGCTTTGCAACCGAATTGCCAAGCTCGCCGCGTGACGCTGGGTCACGGGGGCGGCAGCTTGTGCTCAAATGCCTTTCTTCATGGGGCTTCGTGCCCCGGTCCGCTGTGCTGAACGGGGAGCAAAAAGGGCCGTGGAGCGGATTTCCCGGTCCTATCCCTTCGTATAGAAAATTGCTTTATCCGGGTTTCGACCTGTCGAAAGGAGACATGCAAAGGACCAAAAGCGACACGCGCTCCCGAAGCATGCCATCATGCGCACAGACGCGCGAACAGGGCCTGCGTTGCCGCGGCCCATGCGTGGAGGCATTCCTCTGTCTGGGAAGAGATCCGGCGGCCCGCCGTGCCGGCGGGCCTGCCTGAATGGTGCGGTCGAGAAGACTCGAACTTCCACGGGTGTTACCCCACAGCGACCTCAACGCTGCGCGTCTACCAATTCCGCCACGACCGCACGTGATCAGGTAGGATGGCGGCCTCATAGCCTTGGGCTTCGGGGGAGCGCAAGAGCGAAATTCGCCGGACCCGGCGTCAATCACGGAAAAATCGCGAAGGGTGGCAGGCTTTGACTTTTCGCCCCCCGCGCGCCACCCCATCTGCGAGGAAAGCGAAGCGGAGCGCGGGCATGGTGGACTGGATCGTGAGCGACGGGCTGACGCCCTACGAGGAGGCCGTCGCCGCCATGGAGACCCGCGCGAAGGCGATCGCCGCCGGGACGGCGGACGAAGCGGTCTGGCTCGTGGAGCATCCGCCTCTCTATACGGCCGGCACCTCGGCCAAGCCCGCCGATCTGACCGACCCCGACCGCTTTCCCGTGCATGAGACCCGGCGCGGCGGGCAATACACCTATCACGGCCCCGGCCAGCGCGTCGTCTACGTGATGCTCGACGTCGGAAAGCGCGGCCGCGACGTGCGCGCCTTCGTCAAGACGCTGGAAAGCTGGATCATCGCCACGCTGGCGGAATTCAACGTCACCGGAGAGCTGCGCGAAGGCCGGGTCGGCGTCTGGGTCCAACGCCCCGACAAGCCGCTGACCGCTTCCGGCGCCGTAGCCGAAGACAAGATCGCCGCGCTCGGCATCCGCCTGCACAAATGGGTCAGCTATCATGGCCTCGCTATCAACGTGGAGCCGGATCTGTCGCATTTCGACGGCATCGTGCCTTGCGGCATCGCCGCGCATGGCGTGACCAGTCTCGTCGATCTCGGCCTGCCGGTGACCATGGCGGATCTCGACATCGCGCTGGAGCGTGGCTTTGCCGATCATTTTGCGGCAACGCCGCGCCGCGCCGCGTCGCTTTGATCACATGGGGCGACGGCACAACGAGACGGCCTCCTGCGGCACCGTGACCGTTGCCCCGGCCGCGATCTCCTTCTAGAAGGACGCCAATTGCCTGCGCGTGCTCGCGTGCGGGCCCGTCAGGCAACCAAACTCGGGAGAGCCACATGGCAGACGCCGCCATCCACGGCCACGGACACGAGGACAAGCGGGGCTTCTTCACCCGCTGGTTCATGTCCACCAACCACAAGGACATCGGGATCCTGTATCTCTTCGCGGCGGGCTTCGTGGGCCTGCTGTCGGTGATGCTGACCATTCACATGCGGCTTGAGCTGATGCAGCCGGGCGTGCAGTTCATGTGCACCGAAAACGTCAGCGCCAACCCGATCATGACGGTGCTGCGCTCTTGGGTGCCCAGCGCCACCGAGGCCTGTACCCCCAACGGCCACATGTGGAACGTCGCGATCACCTATCACGGCGTGCTGATGATGTTCTTCGTCGTCATCCCCGCGCTGTTCGGCGGCTTCGGCAACTACTTCATGCCGCTGCAGATCGGCGCGCCGGACATGGCCTTCCCGCGGCTGAACAACCTCAGCTTCTGGATGTTCATCGCAGGCGTCGCGCTGGGCCTCGCCTCGCTCTTCTCGCCGGGCGGCAACGGCCAGGCGGGCTCGGGCGTGGGCTGGGTGCTCTACCCGCCGCTCTCGACCTCCGAGCCGGGCATGTCGATGGATCTCGCGATCTTCGCCGTCCACGTCTCGGGCGCGAGCTCGATCCTCGGCGCGATCAACATCATCACCACCTTCCTCAACATGCGCGCGCCGGGCATGACGCTGCACAAGGTGCCGCTCTTCGCCTGGTCGATCTTCGTCACCGCCTGGCTGATCCTTCTGGCCCTGCCCGTGCTGGCCGGCGCGATCACCATGCTGCTGACCGACCGCAACTTCGGCACCTCGTTCTTCCAGCCCGCTGGCGGCGGCGACCCGATCCTCTACCAGCACATCCTGTGGTTCTTCGGCCACCCGGAAGTGTACATCATCATCATCCCCGCCTTCGGCATCATCAGCCACGTGATCGCGACCTTCTCCAAGAAGCCGATCTTCGGCTACCTGCCGATGGTCTACGCGATGGTGGCGATCGGCGTGCTGGGCTTCGTCGTCTGGGCGCACCACATGTACACCGTGGGCATGTCGCTGACGCAGCAGTCCTACTTCATGATGGCCACCATGGTCATCGCGGTGCCCACCGGCGTTAAGATCTTCTCGTGGATCGCGACGATGTGGGGCGGCTCGGTCGAGTTCAAGACGCCGATGCTCTGGGCTTTCGGCTTCCTGTTCCTCTTCACCGTGGGCGGCGTGACCGGCATCGTGCTGTCTCAGGCCGGCATCGACCGCGCCTATCACGACACCTACTACGTCGTGGCGCACTTCCACTACGTGATGTCCCTGGGCGCCGTCTTCGGCATCTTCGCGGGGATCTACTTCTACTTCCCCAAGATGACCGGCAAGATGCTGCCTGAGCTGGCGGGCAAGATCCACTTCTGGATGATGTTCATCGGTGCGAACATCACCTTCTTCCCGCAGCACTTCCTGGGCCGTCAGGGCATGCCGCGCCGCTACATCGACTACCCGGAGGCCTTCGCCACCTGGAACCTCGTCTCCTCGCTCGGCGCCTTCCTGGCCTTCGCCTCCTTCGTGTTCTTCATCGTGGTGCTGTTCTACACCCTCGCCAAGGGCAAGCGGATCAACGTCGCCAACCCCTGGAACGAGTACGCCGACACGCTGGAATGGACCCTGCCTTCGCCGCCGCCGGAGCACACCTTCGAGACGCTCCCCAAGCAGAGCGACTGGGACCGCAGCCACGCCCACTAAAGGCGCGGCCCGCGACACGACCCCAAGGGCCCGGCGGAAACGCCGGGCCCTTTTTCATCCCCCCGCCGGATAGTCCGATGCCGCATGAATGGACGAAGCGCCCCGCCCCGCAGGGCCCCGTCGAGGCCGAGTTGCAGCTCTGGCCGCATCGCTCACTGCCCAAGCGCGGCTTCGTCGCCTTCATCGGCGGCACCGCGGCGCTGATCGCCCTGCCCTTGCTCACGATGCTGGGCACGCCGGTGCTTTGGGTCCTGCTGCCCTTTCTCGCCTCCGCCGTGGCGGGCATCTGGTGGGCGCTGGCGCGCAGCTACCGCGATGGCGAGGTGCTCGAACGGCTCGAAATTACGGAGGGGCTGATCCGGCTGACGCGCCTCGATCGGGGCCGCGCCGAGCGGGTCTGGGAGGCCGATCCCTACTGGGTCGAGCTGCGGCTGCACGAGGGCGAACGCCCGGTGCCCGGCTACCTCACCCTGCGCGGCAGCGGCCGCGAGGTCGAGCTTGGCGCCTTTCTCCCCGAGGAGGAACGCCGGGCGCTGGCCGAGACCTTGCAGCGCCTTCTGGCACGGCTCGGGCGGCGGTGAACCGCGGATGCGACACCGCGTCGTAACGTCGTCCATGGAACTCCGGCCCCGATCCGGGCATTTTCACCACAACGGAGGATTCGTCATGCCCAAGAACACCGCGCCGAAACAACTGACCCGCAGGCTGGCCAAGGCCGGTCGTGCCATCCTCGATGGTCTGGCCGACGCCCTGTTGCCGCAGCCGCGCCCGCAGCACCGTCCGATTCCCATTCGCGTCTCCGGCCCGCGCCGCTGAAGACCCTTTCCGACAGGCAAAGGGCGGCCCCCAACAGGGAGCCGCCCTTTTTGATGGCATACCGGATCAGCCCTTCTTGTCGGGCAGATCCTTGCGCTTGGTCTCGGCGAAATCCTCGAGCTCGGATTCGCTCATGTCGTCGTACATTTCCTTCGAGGCGCCCTTGAGGTCCTTGACCTTGGTGTCGCCCCTCTTGGCCGAAAGCGCGGCCCCGGCCGCCTTCTGCTGCGCCTTGGATTGTGCTGGCATGTCGGTTCTCCGTGATGCGGGTGACCGTAAAACGCGAAACCGCGGCGCGGCGTTCCCGTCTCAGCTCAGCCGTTCGCGTACCAGCGGGCCGACCCGGCCGAAATCCATGCGCCCGGTGTAGCGCCCCTTGAGCGCGGCCATGACCCGGCCCATGTCGCGGATCGAGTTGGCATCGGTTTCGGCGATGGCCTGGCTCACGGCCTTTTCGACCTCGGCCTCGCTGAGCTGGCGCGGCAGGAACTCCTCGATCACCGCGATCTCGGCGCGCTCCTTCTCGGCCAGCTCCAGCCGTCCCGCCTCGTCATAGGCACGCGCGCTTTCCTGGCGCTGCTTGACCATCTTGCCGAGGATCGCGAGCACCACCTCGTCGGGCACCAGCCCCTCCTCGCCCTCGCCGCGCGCCGCGATGTCGCGGTCCTTGATGGCGGCATTGATGAGACGCAGCGTGGACAGCCGGTCGGCCTCCTTGGCCTTCATCGCATCCTTGAGGGAGGCGTTGATCTTGTCGCGCAGGGTCATCTGGTCCGTTCCGGATTGTTTCAGACACAAGCGGGCAAGCTACCCGTTTCGCCCCCGGCTGACAACAAGCGCCGCCGGGTGCCGCGGCGTCTTGATTCTTCCCCCTCCTGCCCCTAGGTAGCGGCGGGTTTCAAAACAGGAGCAATGAGCCATGCCGCATTCCGATTCCGGCAAGCCGACCGCCTGCCTCGCGCTCGCGGACGGGACGGTGTTCTACGGGCATGGCTTCGGCGCTCCGGGCCGTATCGTGGCCGAGCTGTGCTTCAACACCGCGATGACGGGCTACCAGGAGATCATGACCGACCCTTCCTACGCGGGTCAGGCCGTGACCTTCACCTTCCCGCATGTCGGTAACACCGGCACCACCGACGAGGACGACGAGGCCGCCGATCCGGTCGCCGCGGCGATGATCGTCAAGTGGAGCCCGACGGAGCCATCGAACTGGCGCGCCACCTCGACCCTGTCGGACTGGCTCGCCAAGCGTGGCCGGATCGGCATGGGCGGCATCGACACCCGCCGCCTGACCCGCGCGATCCGCCAGCAGGGCGCGCCGCATGTCGCGATCGAGCACAATCCCGACGGCGAATTCGATATCGAGGCGCTGGTCGCGCAGGCGCGCGAGTTCAAGGGTCTGGTCGGTCTCGATCTGGCAAAGGAGGTCAGCTGCGTGCAGTCCTACCGCTGGGACGAGATGCGCTGGGCTTGGCCCGACGGTTTCAAGCGGCAGGAGAACCCGCGTCACAAGGTCGTCGCCATCGACTACGGCGCCAAGCGCAACATCCTGCGCAGCCTCGCCTCCTCGGGCTGCGAGGTCACCGTGCTGCCCGCCACCGCCACCGCCGAGGAGATCCTCGCTTTGAACCCCGACGGGCTGTTCCTGTCGAACGGCCCGGGCGATCCGGCAGCCACGGGCGAATACGCGGTCCCGGCGATCAAATCGGTGCTGGAGCAGTCGCAGATCCCGGTCTTCGGCATCTGCCTCGGCCACCAGATGCTGGCCCGCGCGCTGGGCGCGCAGACCGTCAAGATGAACCACGGCCACCACGGCGCCAACCATCCGGTGAAGGACACCGAGACCGGCAAGGTCGAGATCACCTCGATGAACCACGGCTTCACAGTCGACAGCCAGTCGCTGCCCGACGGGGTGATCGAAACCCATGTCTCGCTGTTCGACGGCTCGAACTGCGGCATCCGCATGACCGAACGCCCCGTCTTTTCGGTGCAGTACCACCCCGAGGCCAGCCCCGGCCCGCAGGACAGCTACTACCTGTTCGAGCGCTTCACCGAAGCGATGGACGCGCGGCGCGGCTGAGGCGTTAACGCGGGCTTAACCAAACGGGCGCGAGCATCGGACGACGCTTTCGCGAAAGGACGCCCGATGCTCGCGCCCGATCCGCCTTGGCCCGATCAGGGCGCACCGCCAGCCCCGGCCCGCCGGCACGGCACGAGGGGAGAGATCGACCCCACCCGCATGCCGCCCGATCCGCGGCTGGTCCGCGGCTTCGGCGCCTTGCGGGCCCTGCGGCTGGGGGTCCTGCCCTGGCGGCGGATCGGCGGGCGGGTGGTGATCCTGTGCAGCGCACCGCCCAGCGCCGAGGCGGTCGCGCAATGCGAGGCCGCGGGCTTTGGTCCGCTGCGCTTCGCCTCTTGCGGCGCGCCCGCCCTGCGCGCGGCGCTGCTGCCCCAGCTCGAGCCGATCCTGCTGATCTGCTCGGAAGCGCGCCTTCCTTTGGTCTTCAGCTGCCGGGGCGCCGGACGCCGGGCGCTGTGGCTCGTCGCGCTGGCCCTGATCTGGAGTGCCGGTCTGGCGACCGCGCTGGCGCCGGGGGTGGCGCTGGCGCTCCTGTGCGGCCTTTGCGTGGTGACGCTGAGCATCAATGCAGCGCTCAAGCTGGCCGCCCTCCTGACGATGCTGCGCCCCCCGGCAAGCAGCCCCGCGCTCGACGCGCAATCGGCCGACCGTCTGCCGGTGGTCTCGCTGCTGGTGCCGCTTTTGCGCGAGGGGCGCATGGTCGCGCCCTGTCTCGCCCGCCTCGACCGGCTCGATTATCCCCGCGACCGGCTCGATCTGTGCCTGATCGTGGAGGAAGGCGACGACGAGACCCGCGAGGCGCTCGCCCGCACCTCCCTGCCCGACTGGGCGCAGGTGGTCGTGGTGCCGCGCGGACGGGTACAGACCAAGCCGCGCGCGCTCAATTACGCGCTCTTCTTCACCCGGGGCAGCCTGATCGGCATCTACGACGCCGAGGACGCCCCCGCACCCGACCAGCTGATGCGCGTGGTCTCGCGCTTTGCCGCCTGCGGGCCCAAGACCGCCTGCCTGCAAGGCGTTCTCGATTACTACAACGCCCGCAGCAACTGGATCGCGCGCTGCTTCACCCTCGAATACGCCAGCTGGTTCAGGGTAATGCTGCCGGGGCTTCAACGGCTGGGGCTGGTGGTGCCCCTTGGCGGCACGACCTTGTTCCTGCGCCGCCACGCGATCGAGGCGGTCGGCGGCTGGGACGCCTACAACGTCACCGAGGACGCGGATCTCGGTGTGCGCCTCGCACGGCACGGCTACAGGACCGAGCTTATCGACAGCGTCACGCTCGAAGAGGCCAATGCCCGCGCCTGGCCCTGGATCAAACAGCGCTCGCGCTGGCTCAAGGGCTATGCGATGAGCTGGGGGGTCGCCATGCACGACCCCGCTCGGCTCTGGCGCGAGCTCGGAGCCTGGCGCTTTTTCGGCGTGCAGGTGCTCTTTCTGGGCACGCTCGCCCAATTCGCGCTGGCGCCGCTGCTGTGGTCGTTCTGGCTTTTTCCATTCGGACTGCACCCGATCGAGCCTTTGCTGCCCGAGGGAAGCCTCGGCGCCTTGGTCTTTGTCTTTCTCGGCACCGAAGCCATCACCTACGGCGTCGCGGCGCTGGCTGCACACCGCGCGGGGCACGCCCGGCTCGCGCTCTGGGCGCCCGCCTTGCAGATCTACTTCCCGCTGGCCACCGTGGCGATGTGGCGCGCGATCTGGCAACTGCTGCGCTGCCCCTTCCACTGGGACAAGACCCGGCACGGCATTTTCGCCCCCACGCGCATGCCGCTCAGCGCGCCGCCTCCACCTTCTCGGCATCGAGCTTCAGCCGGGTGACGAAGGCGTGGCTGATATGGTCGCGCAGGGCCCGGTCGGCTCCGTCGCCATCGCCTGCCTCGATCGCGGCGACGATGGCCGCGTGTTCCTCGAGCGCGCCGCGCCCGCGCCCTTCGGCTGCCAGCGAGGTCGAAGCCAGCAGCGCCATCGACCGATGCACGAGGTCGAGCTGACGCACCAGAAAGCGGTTGTGGCTGGCGAGGTGGATCTGCTTGTGAAAGCGGCGGTTGGCGCGAGCCAGCGCGGCGGGGTCGTCGACCAGCGCACGGTCGGCCTCGAGCATGTCGCGCAGCACGCGCACCTCTTCGGGGGCGGCATGGCGCGCGGCCAGCCGCGCGGCCAGCCCCTCGAGCTCGCCGCGCACCACGTAAAGCTCGGCCAGCTGCGTGTGATCGAGCGAGGCCACGATCAGCGAGCGCCCGTCGCGGGTCAACATCCCTTGTGTCTCGAGCCGTTGCAGCGCCTCGCGCACCGGCGTGCGCGACACGCCCAGCCGGTCGGCCAGCTCGCTTTCGACCAGCCGGTCGCCCGGGCGATAGGCACCGCTGTCGATCGATTCGAGGATCAGCCCGTAGGCGTCCTTCTGCGAGGGTCTGGTGTCCTGCATGCGCGGCTTTCCGATGGGTCGCACGACGATAGCCCCGCAGGCGGAAGGGCCGCAACCCGGCGACGCTTGTGACGCCTGCGCCGTGCCCTTAGGGTCGCGTGCATGACAGTTCTCCTCACCGACATCGCCGCCGAATTCGCCCATGTGCGGGCCTGGGTCTTCGACCTCGACAACACGCTCTACCCGCCCGAAGCCCGGCTCTTCGACCAGATCGAGGCGAAGATGCGCGACTGGATGGTGCAGCGGCTCGATATCGATGCCGCCGAGGCCGACCGGCTGCGCGCCGACTACTGGGCCCGCCACGGCACGACGCTGGCGGGGCTGATGGCCGAACATGGCCTGCCGGCGGACGAGTTTCTCGTCGACGTGCACGACATCGACCTGCATCACCTCGAAGCCGACCCGGCGCTGGCCCGCGCCATCGCCGCGCTGCCGGGGCGGCGCATCGTCTATACCAACGGCTCGGAGCCCTATGCCCGCCGCGTGCTCGCCGCGCGTGGGCTGACCGGCGCCTTCGACGCGGTCTACGGCGTGGAGCACGCGGGCCTCGTGCCGAAACCGCAGCGCGCCGCCTTCGAGGCGGTCTTCGCGCTCGACGGGCTGGCGCCCGAGCAGGGCGCGATGTTCGAGGATGATCCGCGCAATCTCGCCGTGCCGCACGCGATGGGGATGCGCACCGTGCTGGTCGGCCCGCCGCAGGACAGGCTGGCCGACCATATCCACCACCACACCGACGATCTTTCGGGCTTTGTGTCGCAGCTGGCTTGACGGGCTTTCCCACCGCATGGGCGCGGCCTATCTCCATTTCATGACACGTCACATCGACATCCTCGTCTCCGGCGGCGGCATCGCCGGGCTTTCGGCCGCGGCCGCCTTTGGCGCGCGCGGCTTTTCGGTGCTCTGCGTCGATCCCGCGCCCCCCGTGAAGGAGATGGCCGAGGCCGGGGCCGACCTGCGCTCAACCGCCTTCCTGCAACCTGCGAGGGCTCTGTTGGAAGAGGCCGGGCTGTGGGAAAGGCTCGCCCCCCATGCCACGCCGCTGCAGGTGATGCGGATCGTCGAGGCCGGGCGCGGCGCGCCTGTCATCCGCGATTTCGACGCCGCCGATCTCGGTGCCCTGCCCTTTGGCTGGAACCTGCCCAACTGGCTGCTGCGGCGTGAGATGGCGGCCCGGATCGAGGAGATGGAGCGGGTCGAATTCCGCGCGGGCACGGGCTTCGCCGGGATCACCACGCGCGAGGACCGGGCGCTGGTGCGGCTCACGGACGGGACCTGCGTCGCGGCCAAGCTGGTGATCGCAGCCGACGGCCGGTCGAGCCCGGTGCGAGAGGCCTGCGGCATCGGGGTGCGCACCCGGCGCTACGGGCAAAAGGCGCTGGCCTTCGCCGTCACGCATGAGCGCCCGCATGACAACGTCTCGACCGAGGTGCATCGCTCCGGCGGCCCCTTCACCCTCGTGCCGCTGCCCGATCATGAGGGGCGGCCTTCATCTGCGGTGATCTGGATGGAGCCGGGGCGCGAGATCGAACGGTTGGCGGCGCTGCCGGTTTCGGACTTCGACATCGAGGCCACGGCGCGCTCCGAACGGGTGCTGGGGCGGCTGCATCTGGCCACCGCGCGGCAAAGCTGGCCAATCATCATGCAAACGGCCCGCGCGCTGGGCGCGCAGCGTGTGGCGCTGGTGGCGGAGGCCGCGCATGTAATGCCGCCCATCGGCGCGCAGGGGCTCAATACTTCGCTGGCCGATATCGCCTGCCTCATAGACCTCGCCGCCGCGCGTCCCGAAGGCTTGGGTGACCGGGCGATGTTGGAGACTTATGCGGCAAGGCGCGCGGGCGACATCGCGCTGCGCGAGCACGGGATCGATGCGCTCAACCGCCTCGCCATGGCGGGCGGCCCGCTGGCGCAGCACCTGCGCGGTGCCGGGCTTGGCGTGATGCACGACGTGGCCCCCTTGCGGCGCGGGCTGATGCGGCTGGGGCTCGGGGTGCGGCGCTAAAGCGGCCCCGGGAGACGCTCTTCGGACAACAGCACATTGGCCTCGACCGGGCCGATGCCCGGCAGCGTCATGATCCGGCGGCGCAGCACCCGCTCGAAATCCTCCAGATCGCGCGCCACGATCCGCAGGCGATAGTCGTAGAGCCCCAGCACATGCTCGACCGTCTGCACCTCGCGGATTGCGCAGACCGCGCGTTCGAAATCCTCGAGGCTGGCGCGGCCCCGGCTGGCAAGCTTGACGCCGAGAAACACCGTGACGCCGAAGCCCAGCGCCGCCGCGTCGAGATCGAGCCTGCGGCCCGTGAGCGCACCTATCTCGCGCAGGCGGCGGATGCGCCGCCAGGTGGCAGGCTGCGACAGGCCCAGCTCGCGGCCCAGATCGGCGGCGGGTCGCGTGGCATCGCGGCTCAGCGCGCGCAGGATCGCGCGGTCGGTGGCGTCGAGCTCGTTCACAGCGGCAGCGCCTCCTCGGATTTGACCACGCTCACCGTCATCAGGCTCTCGATGTCGGCGATATGCGGCAGGGCGAGGATGCGGGTGCGGTAGACCTCGCGGTAATGCTCCAGATCGCGCGCCACCAGCTGCAGCCGCACGTCGACGCGGCCCAGAAAGGTCTGGATCTCGATCACCTCGGACACCTCGCGGGCGCGGGCGAGGAATTCGTCGAAGGCGCGTGGCTGGGTCTTGTCGAGCGTCACCCGCAGGCTCACCGCCACCTCGAAGCCCAGCGCCTTCCAGTCGATCACCGCGCGTTGTCCGCGAATGATGCCCGCATCCTGCAGCCGCGCGAGGCGGCGCGCGCAGCGCATCGCGGTAAGCCCGGCGCGATCGGCCAGCTCGGCGGTAGAGAGGTCCGGCGTCTCCTGCAGGAGACGCAAGAGGCGGCGGTCCGTGTCGTCTTGCATGAAAATTACGTATCACAAGAATTTCGCGAATGCGAGCATCGAAAATTCTGCGATATTCATGCGCATCCCTCCTCGCCTCGTGCCCCTCGCTCGACCATGGTGCCCGCAGAGAACACCGCCCCGGCGAAAAAAAAGGACCATCATCATGCGCGTTTACTACGACCGCGATTGCGACGTGAACCTGATCAAGGACAAGAAGGTCGCCATCCTCGGCTATGGCTCCCAAGGCCACGCCCATGCGCTGAACCTGCGCGACTCGGGCGCCAAGAACCTCGTCGTGGCGCTGCGCGACGGCTCGCCCTCGCGCGCCAAGGCCGAGGGCGAGGGCCTGCAGGTCATGGGCATCGAGGAAGCTGCCGCCTGGTGCGACGTCATCATGTTCACCATGCCCGACGAGCTGCAAGCCGAGACCTACCGCAAGCATGTGCATGATCACCTGAAGGAAGGCTCCGCCATCGCCTTCGCACATGGCCTCAATGTGCATTTCGGCCTGATCGAGCCGAAAGCCGGCGTCGACGTCATCATGATGGCGCCCAAGGGCCCGGGCCACACCGTGCGCGGTGAATACGTCAAGGGCGGCGGCGTGCCCTGCCTCGTGGCCGTGCATCAGGACGCCTCCGGCAAGGCCATGGAAATCGGCCTCAGCTACTGCTCCGCCATCGGCGGCGGCCGCTCGGGCATCATCGAGACCAACTTCCGCCAGGAATGCGAAACCGACCTCTTCGGCGAGCAGGCCGTGCTCTGCGGTGGCCTCGTGGAGCTGATCCGCATGGGCTTCGAAACGCTGGTCGAAGCCGGCTACGAGCCCGAGATGGCCTATTTCGAGTGCCTGCACGAGGTGAAGCTGATCGTGGACCTGATCTACGAAGGCGGCATCGCCAACATGAACTACTCGATCTCCAACACCGCCGAATACGGTGAATACGTCTCCGGCCCGCGCATCCTCCCCTACGAGGAGACCAAGAAGCGCATGAAGGACGTGCTGACCGACATCCAGAACGGCAAGTTCGTGCGCGATTTCATGCAGGAGAACGCCGTGGGTCAGCCCTCGTTCAAGGCCACCCGCCGCCTGAACGACGAGCACCAGATCGAGCAGGTCGGCGAGAAGCTGCGCGCGATGATGCCCTGGATCTCCAAGGGCAAGATGGTCGACAAGGCGCGCAACTGATCGCGCTCCGATCGCGGCGTTGCCGATCGGCAACGTTCCAGGGGCGCCCTCGGGCGCCCCTGTTCTTTGGGATATGCACGAACCGATACCTTCGTATATGATCCCGACAAGGACATGATTTTCATGGATTTCCGCCGTATTTCGGCGCGATCTGCTCTTTGTATGATTTTACAGGAGTATCGATCATGATTTCTGGCCTTACCTCCGGCATCACATCCGGCCTCACCTCCAGCCTGCAATCGCTCACCCAGAGCTCGACCTCTTCATCCACCTCGGACTCGAGCACCGACCCGGCCCCCACCACCGCCGCGTCGAGCAGCGATCCCGCCTCCACGCCGTCGAACGACAACACCGTCGCGGCATCGGGCAATACCAGCAAATCCGAAGCGACCGAAAGCCGCACGGCCCAGGCCGACGCTGCTCGCAGATCCGCCGCCGCGCCGCAGCCGGAGGCGGAGTCGGAAGTAGCCGCCAAGACGAGCGATCTCGCGCGCTCGCGGGCCGAGGCCCAGGCCACCCAGGACCGCCTGCGCCAGACCACCCTCGTCGCCACGATCTCCGAGGGCGCCTCGCAGGCCTCCAAGATCGCCCCGGTCGAGGAAACCCCCACGAGCGCCAGCGCCGCCACCCGCTACGCGGCTGCGAACACCCCGGCCGAGCCGGCCAAGGCGGTGGCCGAATTGCGCGCCTGACAGCATGCGGGCCGACCCCCGGGGGCCGGCCCGCTACGAGATGTCCGACGCGGCGACCATGCCGCTAGCGCTTGATCACGTCGAACCGATGCGTGGCCAGCACCTTGCCGTTCACCCGCAACACGGCAAGGAGATCCCGCCGCACGGGTTGGCTAACGTGAACGCGGACGTTGCTGTTGGCCCCGGCATGGACCGGTTCGGACCCGACCAAGATCATCGCCCCGTCCGGCCCTCTGGTGTAGATTTCCACTATCCCGCTGCTTTCGGACCGTACGATACCCACGTCGACGATGGACGTCTGCTGGTGGATGCGGCTCAGGGATTGGAACGCGTTCTCCCCGGTCATTGCCGACGCCCCCATGGCCGACGTGGCGAAGATCGCGACAGCTAGAAGTTTCCCGTACATAACTGCAGCCTCTCTGTATCATGGTGGATCGCATGACCCATGCATACAGGCTGCGCCTCGTTCGATCACATGGCGAGCGCTGAAACATCACGATGAAGATCACCGATCTTGAACGCACGGCGCCCTTGAAACCGTGCCGCACCTTACCGTGGGACCCCCGAGTGCGGTGGCGAACATCGATGCGGTCTCTTCTGCACCGACTTCAACCCCGAGGCTGAACCGGATGATCTCTTCAAAGTGAATGGCCCGTGAGCGACGCTCGCGAATCGCGTGAGCGTGCTCCCGCATCTTGGCGCTTTCGTGAATGACCCGGACAGTTCGGGGCGCCCTGCTGCGCCTTCGATGAGCCGCGCAGGTCCATGCTTGGGTCATGGACTTTCGCGCAGCGGCGTGGTGAACCGAACGCATGACATCGCAACCGACACCGGCCAACTGGCTTTCCATCCTCCTGCTCGGCCTGATCTGGGGCGGCACCTTCGCCGTGGTGCGCCTGGCCCTCGATGGCTACGGCCCGATCACGGTTGCCTGCGCGCGCACGACGCTGGGGGCGGTGGCGATGCTGGGGCTGATGCGCGCGCTGCGCCGGCCGGTGCCGCCGCCGACCCGCGCGCTCACGGGGTATCTCGTGGCGATCGGCCTGTTGTCGACCGCCCTGCCCTTCCTGCTGCTCTCATGGGGCCAGCAATACGTGCCATCGGCCTTCGCCGGGATCTCCATGGCGGCGCTGCCGCTCTTCGTGTTGCCGCTGGCGGCGCTGTTCTCGGACGAGCCGTTTCATTGGCGCAGCGCGCTGGGGGTGGGCGTAGGCTTTGTCGGCGCGCTCGTGCTGATCGGGCCAGGCGTGCTGGCGCCCGGCGCGGGGCTCTCGGCCTGGGGGCAGATGGCCTGCCTCGCCGCCGCCCTGTCCTACGCGGTGGCCTCGATCCTGACCCGGCGCTGTCCGCCGGTCGACGGAATCGTGCTGACGGCGCTGAGCCTGACGGTCGGCGCCATCGTCCTCGTGCCGGTCATGCTGGTGGTCGAGGGCGTCCCGGGCTGGGCCGGTGCCAAGGCGGGTTCGGCGCTGGTGTTCCTCGGCCTGCTGCCGACGGCGCTGGCGGCGTTGATCCGGGTCACTGTGATCCGCTCGGCCGGGTCGGTCTTCATGACGTTGGTCAACTACCAGGTGCCGGTCTGGTCGATGGCAATCGGGGCGCTGGCCCTGAACGAGGCACTGCCGTGGCGCTTCTTCGCGGCGCTGGCGCTCATCCTGACGGGGCTCGGCATCAGCCAGGGGAGCAACCTGCGCGCGCTCGTGGCCCGCGCAGGCTGAAGTCTCAGGCGACCGATTTCACCTCCGAGACGATGCCATCGACGACCTGTGCCAGAAGGGCGTCATCCTCGCATTCGGCCATGACGCGGATCAGCGGCTCGGTGCCGGACTTGCGGATCAGCAGCCGCCCCTTGCCGTTCAGAAGCCCCTCGGCCTCGGTGATCGCGGTCTTGACCGAAGCGGCGTCCAGCGGGTCCTGACCGGGGGCGTAGCGCACGTTCTTGAGCAGCTGCGGCACCCGCTCGAACTGACGCACCAGCGCGCTGGCGGGCCGGCCCGTCTCGATCATCGCGGCGAGGAACTGCAACCCGGCGAGCAGCCCGTCTCCGGTGGTGGCATAATCGGTCATCACGATATGCCCCGATTGCTCGCCGCCAAGGTTCCAGCCGCCGCGGCGCATCGCCTCGACCACGTAGCGATCGCCGACCTTGGTGCGTTCGAGCTTCAGCCCGCGCGCGGTCATGAAACGCTCCAGCCCGAGGTTCGACATCACGGTGGCGACCAGCGTGCCGCCCTGCAAGCGATCGGCCTCGGCCCAACGGCCCGCCATCAGCGCCATCAGCTGGTCGCCATCGGCGATCTGGCCGGTCTCGTCGATGATCATCACCCGGTCGGCGTCGCCGTCGAGGCAGATGCCGAGATCGGCGCCCTCCTGCAGCACCCGGGCCGCGGCATGGCGCGGCGCGGTGGAACCGCACTCCTGATTGATGTTGGTGCCGTCGGGATCCACGCCCACCGGGATCACCGTCGCGCCAAGCTCCCACAGGATCTCGGGGGCAACCTTGTAGGCCGCGCCGTTGGCGCAGTCGATCACCACCTTGAGCCCGTCGAGGCGGCGGCCTTGCGGGAAGGTCGCCTTGATCCGCTCGGCATAGCGGAAACGACCGTCATCGACGCGCTTGGCGCGGCCGATGTTGATTGCCTTGGCGGGTTCGATCTCGCCCGCGACGATCGCCTCGATCTCGGCCTCGGCCTCGTCGGAGAGCTTGAAGCCGTCGGGGCCGAAGAATTTGATGCCGTTGTCATGGTGTGGGTTGTGGCTGGCCGAAATCATGATGCCGACATCGGCGCGCATCGAATGGGTCAGCAGGCCCACGGCGGGGGTCGGCACGGGGCCCAGCAGCAGTGCGTTCATGCCCGTGGAGGTCAGACCGGCGGTCAGCGCGTTCTCGAACATGTAGCCCGAGAGCCGCGTGTCCTTGCCGATCACCACCCGGTGGCCGTTCGAGCCGTCGTTGCGGAAATACCGCCCTGCGGCAGCGCCGATCCGAAGCGCGATCTCGGCCGTCATCGGCCATGTGTTGGCGGTGCCGCGCACCCCGTCGGTGCCGAAGAGCCTGCGTGTCATTCGTCCCATCCCATTACTGCCCTGAGCAAACTCAGCGCCTGCCGTGTTTCTTCCACGTCATGCACGCGTAGCACATGCACGCCCTGTTGCGCCGCCAGAAGCGCCACCGCGACCGAGCCGGGCATCCGCCCTTTCGGGGCCTCGGCGCCCGACAGCGTGCCGATGAAGCGTTTGCGCGAGACCCCGAGCAGCAGCGGCAGGCCGAGGCCGTGGAATAGCGGCAAGCCCCGCAACAAGGCAAGGTTGTGCTGCAGGTCCTTGCCGAAACCGATGCCCGGATCCACCAGCAGCCGCTCGCGCGCAATGCCCATCGAGACCGCCGCCTCGATCCGGGCGGAGAGCGCATCTTGCACCTGCGCCACCACATCGTCGTAGCGCGGCGCGCGCTGCATGTCGGCCGGCGTGCCGCGGGCATGCATCAGGCACAAGGGCACCCCCGCCTCGGCCACCACGCCGGCAAGTTCCGGATCGAAGCTCAGCGCGGAGACGTCGTTGATCATGTCCGCGCCCTCGGCGAGCGCGGCGCGGGCGACGGCGGATTTGCGGGTGTCGATCGAAAGCGGCACGCGCAGCCCTTCGGCCCGCAACGCCGCCACGACCGGGACCACGCGGGCGATCTCCTGCGCCACCGGCACCTCGGTGGCACCCGGCCGGGTCGATTCGCCGCCGATGTCGAGGATCTCGGCCCCTTGCGCCACGAGCGCATGCGCCTGCGCCACCGCCGCCTCCCGCGTGGCGTGATCGCCGCCGTCGGAGAAGCTGTCGGGCGTCACGTTGAGAATGCCCATGAGCCGCGGCCTGTCGAGCGACAGCCCGCAGAGCGGC
>NZ_JAMYXC010000210.1 GCF_024159025.1 Limimaricola litoreus
AGGCCGAGGCGCAGCTCGAAAGCGCGGAGGCGCAGCTCGAAAGCGCCCGCGCCCAGCTCGGCCCGCAAGGCGAGGACAACCCGGCCATCCAGGCCGCCGAGGCGCAGCTCGAACGGGCGCAATACGATCTGGCCTCGGCCACCGTCACCGCGCCGCATCTGGGCGTGGTCACCAATGTCACCCTGTCGGAGGGGCAGTATATCGGCGCCGGGAATCCCGCCCTGACCTTCATCGATTCCGGTGCCGCCTGGATCACGGTGGATCTGCGCGAGAACCAGTTGCAGCAGGTCGATCCGGGCGATCCCGCGCATCTTCTGTTCGACGCGCTGCCGGGGCGGATCTTCGAAGGGCGGGTCGAGAGCATCGCCTGGGGCATCAATCCGGGCCGCAATGTCCAGGGCGGCCTGGTGGTGAACCAGCCCGCCAACCGCTGGTTCGAACCGGCGCGGCGCATTCCGGTGCGGATCGAGCTCATTGGGGGAATGGAGGCCTGGCCGCAATCCGTCCGTGTCGGCGGGAAGGTGCATGCGGTGATCTTCGCGGGCGGCGATGATGCGGGGCCGATGGCATGGCTGGCGCGGGGGATGCAGCGGCTGCGCTCCTGGGCCACCTATCTGCACTGAGATGTATGTCACCCCCAGACCCGTGGCCGCCGAGGATCCGTATTACGGGATCCGGCTCGGCCTGACCGGCGCGCTGGCCTACGGCGCGATCCCGCTGCTGAACCCCGCCCTCCCGCCGATCATCGCCGCGCTGCCCGTGGGCCTCATCGCGGCGCAGCGCAAGGCTTTCGATCCGGGCAAGCTGATCGGCGGCGTGATCGCGATGATCGTGCTGCCCTGGCTGATGACCTGGTTCGTGGAATGGCTGCGGCCGATGCCGCTTGTCTATGTCACGGCGATCTGGGCGCTCTATTTCGCGGGCTTTCTGATGATCCTGCGCTCGGGGGCGCAGGCCGGGATGCTGATCGTCGTCGTCACGGTGCTGATCTCGGTCATGGGCATGCACGGCACGGCCACGGTCGAGACCTTGCGCGACGGTTTCCTGCAGGCCTCGCTGGTCACGCTCGTCATCGGACCGCTGGTCTATCTGATCCTGCCCGCCCGGACGCGGGAAAGGCATGTGGACGCGCCCGTGCCCGGCGGTGGCCGCGCCGTCACCGGCGCGGCGATCCGGGCGACGGTCCTGCTGGCGCTGAGCTTCTGGCTCTATGCCGTGATGCAGCCCTCGGACATGATGATGGCGGTGGTCGCGTCGATGGTGCTGGTCTTTCCGACCCGCCGCACGGTCTTTTCCGAAGCGCTTCAGCGCATCCGGGCGACCGTTTATGGCGGCGCCGTGGCGCTTGGCATCCTCGCGCTCTTCACGCTCTCGCCGCATCTGCCGATACTGCTCGGCCTCGTCTTTCTGGGCGGGCTGTGGCTGGGGCAGCGGATGCTGTTCGGCGCACATCCGAGCATGGTCTATCAATATGCTTTCTCGGTGACGCTGGCGCTGGTCGCGGGGGCGCTGAGCACGCAGGACCCGGGTTACGCCACCTTTACCCGGATCGTCCTGACGCTGACCGGCGCCTTCGCCGCCGCCTTCGCCGTCGCGGTGCTGGACGGGCTGACGCAATGGCGCGATGGTGCTGCGGGCGCGGCAGACACGGTGGGCGCGGCAGATGCGGGGGACACGGCATGAGCTTTGCGAAATCCCTGTCCGTGCTGGTCAACACGGCGCTGCTGCTCGTTCTGGGGGGCTTTCTGCTGGTCATCGGCAAGCCGGTGCTGCTGCCGATCCTCGCCGCGATCATCGTCGTCTACGTGTTGGTCGGGGCGTCCGAGGCGTTGGGGCGCGTGCCGCTGATCGGCCGCCTGCCCGCCGGGATGCGGCGAACGCTCGTCCTGCTGGCCTTTGCCATCGGCCTGTTCGCCCTGACCGGCGTGATCGTCGACACGATCAGCCAGGTCCTGTCCGAAGCGCCCGCCTATCAGGCCAATATCGAACGGCTGATTGCGCAGGGGGCGGAATTTCTCGGCCTCGACGACCGGCCGGACTGGCAGACGGTGCAGAACGCCGTCTTCGGCGGTTTTTCGGTGCAGAACCTCATCAACGTCGCGCTCACAAACATCACCTCGATCGGCGCCTCGGTTTTCCTGGTCACCGTCTACTCCGCGTTTCTCCTGGCCGAGCGGGCGGGCTTCGCGCACAAGCTTTCGACCGCCCTGCGCGATCCGGCAAGCGCCGCCCGGACGGAGGACATCCTCAGGGGGATCAACGATCGGATCGGCGATTATCTCGCCGTCAAGACGCTGGTGAACGTGATCCTCGGGGCGCTTTCCTTCGTCATTCTCTGGGCGCTCGGCATCGACTTTCCGCTGTTCTGGGCCCTTTCGATCGGCCTTTTGAACTACATTCCCTATTTCGGCTCACTGGTGGGCGTGCTGCTGCCGATCACCCTTTCGGTGCTGCAATTCGGCGATCTGGGGCGGACGCTGCTGCTTGCGACGCTGCTCATCGCGGCGCAGGTCTGGGTCGGCAGTTTTCTCGAACCGCGCCTGATCGGACGGCGCGTCAATCTCAGCCCCTTCGTGGTGCTGGTCTCGCTCGCCGTGTGGTCGGCCTTGTGGGGGCTGCCGGGGGCGCTGCTCGCCGTGCCGCTGACCTCGATGCTGACCATCGTGCTGTCGGCGTTCGAGCCGACCCGGCCCATCGCCATCCTGATGGCCGATCAGCTGGTCCGTGACCGCGCATCGCCGCCGCCGCCCCCGCAGCGGACCCCGCCCGCATGATCCCGATGTTCAAAATGCTTCTCGTCGCCGTCCTTCTCGGGGCGGTCGCGATCATCGCCGCCCGTCTCCTTTTCGCGCTTCCGGCGGCCGGCGACCGGCCCGACACCGTCGCCCTGCCGCCGGCGACGAGCGGCCCGCTGGCCGAGGCATTGACCCCGCGCGAGGCCATGCATGACGGGCTGACGGGCATCGCGCCGCTGTCAAACGGCGCCGATGCCTTCGCGGCGCGCATTCTGCTGGCGGATACGGCCACCGTCTCGATCGACGCGCAATACTACATCTGGCACGGCGATCTGACCGGCACCCTTCTGCTCGATGCCCTGATGCGCGCGGCCGAGCGGGGCGTGCGGGTGCGGCTGCTGCTGGACGACAACGGCACCTCCGGCCTCGACGCCGAAATCGCGGCGCTGGCTGCGCATCCCAATGCCGAACTGCGCCTTTACAACCCCTTCAACCTGCGCGGCGCGTTCAAGACGCTGTCCTACGCGTTCGATTTCTTCCGGCTGAACCGTCGGATGCACAACAAGTCCTTCATCGTGGACGGGCGGGCAGCCATCCTCGGCGGGCGCAATGTCGGTGACGAGTATTTCGGAACGGGACCGACCCCGCTCTATATCGATCTCGACGTGCTGGCGGTCGGCGCGATCGTGCCGCAGGTCGCGGCCGATTTCGACCGCTACTGGTCCGCGCGGGCGGTCCACCCGGCGGGGCCTGTCGTCGGGCCGCATGAGGGTGGCGATCCGGTCGGCCGCCGCCTGGCAGCCTTCCGCGATGACCCGCAGATGGCCGATTACAAAAAGATCCTGCAGGACTCTCGCATCGTGTCGGACCTCAGGGCGGGGGAGCTCGATCTGGAATGGACGACGGCGCTCCTCGTCAGCGACGATCCGGTGAAGGGCGAAGGCGCCGTTCCGCGAGAGGATCTGCTGGCCTCGCGCCTGCGCAACGTGGTGGGCGACATCGAGAGCCGTTTCGACGGCGTCTCGCCCTATTTCGTGCCGGGCGCCGCCGGGGTCGAGGCATTCGCCACGCTGCAAAGGCGGGGTGTGGCGGTGCGGATGCTCACCAATTCGCTCGAAGCGACGGATGTTCTGCCGGTCCATGCCGGATATGCCAAGCGCCGGAAGGACATGCTCGAGAGCGGTGTCGCTCTGTTCGAGCTGCGACGACAGGCTGCCCCTGAAGTGCCGGCCGCGCATCCCGGCCCCTTCGGATCGTCGGGATCCAGCCTCCATGCCAAGACATTCGCGGTGGATGGCCGGCGCATCTTCGTCGGGTCGTTCAATTTCGATCCCCGCTCCACCACGCTCAATACCGAGATGGGCCTGCTGATCGACAGCGCGCGCATGGCCCAAGGGCTGCACGCCGCCTTCGACGACGGGCTGGATGGTCTTGCGTGGCGGGTCGAACGACAGGGCGGACACCTGGTCTGGACCGACCCGCAGACAGGCGCGGTGACCGCCACTGAGCCGGGCACCAGCATCCTGCGTCGTGTCGCGCTGACGATCATCGGGTGGTTGCCGGTCGAATGGCTCCTGTAGCGGGCGGCACCGGCACCCGGGAGTTTCGCGAACGGTCCGGCGTCCGCAGTGCCTGACGGGCGCGGCCAGGCGCCGAGCGGGATCCGCAGCAGCGCCCTTTCGCCCGACCCGGCCGCTACGGACATGCCTCCGCCCGAGGATCGGCTGTCGCAGCGGCGGTGGCCAAGCCTTATACCGCGCATATGGATACATCTCGCCTTCCGCCCTTGCGCGCGCTCGTTGCGTTTCAGACCGTCGCACGCTGCGGCAGCTTTACCCGCGCCGCCGATCGGCTGGCGATGACGCAAAGCGGCATAAGCCGACAGATCGCCCAGCTGGAATCCTTTCTCGGGGCCGCGTTGTTCGAGCGGCAGCCTTCGGGAGTCGCGCTGACCCGGATAGGAGAGGATTATGCCAAGGAGGTGGGCCGGGCTCTGGACGCGCTGCAATCCCTGGAAGCCGGAAATATCGGGCGGCGCGGTCGAGACCAAGTGACCATCGCATGCTCGCGCGGCGTTGCGGATCTGTGGATGATCCCGCGCCTCGCCGATCTGCGCGCGGCGTTTCCGGCGCTCGATCTCAAGCTGATCGTCAATGATTTCTTCCAGCAGATGCGTCACGACGAATACGATCTGGCGATCTACTACCGGCCCACCCGGCCCGGCGATCACATCGTGGACGTGCTGGGGCCCGAGGAAATGCTGCCCGTCATGGCGCCCGGCGCGATGCCGCTCGCCGGGCATCCGGCCCCTACGATCCTTGCCGTGGAAGAGACCCACAAGGAATGGACCGATTGGGGGAACTGGCTCTCCGCGATGGGCCTCGAATTGCCGGAGGAGACGATGCGCTGGAAACTGGGCGACTATCACCTTTCGATCGAGGCGGCCCGGCGGGGGCTGGGCATCGCGATGGGATGGACATGGATCATTGCCGAAGACCTGCGCAGCGGCAGGCTGGTCCCTGCGGATGAGCGGCTGCTCAAGGCGAACGGTGCCTATTACCTGATGCGGCCCGCGTCGCGCCATCAACGGCAGATCGCCCGCCAGGTGGGCGATTGGCTCTTCGAGAGCAACCGGCGTCCGGCCCTGTCTGGCGCGGCGCTGCAAGGGGCGTCCCGTTCCACGCCATGAAGATGTGGCAGGGGGGTATGACAATTTTTCATTTGAAGCCTCAAGTTTCAGAGTTGATGCTGCTTTCAAGATACGCCGCGACTTGAAACATGGAGCCCGAGAGGGCGCTCGCGGCATGACGAAATATCTTGCGCCCCGCTTCCGGTGAGCCCGGAACCGCCATCGCGGCTTTGTGGAGGGGCTGCACAGCCATGATGTCGATGCACGGCACCCCGGGCCTCCGCGTTGCGGATCATGTGATGGCTCGGCATCGAGCTGAAAGCGACGCGAACAGGAGCAAGGCATGACAAAGACTGATACGATGGCGCATGGAATGAACCGGCGGGCGTTTCTGGGGCGGGGCGCGACGCTTGGCGCTCTGGCCGGGTTCGGCGCCCTGCCGAGCGGTGTTCTCGCCCAGACCAGCGCAGAGAACGGCATTCTGACGGCGCGGATATATGCCGATATCTCGAATCTGGACCCGGCCTTCTGGACCTCCGCCGTCGATGCGCTGGTGATGCGCTCGATCTATGCCCCGGCGCTCGAACACGAGACGGGCACCGAGGAGTTCCGGACCCGTCCCCATGCCTTCGAATCCTACGAGGTGCTCGACGATACGCGGATCGCCTTCAATATTCGCCCCGATATGGGATATTCGGACGGCTACGGCACGATGACCGCCAAGGATGCGAAGTTCTCCTTCGAGCGGATTGCCGACCCGGAACTCGATTCTCCTTATATCGATGACTGGGCCGCGCTCGATCATGTCGAGGTGACCGGAGAGCTTAGCGGCATCATTCATCTCAAGAAGCCGTTTGCCCCGCTCTTCACCACGACCCTGCCGGGCATCAGCGGCGTGATCCTGCCCCAGGCCGCGATCGAGGCGGCGGGGGGCCGCTTCTCCACCCAGCCGCCATGTTTTTCGGGTCCCTATCGAATTCGAGAGTGGACACCCAAGACCCGGCTGACGCTGGAGCGCAACCCGGCCTGGACGCTCGACGCACCCGAGTTCGACGAGATCCACCTCGTGCCGATCGAGGATCCCAAGACCGCGGAGCTCGGCTTCGAGGCCGGCGATCTCGACTTTACCGAAACCGGCGTCTCCTCGATCATGCGGTACAAGGACGGCGCCCCGCAAGGCGCGGATTTCAAGCGGTTCGAGGGGCTGAACTACTACTGGCTCGGCATCAACGAGGACAACTGGCAGCTCGAGGACCAGCGTCTGCGCCGGGCGATCCAGCTGGCTGTCGACCGTCAGGCCGTCGTCGATGCGGCCTATCTGGGCGGGGCCACCCCCGCGGCGGGGATCGTGGCGCCGGGCCTGCCGGGGGCGCGCGACGTCAACCTCTACGAGCGCGATCTCGATCAGGCGCGCACGCTGCTCGAAGAAGCCGGGCATGGCGGCGGCTTTCCGATCACCATCTCGATCCAGCAGACCGCCGAGAACCTCGCCGCGGCCCAGGTGATCCAGGCCAACCTGGCCGAGATCGGCATTCAGGTTCAGATCAACCAGTATGAAAGCGGCACATTCTGGAGTCTCGGCGTCCGCTCCGAGGGCGAGCAGTGGCGCGATCTCCAGCTGTTCCTGATGCGCTTCTCGATGCAGCCCGATCCGAGTTGGGCCACCATGTGGTTCACGCCCGAACAGGTCGGCATCTGGAACTGGCAGGGCTTTGACAACGCCGAATTCGGCAAGCTGCATGTCGATGCGCAAAGCGAACTCGATTCCGCCCGGCGCGACGAGATGTATGTGCGGATGCAGGATCTCATGGAGGAGTCGGGCGACTTCGTCTTCCTCAATTTCACCCCGGTCGGCGCGCTCTACAGCCAGGACATCGTCCCGGCGCTGCGCCCCGATGGCGAGCCGGTCTATTACGAGTTCACCCGGGCCAAAGGCTAGGGCCGGGGTCGGGATCGTCTGATGTGGCTCTATTTCCTCAAGCGGCTGGGGCTCGCGGTGGCGGTCGTCGCCATCGTGATCGCGGCCCTGTTCGCGATGATACATGCCATTCCGGGCGATCCCGCGCGCGTGGCCCTCGGCCCCCGCGCGAGCGAGGAGCTGGTCGCCGCGTTCCGCGAACGGATCGGCCTCGACCAGCCCATTCTGGTGCAGATGGGCAATTTCTACGTCTCCTTGCTGCGTGGCGATCTCGGTCGTGACGCGGTCAGCGGGGAGCCTGTCCTGCGCATCCTGCTTTCGCAGCTGCCTGACACGCTCTACCTCGTGCTGGGTTCGATTCTTGTCGCGGTGGTGCCCGGGGTTTTCCTGGGCACGCTGGCCGCACGGCATCGCGGCAGCCTGATCGACCGTGTGACCTCGGTGATCTCGGTTTCGGTCATGTCGATCCCGGCCTTCGTGATCGCCATCTATCTCTTGCTGATCTTCTCGATCGAGCTGCAGTGGTTCCCGGCCATCGGCGCGGGCGAGGGGGTGCTCGACCGCCTGCACAGGCTGGTGCTGCCGTCGCTGGCGCTGGGGCTGGCCTGGATCGGCTACGTCGCGCGCATCCTGCGGGCCTCGATCCTCGAAGAAATGAACGAGCCGCATGTGCGCACCGCCCGCGCCTTCGGCCTGTCGGAAAACCGCATCATGTACGACTACGTGCTGCGCATCGCGATCCTGCCGACCATCACGGTTCTCGGCATCGGCGTGGGGCACATGCTGTCGGGCGCGGTCTTCGCCGAGATCGTCTTCGCGCGGCCCGGCATCGGCAAGCTGGTCTTCGACGCGATCATCTCGCGCAACTACCCGGTCGTGACCGGCGCGGTGCTGCTCACCACGATCTTCTTCGTTCTCGTCAACCTGCTGGCCGATCTCGTCATCGCCTGGCTCGATCCGAGGGTGCGCCATGACCTTGCCGGCTGACGCCGAAACCGCGTCGCGGACCGACGCCGGAGGAAGACCGCGCCGGCGTGCATCCTCGTTCGCCCGGCTCGTCTCGGACCCCCTGGGCGCGCTCGGTCTGGGCCTGATCGTGCTTACCGTGATCGGCGCGCTGCTGGCGGGGGTCACCGGCCAGGACGCCACCGCGCTCAACCCGATCGACCGCTTCCAGGGCCCTTCGGCGGCGCATTGGCTGGGCACCGACAATCTCGGCCGCGACCTGTTCACCCGTGTGCTCGCCGGGGCGCGGATCGCGCTGACGCTGTCGATCGGCGCGACGGCGCTCGCGCTCGTCATCGGCGTCATCGCGGGCCTCATCGCCGGATACGGGCCGCGCTGGCTCGATAACCTGCTGCTGCTGGTTTTCGACGCGATGAAATCGGTGCCGACGGTGATGCTGGCATTGGTTCTCGTCACGATGACGGGGCCGAGTCTCTATGCGGTGCTTTTGGTGGTGGTCATCGTCAACGCCCCGGCCTACGGCCGCATGGCGCGCACCCAGACCCTCGCCATCCGCTCCTCCGAGTTCATCGAGGCCGAACGTTCGCTCGGGGCCAAGGGGGGCCGGATCATGTTCCGCCATGTCCTGCCCAACATCATCGGTCCGATCCTGATCGTGGCGGCGATGGACATCCCGGTGGTCGTCGGCATCGAGGCGGGGATGAGCTTTCTGGGCCTCGGGGTGCGCCCGCCGACTCCGTCCTGGGGCAGCATCCTCTACGATGGATTCTCGTATCTGCGCGAAAGCCCCTGGCCGGTGATCGCGGGCGGCCTGCCGATCATCGTCACGACGCTGGGCTTCACCTTTCTGGGCGAGGCGCTGCGGGACACCTTCGACCCCAAGATCGCGGGGCGCAAATGACCCGGAACACAGCCCTTTCAATTCGCGACCTGAGCATCAGCTACGACACGCCGGAGGGCCGTCTGCGGGCGATCCGCGAGGTGAGCTTCGATGTCGCCCGCGGCGGCATCACCGGACTCGTGGGCGAATCCGGCTGCGGCAAGTCGACCCTGATGTCGGCGATCCTCGGCCTGCTCGACGGGGCGGCGATCGTCGAGTCCGGCGAAATCTGGCTGGGCGAGACCGATCTTCTGACGCTGTCGCGCGGTGAGATGCGGCGCCTGCTGGGCGACCGGATCGGCGCGGTGTTCCAGGACCCGATGCGCTCGCTCAACCCGGTGCTGACCATCGGGCGGCAGATGACCGACATCCAGTTTCGCCACCGCCTGTCGCGCCGCACAAAGCGCGAGCGCGCCATCGAGATGCTGCACAAGGTGCGCATCCCCGATCCCGCCGCGCGTCTCGACCGCTACCCGCACGAGCTGTCGGGCGGGATGCGCCAGCGCGTTGCCATCGCCATGGCGCTGATGGCCGAGCCCGACCTGCTGGTGGCCGACGAGCCCACGACCGCGCTCGACGCCACGCTGGAGATGCGCACCATCGAGCTGCTGCGCGAGCTGCAGCAGGAGATCGGCTGCGCCATCGTCTTCATCACCCATCACCTCGGTGTCGTGTCGGAACTCTGCGACGATACCGTCATCATGTATGCCGGAGAGGTGGTCGAGGCGGGGCCGACCCGGGCGCTCTTCGAGGCACCGCGACATCCTTATACCGACCTGCTCTTTGCCTGCGACCCGGCACGGATCCGCGAGCGCAGCCGTCATCTGCCGACGATCCCCGGCACGGTGCCGGGGCTGATCGACGTGCCGCCCGGCTGTGTCTTCGCCGAGCGATGCCCCGAGCGGTTCGCCCCCTGCGGCCGGCTGCATCCGCGCCCCTTGCGGGTGCGGGGCTCCGAGGCGGTCCGCTGCCATCTGCACGATCCGGAGGTGACGTCGTGAGCGAGCTTCTCAGTGTCCGCGACCTCACGGTGCGGTTCAGGACCGGCAGCGCGCTCTCGCGGCTGCTCGGACGCGCCGGACATGTCCGCGCCGTGACCGATGTCTCCTTCGATCTGGCGCAAGGCGAGACGCTGGCGCTGGTTGGCGAATCCGGGTCCGGCAAGACCACCCTCGCACGGGCCGTGGCGGGCCTCGCGCAGGATGTGTCGGGACAGGTGCATTTCGAAGGCCGCGATATCCTTGAGCTCGGTGCGGCCGGCAAGCAGCGGCTGCGCCGCGACGTGGCCTTCATCTTTCAGGATGCCGTGGCCTCGCTCAGCCCGCGCTACACGATCCGCCAGCTCTTGGCGGAGCCGTTCCAGATCCACGGCGTCGCATGCGACGACATCGAAGCCGAGGTGATCCGCCTGCTGGAGATGGTCAGCCTGCCCGCCTCGATGGCCGATCGACGCCCGCACGAGCTTTCGGGCGGGCAGGCGCGGCGGGTCGGCGTGGCGCGGGCACTGGCGCTCAAGCCCCGGCTGATCGTCGCGGACGAGCCGACGGCGGGGCTCGACGTGTCGGTGCAGGGCGAGGTGCTGAACCTGCTGAACGATCTTCGTGAAAGGCTGGGATTGTCGATCCTGGTGATCACGCACAACCTCAACATCGTCCGCCATGTGGCTGATCGCATGGCGATAATGTATCTGGGGCGGCTGGTCGAGACGGGGCCGACCGAGACCGTGTTCCACGATCCGCGCCACCCCTATACCGCCGCTCTCCTGTCGGCGAACCCGGTGGTCGATCCAGAGGCCGTGCCCGAGCGGATCACGCTCGATGGCGAGATGCCAAGCCTGATCGCCCGCCCCGATGGTTGCGAATTTCACGGGCGCTGTCCCTTTGCCCGGCCCGATTGCGCCACCGTCGTCCCCCGCGTCACGGCCGATGGCGCGCGCGCCTACACCTGCCGCTATCCTGTTGGGATCAACGCCACGACGCCTGCCGAGGCGCCCGACGAAAAGAGCCCGGCATGACCGAGGAGTTCGATACGCTCTGGAGGCGCGCCCAGCCGTTCCTGCCCTGGAACCTCGCGCAGCGCACGCGCAACCTGCGTGTGACACCGACGTGGTTCGCCGACGGCTCGGCCTTCTGGTATGCGCGCGAGACCGCCGTTGGGCCGGAACATGTGATCGTCGAGGCTGAGACCGGTAATGCGGCTTTGGCTTTCGATCGCGACGCGATGCGCGCGGCCCTGGCGGCGCTCGACACCGATCCCGACGCGGCGCTTGCCCGTCTGGAGATCCTGGACCGGGAGGGCGGTATGGCCCTCGACGGTGCAGCCTATGCCTTCGACGGGGTGCGCCTCAGGCTGATGCGCGCGTCCCAGGGCGAACCGCTCGACCTGCTGTCCCCCGATGGTCGTCATGCCCTTTTCTTGCGCGACGGCGACCTGTGGCTGCGCGCCGTCGCGAGCGGTGCAAAGACGCGGTTGACCGATACCGGCGCGCCGCATTTCGAATGGGCCAAGTCGCCGGATCAAAGCCTGGAGACTATTCGCCTGCGACGGCAGGGCATCGCGCTGCCGCCCGTCGCGCTCTGGTCGCCGGATTCGCGCAAGATCCTGACCCATCAGCTCGATGAGCGGCGGGTGAAATCGCTTCCTCTGGTGCAGAACCTGCCAGATGGCGGCGGGCTGCGCCCGGTCCTGCACGATCTGCGCGTGGCCTTCACCGGCGACGCCGAACTGCCGATGGCGCATCTCGCGGTGATCGACATTGCCTCGGGACAGGTGACGCCCCATGCGGGCGGTCCGGTGCATGTGTCCGAGACCTCGCCGCTCGAGAAAGCCGAAGGCTGGTGGAGCGCTGCGGGCGACAAGGTCTGGTTCCTCGATCACGACCGTTACGAGACGCGGGTTTCGCTGATCGAGATGGACACGACAACCGGCGCCTCGCGCGAGGTCATCCGCGAGACGGAGACAGCCTTCGTCGATGTGAACATGGAGTTCGGGCGCCGCCCCAACATTCGCATACTCGATGGCTCGGGCGAGGCGATCTGGTTCTCGCAGCGCGACGGCTGGGCGCATCTCTACCTGATCGACCTTGCCGATGGCGCGGTGAAGCGGCAGCTGACGCAAGGCGAATGGGTCGTGCGCGACATCCTTGCCGTCGATCCCGAGGCGCGGCGCGTCGTCTTTCTGGCGGGCGGCATGGGCCCCTGCGACACGCCCTATCAGCGCAAGGTCTGCGCGGTGTCGCTCGATGGCGGAGAGGTCGAGATCCTGACGCCGGAGCGGGGCGATCACGACGCGGTCATGCGCGATCTGGGCTGGGCGGATGCGCGGGCGGTGGCGGACCGCGCGGGGCCCCTTCCGGCGGCCGTCGCGCCGGGGGGGAGGCATTTTGTCGTGACGCGCGCACCGATCGATGGCTTGCCCGTGTCCGAGCTGCGCCGCGCCGACGGCACGCTGGTCGCGCGGGTCGAGTGTGGCTCCTGCGCGCAAGACGACGTGATCCTGCCCGAACCCTTCGAGACCCGCGCCGCCGATGGCGAGACGATGCTGCACGGCATGATCTGGATGCCCGAAGGCGCGCGCGAGGTGCGCTCGATCCCGATCCTCGAGATGATCTATCCTGGTCCGCAATGCATCGAGCAGCCGCTCAGTGCCTGGCCCGCCGATCCCTCGGAGTTCTTCAAGACCGCGCTGGCCGGGGCCTTCGCCAGGATCGGCATCGCGGTGGTGATCCTCGACGCGCGCGGCACGCCATTTCGTTCCAAGGCGTTTCACGACCTGTGCCACCGGCGCCTGCACGATCCCGGCTATCTCGAAGACCACGCTTCGGCCATCGCGGAGCTGTGCGACCGTCATCCCGCGCTCGATCCGGGCCGCGTGGCGATCATGGGCCATTCCGCCGGCGGCCATGCCGCCGCGCGGGCGATTCTGGCGCATGGCGATGTCTGGCAGACCGCGATCGCCACGGCGGGAAGCCACGACCCGCGGCTTTACAACCACGCTTGGCCGGAAAAATGGAACGGCCCGCTGATCCGCGACGACGCCGGCGGCGACAGCTACGCCGCCGCCGACAATTCCCGCCTTGCCGCCGGGCTGCGTGGCGCGCTGATGCTCGGCCACGGCGATCTCGACGACAATGTGCACCCCGCCCAGACCCAACGCCTGGCATGCGCGCTGATCGAGGCCGGGCATGATTTCGACCTGCTGATGACACCCAACGACGACCATTACAGCTTTCCGCGCGCGCCATATGTGGTGCGCCGCGAGATGGCCTTTCTCGTCCGACACCTCTCCAAATCCGGGCCTGCAATATGACTTCCAACGACACCCTGCACGACATCCGCGATGACCGACATTTCCGCATTCCCTTGCCCGACGGCACCATCCTGTCCGCCCGGCTGTGGTGCCCTGTCGATGCGGACGAGACCCCGGTTCCGGCGATCCTCGAATACCTGCCCTACCGCAAATCCGACGGCACCGCCGAACGCGATGCGGGCATGCACCCGTGGTTCGCGCAGCGCGGCTACGCCTGCCTGCGCGTCGATCGGCGCGGCTGCGGCGAAAGCGAAGGGCTGTTCGACGACGAGTACTCCGAACAGGAACTGCAGGATGGCGAGGACATCATCGCCTGGATCGCGGCGCAGGACTGGTGCACCGGCGCGGTCGGGATGCAGGGCATTTCCTGGGGCGGCTTCAACAGCCTGCAACTCGCTGCGCGCGCGCCCGAGGCGCTCAAGGCGGTCGTCACCATCGGTTCCACCACCGACCGCTATGCCGACGACGTGCATTACAAGGGCGGGTTGCAGCACACGGACAACACCGGCTGGGCCGCGACGGTGCTGTCGTGGTTCTCCACCCCGCCGGACCCTGCCCTGGTGGGCGATGATTGGCGCGACATCTGGCTGCGCAGGCTCGAGGAGACGCCGCCTCTGGCGCGGATCTGGGCCGAGCACAACACGCGCGATGCCTATTGGAAACACGGCTCCGTCTGCGAGGATTACGGATCGATCAAGGCCGCCGTCCTCGCGCTTGGCGGCCTGCATGACGGTTACCGCAACACCATGCGCTACCTGGTCGAGAACCTGTCCGCCCCGGTCAAGGGGATCGTGGGGCCGTGGGGGCACAAATACCCGCATGTCAGCAATATCGGCCCGTCGATCGGCTATCTTCAGGAGGCGCTGCGCTGGTGGGATCGCTGGCTCAAGGGCATTGGGACCGGCGTGGAGAACGATCCCGCCTGGCGCGCCTACGTGATGGACAGCGCGCGGCCCGACCCATCGGCCGATCACCGCGACGGCCGATGGATCGCCGAGCCGACGCTGCCCGAGCCGAACGTGTCGCGCGAGCGCCTCGTGCTTGGCGCCGGTCTGGCGGGGGATCTGCCGCGCGTGCAGCCCGCCGATCTGCGGCATGGCGAACAATGCGGCGAATTCTTCACCTTCGGCTTCGGCGCGGGCGAGCTGCCCGGCGACCAGATGCCCGACGACGCCCGCGCCGCGTGCTTCGATGCGGATGCGCGCGACACGGATGTCGACATTCTCGGACGGCCACGGGTCCGGCTGCGGCTTTCGGCGGACCGGCCCCGCGCGCAGCTGGTGGTGCGCCTGTGCGACCTGCGCCCCGACGGCACCTCGATGCTGATCACCATGGGGCTCTTGGACCTGCGCAACCGTGACGGCTTCGAGACCAAAGCGGATCTGACCCCGGGCGAGACGGTCGAGGTCATCCTCGATCTGGATGAAACCGCCTATCGCCTGCCCGCGGGCCATCGGCTGCGGCTTGCCGTGGCCGGAAGCTATTGGCCCTATGTGTGGCCCGAACCCGAATGCGCGACGCTGACGGTCGTGGCAGGCGATCTCGACCTGCCGCTGCGGACCCGGCTGGCACAGGAGAACGAGTTCGACTTTCCGCTACCGGTCTCGGCGCCGGCGCGCAAAACGCGCGAGCTTCGCAAGGCCTGGAGCCGCAAGCATCACGAGATCGACTTCGACACCGGTCGAACCACGCTGGTCATCAGCGCCGATCACGGGCGGATCGAGGATCTCGAGACCGGGCTCGTGACCGGAAGCGCCGTGACCGAGACCTATTCCATCGACCCCGGGAACCCGGCGAAAGTCGATGTGTTGATCGAGTGGGATCGCGAGTTCGGCCGGGGCGACTGGTTTGTCAGCACTCGGGCCCGGACTCGGGTTTCGGGCTGCTCGGACAGCTATGACATCACGCAGCGTTTGGTTGCCAAAGAGGGGGAAACCGAAGTCTTCGCACGCGATTGGAAATATTGCGTTGCCCGCTGATCCTCGGGATGTCGGAAGCCAGCCACCCTCATCATGCTGAACTCCGATGAGGCGCAGATGCCGATCAAAGACGTCATCATGACGAGGCGGATCGTTCATCGGTCAGGCCGCGGCCTCGACCGGGCACGCAGCTACATCGAGTATGGTGACCGAGGTGACGCTTCCATCGCTGCGCAGCAGCGGCCCCGTCTGCAGCGCTCGCATCCCGATCAGCGTGGCACCGAGCAGGGAAGCGACGATGACATGGTTCGGGAACGGCATGCACGACGTGCTGAGCATCCCGGTGCGGATGCCCTCTCCTTCGATCTCGTAGGTGACGGTGCGACCGGACACGACGAGATCGTGCGCCGCGGGCTCTCTGGCCGCGCGCGAGATCCGCAGCTTGTGACGCAGAAGGCCCGTCAGGAGCAGCGGATTGGGTGCGATGAGCGTCGCGCCGTCGTCAAGCAGGCGCTCGATGGCGAGGCGATCTGCGAGGGTCAGCGCAAATCCCGCGCCGAGAGCGGTTTGTTCCAGCATCAATGGAATGGCCGGGTCTGTCGATGGCCGTACCAGTTTCAAGAGGGTCATGATCATACTCCCCGGGCCAGATGGCCCTTGTTTCAAGTTTGCGAGAACGAGACACCCCGGGCCGGTGCTTGACGCGTCCTTGCGCAGACCGCCCGGGGCACCAGGCTGTTCGGTGCAGGGAACCGGACATAGGTTTCGTGCGAGATCCTGAAATCAACCTCCTCAATTCGACGATTGTCCCATCGAAACGGCTTTGCGGGTGACCGGGAATTGAATCGAAGACAGAGCGGGTATATTCATGCCTGAACGTCCGCCCAGTTTCGTGAATTCCCGTATGACCGACGTTACCGCGCGTTTCGCGCCCAAGCCGCCATGACGGCGTGAATGGCTCCGGTTGTCGCGATGATGGGGGTCATTGCCAGGACGACCGCCGTTCCGTTTGACCCGTGCGGGGCATCATGATCGGGCGGACCGTTCCTATCCGGAGCAAAGGGCGGTCGGCAATTCTCCGTGATCCGCGGTTTCGGCGAAAAGGACTCTGGAAACAGATCTTCGAAATCGACATTGCTGAGCATCACGAACATTCTCCATGGAAACCGTTGCATGCGAGGCGCAATTCGAATTTCCGGTTACCAGGTGGATTGGAAGGACGAATGTCGGCTCAGTTGCGCCTTCGCAGCGGTCCGTGCGACTGGGGTCATCCTCAATTCGCGATCATCAAGGCCATATACGACGTTTTTGATGTCACCACGATATATCCCGATGTCGCGCAGCAGCCTGCCATCCATGGCCTCGAGCGCGGCGATCATCTTGCGACGTTGCCATCCCCGCATGGCAGCCGCGATCCCACGACGAATGACGCCCGGTGACGATTTTGGATGGTCGCAGCGAGGCAGCCGATTGAGTGCGTTTTTTTCGATGGAAAGATACATGTCATTCTCCGGTAGAAGGACCAGCAAAACAGAACGTTTGGGGGCATGCGAACCGTCGGGCAAAAGGATTGAGCCAGCGGAACGCTTTTGCCAGACAGCGCAATTGCGCCGTCGTCCTGTTCGATTCGTTGCGGATCAGAAGAACCCCGGAGCGGAAGCCGGCCCAGCCGGACCGGACCGCCCGGGGCTACCGGCGGTTCAGCAGATTGCCTGCGAAAAGCAGGAACCTCGTATGAAGGCTGAACATCATCATGCGTTCTATATACATCTTTGGCGGCGTGAACTCAAGCAATCGACAGATGTGTGCGACATTAAGGCGCGAAGTTGCTCATGGCGAAGACCGCCGATGTCTCAGGGAGCCGCCGAAAGAAAAACGGCTGAACTCGGGTCCAGATGCGAATACGACGCGGCGCTGGTTTCAGTATCATGCTCCCCATTCCATTTCATTTTCGGATTACGTCACACGTTGCCCCGACCCACCGGATATTTCGACAATGCCTGCCATCGTCGCTTCACTCTGCCTGTGGCCCAGCCTCCGGTATCGCAATGAGGTGACCGGAAGGCTTCGCGTGTCAGACCGACCGCTTCGTCACCGGTCGACCGCGCTCTCCGGCGCTGATGCCGACGGGGTGTCCGGCTCTGTCGGGTCGGGCTCCGTGCGCGGGTCGAGCCCCACGGTAACGGGCGAAATGTCAGGGAGCGGCACGAATTTCTCGCGTTCGCCCACGGGCATCTCGGGCCTTGCTTGGATGTGGACGAGAACGAACAGCGCATAAGCGATCGCGATGGCGGATTCGAATAGGAAGAACGAGAACGGTCCGTAAAGCGACATGAGGGCCGAGGCGAGCAACGGGCCGATCGCCGCGCCGATCGAATAGACCATCAGCAGCCGCCCCGAGGCCGCGACGTAGTATCTCTTGTCCAGCCGGTCGAAGGTCTGCGCGACGCAGAGCGGGTAGACACTGCTGATGGCACCGCCAAAGACCAGCGCCATGAGCATCAGGGCGGGCAGAGACACCTCGTTCGCGATCGACTTCGATAGCAGACCCCACGACACGCCCACCCCGATCAGCATCAAGGACATGACGATCCGCCGGTCGAACATGTCCGCCAGTATGCCGATAGGCACCTGAAAGCTCAGCCCGCCGAGCACCACGGTGCTCATGAACAGCGCAGCCTCCGTCACGCTCAGCCCGATCTGGCGGGCAAAGACGACCCCCAGGGCGTAGAAGGAGCCGACGAGAATGCCCGCCACGCCGGCGCCGACCACGCCGACGCGGGAGGCTTCGAACAGCTCCTTCACGTTCAGAACGCGCAACTCGCCCAGGCTCGGCTCTCCCAGGGTCGTCAGGGCCACGGGAACGAGCGACAGTCCGATCAGCGCCGCCGACATCATCAGAAGATCGCTTCCCGCGACGGGGGCTGTGTTCACCAAGGTCTGGCCAAGGGCGATGGCGAGGTAGAAGGTCAGCATGTAATAGCCGAGAACGCGGCCGCGGGTTTCGTTGCTGCTGCGATCGTTGAGCCAGCTTTCGATCGCCGTCGTCATGCCGGCGATGCAGAACCCGTTGACGAGCCTCAGCATCATCCAGGCCGCCGGGTTGAAGAAGAACGCATAGGCCAGACAGATCGCGGCGGTGAGCGCGGCAAAGGCCGAGAATGCCCGGATATGTCCGATCCGCAGGATGACGTGCTTGCACTTCATCCCACCGAAAGCGAGACCGAGGTAATAGGCCGCCATGATCGCGCCCGTCAGCGCGACCGGATAGCCCCCGGCTTCCATGCGAAGCGGCAGAACGACGCCGAGCAGGCTGTTTCCGGCCATGAAGGCTGTCGTGCCGCCGAGCAGCGATTTCACGGGCGCCAGGAGTTCGCGTAGTTTGTATGCCATGGCCTGCTCCGCAATCTTGTCCCCGGACGGGACAATTCATTTCGAACGTGAAGGCGGTCCGGCGATTGAGGGCCGCGCCGGGACCGCATCAATGAAAATACCCCGGCCGAAGCCGGGGCATTTCCTTTGCCTGGTGCCGCGACGGGCCGCGTTCATGCGGCTGTCGCTCGTAGCATCCAGGCCGCCTTGTCGTGGAATGCCGCGCGCTCCGTCGCGAGGTCGGCGGTGACCGGATCGCCCGAAATCTCGGCGGCCTCCACGAGGGCATAAAAGCGCCGCGACAGCGCCTCGTGATCCGACAACAGCCCCCTGACCATCTCGTCCGCCGTCAGATCCGCACCCGTGTCCAGGCCGTCGATCATCCGGACAGGCTTCACTGAGGCGCGTTTTCCCAGGGCCCTGATGCGTTCGGCCAGAACATCCGCGGCGGTGAACATGTCGGTGTAGTGCTCTTCGGTCATCTGGTGCAGCGGGTAGAACATTGCGCCCACCACGTTCCAGTGGCAGGCATGGGTCTTCAGCACGAGGCGGTAGGTGTCCGTCAGAGCATCGGACAGGGCGTCGGCAATGGCCACGGCATTGCGGTCGACGGGTTTGGCGTCTTCGGAGTATCGGCCGTGCTTCATGGTGATCGTCAATGGTGCCTCCATCGTTAGAGAAAAGATTTGGGGCGGCATTCCGAAATGGGCGCGGGATCGGGGCGCCGGCATCTGTTTCGAATAAAGTTCATTTTGGCGCCACGAATGATCGTCGTGGTGGTCTGTTCGTCCTGAGCGCCTACCCATTTATCCGCTGCATCACGCTACATGATGTTCATTCCGGGGGGGGCTTCATTAATGGTTCGCCTTTTCGAAGCAGACATGTTTGGCCCGATGCCGCAAAGATCTCGCGGGGGGCAGCCCACCGATACGGCGCGCTTTCGGACCCGGCGAGCGATCGGCCAACGCGATGGGGTCGGGCCCGCCTCCGTCATCCTCCCAGCGGGCAATGCATGTGCCATTGGGCGCGGTTTCAATGGTTGGCGGGTTTTCGATATTCATCTGGTAAAACATTATCTCGATCCTCATTGCGCGGGGTTGAATGCGATAGGTGAACAGGACCGGCGGCGGGCGTGTCCGGCGCATGGTGCTGGCCCGCCGGACGCCGGAAAGGCAATTTCGCTCCTTACGTCCTGTAGGTCGGCCCCATGCTTTGCATGCGCAGATCGCGATCGCCCAACGAACCGACAAGGCGCGGAATATCCGCTCGATGGATTCCGATATCGTCGAGCATCTTGTCATCCATCGCTTGAAGGTCGAATATCATGCGGCGTCGTTGCAGTTGCTTGCGCACCCACCGGAAAAGAACCGTGAAGATGGAGCCGTTCATTTGAGTCTTGCTCTTCCGAATGGAGGTATCGATCATTTCGCGCGTGATGTATATTGACATGTTCTTTCAGCCCTGAATTTACTGATGCCGGGACGACTGGCGCCGTTTCACACGAAAGCAAGACCCGCGAACGCGTGCCCTGTATTGCGGATATGACGCCTTTGTCGTGTCGATTGGATCTGTGAGAGATCAAAAACCCCCGAGACGTGAACAAGCACCATGGCTTGCCCGCCCGGGGTTACCGGCGGTTCAGTAGCTTTCCTGCGGTGAGCAGGAACCTCTTATGAGTGCTGAACATGGTCATGGCTCGGATATAGGAGGTCCAAAAAAATAAGCAAGCCTCTCCCTGAGGGCTAGGAAGAAATCTTCCAAAAAGACAGGAGGGCAATCACAGATCGCTCCCAGTTCTTCGGTTTTTCCCCGCGGTTCGGTCAAACGCAATATGCCGGACCATGAAATGGAGACGCCATGGCGATATTTGCGAAACGGGGACTCGAACCGGCGCGGGGCCTGCTGTATCGACCCGCCATGCGCTGCCTGTTTTCACGCGTCAGGAATGATCCCAAATGAAAAGAACGATTTCGAGTGCCATCCTTCTCGCACTGTCCTCCTCGGCGGCTCTGGCCGATACATCGCTCTCGGTCGGCCTGCAGCTGGTCGACGCGCAGCTGACGACCAGCACCTATGCCTGCGGGGAAATCCCCTCCATCGAAGTGCGGTATGTCCTGTCGGGTGCCGAAAGCCTGGCGCTTGTCCCGGTCGAGGACGAGCAGCGCATCTTCGTCCAGGTGGTGGCCGCGTCGGGCGCGCGCTATGTCTCCGGGCAATACGAATGGTGGGTCAAGGGCGAGGACGGCATGCTCACCGACCTCATCGCCGAAGACAGGCTCATGACCTGCGAGGCCGAAAGCTGACGATCGCTCGGGAGAGGCAACCGGGGGCTTGCGCCTGATCGCGCAGGGGCCCGACCGGCCTTGTGCACCGGTGGAACGCTAGGCACGATCGACCGGCTCGGGCGCGATGGCGGCGACGATGGCCTCGCGCCCGCCCGCATCGCGCGCGGCGACGATCTGTTTTGAAAGGCGGGCGGCGTCTTTTTCGCGCACATGTTGCACCACACTGCTCGCCGCCTCATTGGCATGGCCAAGCGCTTGCAAGGTCAGCTCTCCCATGGACAGGGAGGAGAGCAGTGTCTCTCGCACGATCGCCTCCGGAGGAACCCCTTCGGCCGCAAGCCGGACCGCGTGAATGCGATCATGGGCCCGGACGACGAGGGCGGGGCTCGGGAACTGGCGGCGCAGGAGCCGGACGATGCGAAGCGTCGTGTCGGGATCGTCGGTCGCAACCACGATCACCTCTGCGCGGCCGGCGCCCGCGGCCTGCAGAACCTCGGCCCGCGTGCCATCGCCGAAATGAACCCGCGCGCCGAAGCGTTTCGCTTCGCGGATGCGGTCGGCGTCATGATCGAGCAAGGTGACGTTGTACTTCTCGAGGAGCGGCTGCGCGACGAGTTGCCCGACCCGGCCGAACCCGATCACCAGCACCGATCCGTCGGCATCCGAGTATTCCTCGTCGATTGTCTCGCGTTTCTGCTCGCTGGCCACCATGCGATAGGCGCGGTCGGACTGTGAGGAAAGGGCCATCGACAGGGTGACGATCGTCACCACGACCGAGGCCACGTCGCCCGGCAGGATCAGGGCGGCGCTGGCGGCGGCGAAGAGGACGAAGCCGAACTCGCCATGTTGCGCCATGGCGAAGGCGATCCGAAGCGCGATCCGGTGTTCGGTGCCGAAGGCGCGATTGACCGCGTAGATGGCGAGACCCTTGAGCACGATCAGCAGCGGCACCGCAATCGCGATCACCAGCCAGTTCTGGGCCACGGCGTTCAGATCGAGCGACAGGCCGACCGCCACGAAGAACAGCCCCATGAACAGGCCCCGGAACGGCTCTATATCCGCCTCCACCTCGTGGCGAAACGAGGAGTCGGCCAGCATTACGCCGGCGATGAAGGCCCCCATCGCATAGGACAGGCCGACCGAGGCCATCACCAGGGCTGCGAACACCACGACGCCGAGCGCCGCGGCCGTCATCAGCTCGGGCGTGCGTGTGCGCGCGATGACCCGGAACATCGGGTCCAGCGCATAGCGGCCGATCGTGATCAGCAGCGCGATGGCGCCAAGGCCCAATGCAAGTGCACGCGCATTATCGGCCCAGCTTGCGTCCACGCCCGATGGTGCCAGAAGCGTGACAAGCAGCAGCAGCGGTACGATGGCCAGATCCTCGAACAGCAGCACCGCGATGGCGGTCTGCCCGAAGGGCGTGTCCCTCTCGCCGCTCTCGTCGATTTCGCGCATCACGAGGGCGGTCGACGACAGGGCGAGCCCCAGTCCGATGATAAGGGCCGCGCGCCAGTCGAGGCCGAAGAGCAGGGCCGGCACCGCGAGCAGGACCGCACAAGCAAGCACCTGCGCCAGCCCTCTCCCGAAGATGGTGCCGCGCATCTCCCACAGGCGGGCAGGCCGAAACTCGAGACCGATCACGAACAGGAACAGGACCACGCCGAACTCGGCGAAATGCAGCAGTTCCCCTGGATGCCGCGTGAAAGAGAACGACAGGCCTATGCCCGCGGCGATCCCGGCGACGAGGTAGCCGATCACCGTGCCCAGCCCCAGCGCGCGCGACAAGGGCACGAACAGGCAGGCGAGCGCGATTAGCGCGAGGGCTTCGAGAAAGGCGATCTCCATGCCGACGAGCCCTAGGACGGTGGGCCCTTCGGTCTCCCCCGCGGCAAGGGCAGGAGCCGCGCAAGCCATCAGGCCGAGCGTGATCGGCGGAACGAGGCGAAGGCTCATACGCGGCTCACCCCGCCTGTGCTTGCGCCGGTCCTGCGATCCGCCTGTTTGTTGCAGGACTGGACAGACCCCGGATTGCAAGCCTCTGACGCCGGGCGGCAGCGGACCGCTCGCAAGGAGGCCCGGGCTTGATGCCGCGCATGACATGCGCCCCATTCGAACTTCATGCGAAACCTTTCTTTCCCGGCGTTGCAGTCGACCATCACGGATCGACCTAGATCGGTGCCTGCCGATCGGAAGTGGTTACCGATTGGTAACCGACCCGTGCCGTCGATGAACGCGAAAAAAACGGTGGGAGACATTGCGTCTCGTCCTAGGTGAGACCCAGCAGAGGAGAACGGTATGCGCATTCTGGGAATATCGGGGAGCCTGCGGCAAGGGTCCTACAACACCGCCCTGTTGCGCGCGGCGCAGGAATTGATGCCCGATGGCGCGACACTTGCCGAAGGCAGCATTGCGGATATCCCGCTTTACAACGGCGATGAGGAAGCGGCTTCAGGAATACCCGCTGCTGTCGAAACGCTGAAGGACCAGATCGCCAAGGCCGATGGCCTGCTGCTTTTCACGCCCGAGTACAACAACTCCATCCCCGGCGTGTTCAAGAACGCGATCGATTGGACCAGCCGCCCCGCGAAGGACATCAGCCGCGTCTTCGGCGGCAAGCCGGTGGCCGTGCTCGGCGCCTCGCCCGGCGGGTTCGGCACGATCCTGTCGCAGGATGCCTGGTTGAGCGTGCTTCGAACCCTGGGGACACGCCCATGGTGCGAGGGGCGACTCATGGTGGCGCGAGCGGGCAACGTGTTCGACGACCAGGGACGCATGACGGACGATCAGATGCGCGACAGGCTGAAGCGGTTTCTGGCCGGTTTCTCCGCCTTCGCGGCGGCGCAATCCGACTAGGTAAAAGTACTCTTATCGAGGGGCGGATCACATGGACGAACCCGCACATCGCAGCACGCATGAGGTCTTCGAGGATCATCTCGATCTGGCGCAGCAGGGGCGGTTCGAGGAGGACATCGCGCGCAACTTCTCTGAAGATTGCGTGGTGCTGACCAATCGCGGTGTTTTTCATGGGCATGAGGGCCTGCGCCAGCTGGCCGGCATGCTGCAGAACGAAATTCCCGACGCGGAGTATGGATACATCAACCGACTCGTCGAGGGGCGCTTCGCCTTGCTCGAATGGACGGCCGATTGCGGCGCGGTCGCGGTGCATGACGGCGCGGATTCCTTCGTGATCGAAGACGGCAAGGTTGTCGCACAGACGATCCATTACACCTTGAGCCTGCGCGATCCGAAGGCGCTTTCACACGGTGCCGCCTCCTAGGCAACTGCAACCCGGTTCAAACGATTTCAAAAGGATATCAATCATGCCGATGCTCTACACCATGCCTGGAACCTGCTCGTTATCGCCGAACATCGCCGTGGCCTGGCTCGATGCGCCGGTCGAGGTTCATGCCATGGCCTACGGCGATCACAAGAAGGACGACTATCTGGCGATCAATCCGAAGGGAAAGGTCCCGGCGCTGCGCTTCGATGATGGCGACGTGCTGACCGAAGCCTCGGCGATCCTCGCGTGGCTCGGGGCCGCGCATGGCGGCGAAGGCTATGCGCGCGATACGAAGCTCGGCCGCAAGGAAGCCGAGGCGCTGTCCTACATGACCTCGGAGGTTCACGCCGATTATGGCGGACATTTCGGGCCCCAGAACTTCGCCGAAACGGATGCGGCGATCGAGGAGGTCAGGCGCAAGACCTACGAGAAGCTCGACGGTCACTACCGGCGGATAGACGGCATCCTGAACGATAATGGCGGCGAATGGTATCTCGGCCAGCGCAGCTTTGCCGACACGTTCCTCTATGTGCTGACGCGCTGGATCGAGAAGACGCCCCTGTCCTTCGACGATTACCCGGCCCTGAAAAAGCATCTCGGGCGCATGGAGGCCGACGAGGGGGTCCAGCTGGCGCTGAAGCGCCAGAACATGGAGCCGATCGGGGCATGAGCGGGTCGGTCGCGAAAGGCTGGCCGCCGTTGCCCTATGCCGATTGGGCCGAGACCTGCGGCATGTTGCACATGGCGTCGCAGATCCTGGGCAAGTATCGCCTCGCGCATACGCCATGGGTCAATCATTCCTGGCATGCGACGCTTTACGTCACGCCGCGCGGTCTGAGCACGGGCCCGGTGCATGAGGCCAAGGGCTGCTTCAGCCTCGATCTGGATCTCGTCGCGCACCGGTTGGTCGTTCAGGCCGATGGCGGCGCACAGGACGGCTTTGCGCTCGAAGCGATGAGCGTGGCGGATTTCCTGGCGCGCACGCGCGCGGCGGTCGAGAGATGCGGGGGGACGTTCGATATTCACGGCGCGCCGAACGAGATGCCGAACGCGGTGCCCTTTGCCGAAGACACCGAAACGCGCCCCTATGATGCCGAGGCGGTATCCCGATATCACGGCGCGCTCTTGCGCATCGTCCCGGTGTTCGAGCGTTTCCGTACCGGCTTTCTCGGCAAGGTCTCGCCCGTGCATCTGTTCTGGGGCTCGTTCGATCTGGCTGTGACGAGGTTCACGGGGCGGCGCGCGCCGCTGCACCCCGCGGGCATCCCGAATCTGCCGGATGACGTGGCGCAGGAGGCCTATAGCCACGAGGTCTCGTCGGCGGGATTCTGGCCGGGCGGCAACGGCGTGGATGAGCCGATGTTCTACTCCTATGCCTATCCGGCCCCGGATGGGTTTGCCGATCAGCCGGTCGCGCCGGCAGAAGCGCGGTTCGACGAGACGCTTGGGGAATTCCTGCTGCCCTATGCGGCCGTTCAGGCAAGCGACGACCCCGCGGCCATGCTGATGTCCTTTTTACAATCGACCTACGAGGCGGCGGCGAAGACGGGCGGCTGGGATCGGTCCAGCCTCGAATGCGCGTTCGGGCGGCCCGGCGTGCCTCGCCCCGTTCACCGGGATTGATCAGGCCGGGCTATCCGGCGGAGCAGACTTCAGCTTTCGTCCCACCGCATCGAAGGACTTCAGGATCGCATGAACCTCGAGGCCCAGTTCGGTCAGGCCGTAGGTGACCTTGGGCGGGATCGTTTCTTCCTGCACGCGCCAGACCAGACCATCCTGCTCCAGTTCCCGAAGCCGGCTTGTCAGCACCTTGGGAGAAATCGGGGGCAGGCGGCGCTGTATGGCGGTGAACCGGGTCGGGCCGTCCTCGCCCAGCAAGTAGACGATATGCGTCTTCCAGCGCCCTGTCATCACCCGCAGGATCGGGTCTGCCGGGCAGAGATCGGGGGTGATGTCTTTCGTCACGGTGGTTTCCTCGGGTGCTGCGCGAAACCGGTAAGCCGCTATCCGAAAGGTAACGACTTACCAGCCGAGGTCAGGGAGCTATATCAGTGAAAACCGAACGGCAAGCCAAGGAGTGCCCGTCATGAGCTGGAGCCCATGCCCCGACCCGGTCCTCGGAGACAGAGAGACGGTGAACGCGGTCGAAACCCTGATCGTGCCGCGCGCGGTGGATCTGGGCGAGATGGAGGTTCGCCGCGCCCTTCCGTCCACCAAGCGCCAGATGGTCGGGCCGTTCATCTTCTTCGACCAGATGGGGCCGGCTGAATTCCTGACGGATCACGGCATCGACGTGCGCCCCCATCCGCACATCAACCTCGCGACGCTGACCTATCTGTTCGAGGGCGAGATCCTGCACCGCGACTCGCTTGGCACCGAACAGACCATTCGCCCGGGCGCGGTCAACTGGATGAAGGCGGGGCAGGGCATCGTCCATTCGGAGCGCACATCGGAGAAGAAGAAACAGACCGGTCAGCGTCTTTTCGGCCTGCAGACCTGGATGGCCCTGCCCGAGGCGCAGGAGGAATCCGCGCCGGAATTCATTCATCACGGATCGGACAATCTGCCGCTGTTCGAAGCCGAGGGGATCAAGGCGCGCATCATTGCCGGGCAGGCCTTTGGCAAGACCTCCGCCCTCAAGACGTCCTCCGAGACGCTCTATGGCGACATCGAGCTTCAGGCGGGCAGGCAGATGCCGATCGACGCCGATTACGAGGAGCGCGCCCTCTACACGATCTCTGGCGAAATCGAGATCGCGGGGGACCGCTTCGAACCCGGCCAGCTTCTGGTCCTGCGCCCCGGCGATGCGATCACCGTGCGGGCCAGATCGACGGCGCGCTTCATGCTCTTCGGCGGCGCGCCGATGGGTGGGCCCCGCTACATCTGGTGGAACTTCGTCTCGTCGCGCCCCGAGCGGATCGAGGCCGCCAAGGAGGAATGGGCCAGGGGTCGGTTCGACACCGTGCCGGGCGACGAGGAGGATTTCATCCCCCTGCCGCAGGACAGGACCAAGCCGCGGCGCGCCATGGGCGGTGTCTACTACCCTTGAATCATCGCACGAAAGGAGGCCCGCATGACGCAGGCGATCCATGGTCTTCATCAGGTCACGCCCAAGGAACACGGCTGATGCGCCTCCGTTGACCCCCCGATCCTACCAACCACAGCAAAGGAGACATGAATGTCCACCAAGATCGCCATCATCTTCTATTCCACCTACGGAACCAACCATGGCATCGCGCTCGAAGCCGCGCGTGCGGCCGAGGCCGCCGGGGCGGAAGTCCGGCTGCGCCGCGTGCGGGAAACTGCGCCGCGCGAGGTGGTGGAAGGCCAGCAGGCCTGGCGCGAGCAGCTCGAGAAGATGCAGGATATCCCCGAAGTGTCCCTCGACGACATGGAGTGGGCAAACGGCTATTTCATTTCCGTGCCGACCCGCTTCGGCGTTCCGGCCAGCCAGTTCCGGGCCTTCGTCGATACGCTGGGGCCGTTGTGGCAAACGGGTGCGCTCGCCAACAAGGCCGTCACCGCGACCACCTCGGCGCAGAACCCGCATGGTGGACAGGAGACCACGCTTCAGTCGATCTACGTCACGGCCATGCACTGGGGCTCGGTCATCGTTGCGCCGGGGTATGCAGACCCGGTGAAGTTCGAGGATGGCGGCAACCCCTATGGCTATTCCTGCACGCCCGGGCCCCTGGACGAGACGGGCAAGAAGTCGGTCGAGTTCCAGGCCAGGCGCCTGGTCGAGTATGCCGGGAAACTCGCTCGGTAAGAGCCAAGGCGCACAGAAATGAACGGACCACCGTGACACGGTGGTCCGTCAATCCGACAACGGCCGCGGGCATTGCCCGCGGCCGTCTTGCAGTATCAGCCGCGATTTCGCTTCAGAGCATAGGCCCCGTCGCCCAGCAGGGCCTGAACGACAAGGGTGACCGCCCAGAACGCCGGGAATTCCCAGCCGCCGCCTTCGTTGGAAAAGAAGAAGCCGGCCGCGCCATGCGGCACGTAGATCGAACCGAGCAGGATCGGGACCAGCGCCAGCGAGACCCAGCGGCTGTAGAGCCCGAGGATCAGGGCGATGCCACCGAAAAGCTCGGCCAGGATGACGAGATAGGCGAGCGGTTCGGGCAGGCCGAGGCTGGCGAAGTAGCCGGCCGTCCCGGCAGGCGTGAAGATGAAGATCTTCAGACCGGCATGGGCGAGAAAGAAGATGCCCATGGTGACACGAAGGATCGTGGCGGCGAGGTCCGCATTGGTGACGCCCTCGATGAGGGTCGGTCGCGAAGAGGTCTGGGTGTTGGCATAGGTCATGTCGGTTCTCCTTGAGGCCGCATGTCGCGGCATGTCGCTGTTAAGGAGAACATGACCTCCTTCCTGCCGAATTATAATCCACCGAATTGGAAGATGATTGCATCCGGTATGGAATGAATGACTACCAGTTCACCTCCCAATCCGGCCTGTCGCGGTAGCGTTTTGCCAGAAAGTCCACGAGGGCGCGGACCTTTGCCGCCAGGTGGCGGCTATGGGGATAGAGCGCATGAACCTCGTAAGGCGCGGCCTCGTACCGCTCGAGCAAAAGGGCGACCCGCCCCGCTCCGATCGCCTCGCCCGCGACGAAGGCCGGCACCCGGGCGATCCCCAGCCCGGCCTCCGCGGCGCGCAGGCAGGCCTCCGCGTTGGAATAGCGTATGCGGCCGCCCACCTGGACGGTCAGGGGTCCGCCTGCGCCGAGGAAAGGCCAATGCGTGGGGTCGCGGTAGTTCGCGTCGATGATGCAGTCGTGGCCGCCAAGCTCTTCCGGCGCAGCCGGGGTGCCGCGCCGGTCGAGGTAGTCCGGCGCTGCGATCACGACGATCCGGGCCTTGCAAAGCCGGCGGCTGATCAGGCTGGAATCCTCGGGTTTCCCGATCCGTACCGCCATGTCGAAGCCCTCGTCGACGAGATTCACCATGCGGTCCGAAAAGCTGACATCGAGCGCGATCTCAGGAAACCGCAGCGCGAACTCGTTGAGCGCGGGCGTCAGCGCCAGCGCTCCGAAGGTGAGCGGCGCACTGACCCTGAGCCGCCCCGTGGGCGTTTGCGAGATGTTCCGGATCGAAAGATCGAGGTCGTCGAACGCGTCGAGAAGGGGGCGCAACCGATCATGATAGGCGCGCCCGGCCTCGGTCGCGGAGACGGCACGGGTCGTCCGGTTCAGAAGTCGAACACCCAGCTCGGCTTCCAGCCGGGACACGAGCTTCGAGGCCTGCCCCGAGCTGGTTCGAAGCTTTTCCGCCGCGCCGGCAAAGCTCCCGGTTTCCATCACAGCGGCGAACATGCGGTCGCAATCCAGCCGATTCATCCATCCTCCGGGGCATTTCGGCAAGCGCGCCCTAGCTGCCCGACCCGTGACGCGCGGAAGAAACCGGCAGGCCGGTGCCCGCTCATGCGCCCGCGCTTTTCACATGCCAGATCGGGACACGGGCCGCCGCGCCGCGCCGCTTTCGGACCGCGTGCTCGGTCATGACGGTCGGCTGCACTCAATGTTTCAACACATCCTGCCACTCGGGGTGGCGCGCGATCTGGGCCTTTGCAAAAGGGCAGAGCGGGACGATGGACCGGCCTTCGGCGCGCGCGTCTTCGACGGCGCGTTGAACGAGAGCCTGCCCCACCGAGCGGCCTCGCAGCGCGTCGGGCACATGCGTATGGTCGATGATGATCATCGCCTGTCCCGCACGCGAATAGGTCATCTCGGCCTCGATCCCCTCAAACCGGGCGACGTAGCGACCTTTGCTGTCGCCCTCTTCGCGCTTGATAGAGATGGTCTCGGGCGGTGTGGCAGCCATGGTCTTCTCCTTGTCCGGCGTCCTGCCGCGACGGTCGAACATAATTGCGCCGCCGTAAAGGATCGACCGGTGCCGCCGGATACAAGCCTTGCGGTCGAGAGCCCGTCTCCTTGCCTCACAGCTTCACGAAGCTGCCCGGCGACACACGTGCTGCGCGATAGGCAGCCCGCGTGAGCCGGCGTTCATGCCGCCCGGTCGATCGGCCTGCGGTCTCTGCGCGGGCTACGCACGGCGTTGCAGGAAGCCTGCCACCTCGCGGAGCTCCTGCTGGCTTATCTCGTGCCCGCCATCGTGAAGTCGGACCTCCGGGCACGCGCCCTGTGCGCCGAGATAGTCGACCAAGGCCTCGGTCTGGGGCAGGGGGCAGATCGGGTCATGCCGGCCGGCAGTGACCAGCAGGTCCACATCGGCAAGAGCCGGGTTCGGCCCCGGGGTCCATGGCACCAGCGGGTGCATCAGCACCACGCGATCGAAGAGTTCGGGTGCCTCGAAGAGGACGGAAGCCAGAATGTTCGCCCCGTTGGAATAGCCGAGCCCGTAGACCGGCGCGCCAGGATGCGCCTCGCGATGCGCACGGATGAACCCGGCCATCTTCGCGCTGCGCTCGGCCAGGTCCTCCATATCGTAGACCCCTTCGGCCCGGCGCCGGAAGAAACGGTTCGCACCGAATTCCGAAACATCGCCGCGTGGCGATACGATCCCCGCCTCGGGCAGGATCTGCTCGACGAGTTGCGAGAACTGGTGCTCGTCTCCGCCTGTGCCATGAAAGGTGAAAACCAGCGGCGCTCCGGCGGCGGGGTTCTTGGCGAGGTGGTGGTAGCTGTCGATAGCCATGAATACGCTCCTTGCGGGACCCCCGCCGGCAGGCGCCGGCGGGGCATTGCGGGATCAGTCGGCGATGGGCTGGAGCAGTTCCTCGATCCGGGCACGCAAATGGGCGTGCTGCTCCGGGATCTTCAGCGCTTCGCCCAGATGGGCCGCGTCTTCGTCGCGATCAAAGCCCGGCTCGTTCGTTGCGATCTCGAACAGGACACCGCCGGGCGTGCGAAAGTAGATCGCCCAGAAGTAATCACGGTCGATGACCGGCGTGACCTGGGTGCCGGCGTCGAGCAGGGCCTGGCGCACCTCGAGCTGCGCCGCCCTGTCCGCGACCGCGAAGGCCACGTGGTGAACCGATCCGGCGCCTTCGCGGGCCCGCTCGACGCCAGGCAGCACGTCGAGGTCGATGATGTCCGCCCCGTTGCCGTCCTCGATCGCGAACCGAATGAGCGTGCCCTCGCGCGCCACTTCCTTGTAGCCCATGAAGGTCAAAAGCCGGGCGGTGGCTTCCCCGTCACGCAGCCGCATGGTCACGCCGCGAAAGCCGTGGATGCCTTTCTCTGCCGGGACTGGACCGCCGGCGAAGGGGGGCCGGCTGTCGCCGCGCACCTCGACCAGCGCGAAGCCGTCGCCGTCCGGGCCGGCGAAGCGCAGACGCCTCTCGCCGAATTGCTCGACGCGCTCGATCCCCTCGACATTCGCGGAAGCAAGACGGTCGTGCCAGTAGGGGAGAGATCCTTCGGGCACCGCGAAAGCGGTCTCCGAAACCTCACCGGTGCCGCGGCGGCCCTTCTTCATGTTCCGGAACGGAAAATAGGTCATCACCGAGCCGGGGGTGCCGAACTCGTCGCCGTAATAGAGGTGATAGACATCCGGCGCATCGAAATTGACCGTCTTCTTGACCCGGCGAAGGCCAAGCAGCTTGGTGAAAAAGTCATTGTTCTCCTGCGCGTCGGAAGCCATCGACGTTGTGTGGTGCAGGCCTTTGATCTGGGTGAGCATGACGGGTTCCTTTGTCAGGGTGGCGTTTCCTGACCAGAACATGCGCATCGGAACTCCTCCCGAGAATAGCAACAATATTGAATACACCATTGTGATGAGCGTAATGGTGGGCGCATGGGAGAGCTTGAATCCATCCGCGTCTTTCTCGCTGTCGCCGAGCAGCAGAGCTTTGCCGGCGCGGCGCGCCAGCTCGGACTGACGCCGGCTTCGGTCACGCGGACGGTCGCCGCGCTCGAGGATCGCCTTCGCGTGCAACTGCTGGTCCGCACCACGCGACAGGTGTCCCTGACCTCGTCGGGTGCCGTTTATGCCGCGCGCGCGGCACCGCTTTCGCATGGTCTCATGGAGGCGGCGGAGGAAACACGCGCAGCGCAAGGCGTCGTCTCGGGGCTGATCCGGATCAGCGCGCCCATGTCGCTGGGGCTGAAGGTCCTGCCGGACATCCTGTCGCGCTTCGCGACGCTGCATCCGCAGATCCAGGTCGCGCTCAACCTCTCCGATGGTTTCGTCGACATCATCGAGCAGGATTACGACCTCGCCATTCGCATCTCCGGACCGCCCGGCGACAAATCGACGATCTGGCGCAAGATCTGCAAGGTGCCTCGCCTCCTCGTTGCGGCTCCGGGCTATCTGGCAAAGCGGGGTACGCCGGAGGGGCCGGACGATCTCGTCGATCACGCCTGCCTCGCCTATGGTCCCGAAGCGCGCGAAGAGACCTGGGAGCTCTCGAGCGGCACAAGCCGCCGCAGTCAGCGAGCGCGCGGTTCGTTCTGCGCGAACAATGGCGATGTCCTGCGCCGACTGGCGCTGAACGGCGAAGGGATCGCGTTGTTGCCGCGCTTCATCGTCGCCGAAGACCTGGAAAAGGGGCGCCTCGTGGAGGTTCTGCCGGACTGGTCGGTCCCCGAGCTTTGGCTCACGCTCTACTATCCGCCCTATGACCGGCTTCCGCTGCGCGTGGCGACGTTTTCCGAGTTCTTCGAACAGGAGGTCGAAACGGCAAGCCTTGTCTGAGCGCGGCCCGGCGGGCCCCAGATCTTCGATCTCCATTCGACACGACCGGAAGGCCGGAGCGCTTCGCACCCCATCGAAGACCGATTGCAGACGTTTCCGGGCATGCGCATGCCGTCTTCAGACGACCGCGGCACCGCGCCGGTCGAGAAATATGGCATAGAGCGTATGTGAGCCACCGATGAAGAGCCGATTGCGATGCCGTTCTCCGAATGTCAGGTTCGAGACACGGTATGGTATGAGGATCTTGCCCATCAAATGCCCGTCTCGCGAAATGCAATGCACCCCGTCCGCCGCGCTCGACCATATATTGCCGTCCTCATCCACGGCCATGCCATCGCAATAGCCGGGAGATACGCGATGGAACATGCCTCCGCCCGAGAGCGCGTTATCGGTACCGATGTCGAAGACGCGGATGAATTGTTCGGGGTCGGGGCGGGTCTGATCGCCGCTTTCGGCGACGTAGAGCCGCGTTTCGTCCGGCGAAAAGGCAAGCCCGTTCGGTCCCGCAAAATCGCTCGCAGCAATGGTGACCTCGGAGGTGGCCGGATCGAAGCAATATAGAGCCGGGGGCTGCTCGGAGAGCTGACGACCGCCTTCGTAGTCGTTCGAGATCCCATAGAGCGGATCGGTGAACCATATCGTTCCATCAGACTTCACGGCCACGTCGTTCGGCGCGTTGAGCCGCTTGCCCGCATGGCGATCAGCCAAGATGGAAATGCGACCGTCATATTCCGTACGGGTGACGCAGCGATGCCGGTGCGAGCAGGCGATCAGCCGGCCTTGTCGGTCACGGGCCTGACCGTTCGCATGGCCGGACGGGGCGCGGTGAACCGTTACCCCCTGATCTTCCGACCAACGCATGGTTCGATCACGCGGCAGGTCCTGGAACAACAGGCAGTTCCAGTCTCCCATCCAGACGAGACCTTCGATCCAGCGAAATCCGCTGGCGAGCTCTTCGAGACCGGCATTGGGCAAGAGATAGCCCGCGAAAGCGGCGTCGATGATCTCAAAGGGGTCGGAAAGGCTCATGAACACTTCACCCGAAGCGGCAGGGGGTGGTTTTGTCACGCGACGTATCGAACTGCACGATCATCAGTGTTGCCGGAAGATCTCCGACCGTGGTGGAGCGATGGCCCTTGCGGCCTTCCACTTCCTCGCAGCCCTGGTCTTCACCGAACGAGATGTCGCCCGGGCCGAACTCCCGTCGGATTCCGTCCATCGCCTCCACCGACCATGTGCCACTCAGCGGAATGATCCATTGCGGTGCGGGGTTCTCGTGCCAGGCCCCGACCCACCCGACGGGAAGAACGGTCACCATGACGGTCATGCCGTCATGATGTTTACGACCTTGCCATTGCGGCGCGGCCCCCGGTTGGATGGCGGCAAGCTCGAAGTCGGTCATGGCGCATTCGACCTGGTGACTTATACCGTCCTCGTCGACATACAAATGCCAATAGGCGACATTCGGCTTTGGTTTGTCTCTCTCCATACAAGTCACCCTTTCGGAGGTTGCCCCGGGCACGAAGGGGATATGTCAATGTCGCGGCTTGGCCTCCAGCTTCGAAAACATGCGTGTCGAATGCCGATGTCGGAATCTGAACCGTTGGAAAGAAGCTCGGGTTCCAACACTGCCGCGACCCGGAACGGGGCCCGGTGCGTCAGATCGGTTGCCGGAAAATGAATGGATCAGGGGCATGGGCGTCATTGCCGGATCCGTCGCCGCAGCCTTTCATCCCAATGTTCGGGCGCTGCGTTTCGGCCCGTGCCTTGCCGGCCAGCCTCGCGAACCTCCGGTTCGGCCAAGGGCGATCAGGCGGTGTCCCGAAGATGCTCGATCAACCACCCGGCACCGCTATCGAGCACGCTGCCGCGCCTGCGCATGATGCCAATCGGCCTGCGAAAGAGCGGATGATCGAAGGACAGGAATGTCAGCCGCCCTTCCAGATACGGACAGGTCATGGCGACCGGCATCGCGGTCAGAAGGTCGGTGGCGGCGACGATCTCCAGCGCGGAGCCGGTTGCACCGGCTTCGCAGCCGATACGGATCTTTTCCAGGCCCGCCGCGAGAAGAGCCGCCTCGGTCTGTTGCCGCAGCAGGCTGCCGCGGGAATGCACCAGCCAGCTTTGCGTCTCGAGGTGACGGGCGGTCAACCTGTCGATCCGTGTGAGCGGGTGGTCCGCGCGGCACAACACCCCGATCCGGTCATCGATCAACGGCTCGAAATCCAGGCGCGCCTCCTGATCGATGAGATTTTGCGGGCCGATCAGCAGGTCGATCCTGCCCCGCGCCAGCATCGCCTGCAGATCCGGAACGAGACCCACCTGCAGGTCGAGGGTCCAGCTGGGATGCGCCACGAGAAAGTTCGAGATCGCCTTGGTCAGGAACCGCCCCGATACGATCGGCGGCGCGCCCAGGCGAAGCTCTCCCCTCTGCCCTTCGGCCCAGAGGCTGGCCTGAACGCCCGCCTGTTCCTCGGCGGCCCGGATCGCCAGCCCGCTGCGGGCAAGGCGGCGCCCCAGCGCCGTGGGCAATGACCGCTTGCCGCTGCGCTCGAAGACCGGCGCGCCGAGGCGCGCTTCCAGCATTCGCATGTTGCGGCTCAGGGCCGGCTGCGTCAGGCCGAGCTCATCCGCCGCGGCCTGAAACGAGCCGGCCTCCAGGATCGCTGCCAGCTGCGCCAAATGTCGGGGGTCAATTTTCATACCAGAATGATATATATGTCCGTAATAAAGTCATTATAATTTATGTGACGCCGGCGCTAGCGTGAGATCGGCATCTTTGGGAGGAGATCATGATTCGTATTTCAGCACTGCCGCGCGCACTCGTTGGCATGGTTCTTGCAGCCGGTCTGGCCGCGCCCGCCACGGCCCAGATTTACAAGGGCGAAACCGCCGGGGTCGGGGACCCGGTTCACACGATGTTCGTGTCCTTCGTCAATCAGGCCCGCAAATCGGATATTCAGATCCAGGTCAACGCGGGACAGACCCTGACCAAATCGATGCTCAACGGCGCCAAGGGCGAGCTGGCCTTCTTCTCGGCCGTGCCTTCGCTCGTGCCCCTGATGCAGGCGGGCGAAGCCATGTATGCGCCGATCTCGGAGGCGCCCGAGCTGGCCGAGAACCTGCGCGCCATCCTGGGCTTCCAGGCCGGGGCCTACCACCCGGTCACGCTGGACGGCTCGGGTATCGAAAGCTGGCAGGACATCGAAGGCAAGTCGGTCTTCACCGGCCCGCCTGCGGGTTCGGCCTCGGCGACATCCGAAGCGTTGATCCGGGCGATCACCGGTTTCGAGCCCAACGAGGATTACACGGCCGTGCGGCTGAGCTGGGGCGAGGGCGACGACGCCCTGTCCGATGGCAAGATCGACATGATGATCCGCCCCGCAGAGGTCGGCTCGGCGAACATCGAGCAGTTCGGCCTTTCGGGGCGCTTCCGGCTGCTGTCCATCCCGCCCGAGGCCGCAGAGCAGGAGGAGACCCGTCGCATCTTCGGTCAACCGGGCCGCGGCATGACCTCCTTCGACGGCACGCTCTACAAGGGCCAGCTCACCGAGGGCGATATCACCGCGCTGGGGTTCTACCAGTTCATCGGCACCCATGAAAGCATGTCCGAGGATGTCGTCTACGAGGTCACCAAGGCCTTCTGGGAAAACCTCGAAGAAGTTCAGAGCAGCGCCCAGTTCCTGCGCGAAGTGACCCCCGAGACGGCCTTTGTCGGGGTCAACGTGCCGCTGCATCCGGGCGCGCTGCGCTACTACGACGAGGCGGGCTTCGAGATCCCCGCCGAGCTGCGCACGGACAGCTGACGCACCGCTCCCGTCCGCGCTCCGGCGCGGGCGGGACCCTCGGCCCCCAATGAAAGGAAGGTCTGTCATGACCGTGCAGAGCCCTGCTCTCGGCGCGTTCTCCCGCGTCTTGTTCATCGCCGGCACGCTGGCCTGTCTCGGGTTGGGCGTGATCGCGCTCTATACCTCGGGCCTCGGTCTGCTCGATCCCAAGTTGCACCGGGCCGGCGGCTTCGCGCTGGCGCTCGTCGCGGGGGTTGCGGCAGCGCGGCGCAAGCGGCTGGACACGGTTCGGACCGACCGCGATCTGAACCGCGACGCGCCGCCCCCCCGGCACGGCGCGGAGCTGCTGCATGCGGTCATCGACGTCGCGATGCTGCTGGCGGGGCTCTGGTCGATCTGGAGCTTCCTGCAGGTGCAGACCCTGATGGAAACGGCGCTCTACGACGTCTCGACACGTGACGCCTGGCCGGCCCTGGCAGGCTTGGTGGTGTTCCTCGAACTGTGCCGCAGGCTCTGGGGCTGGGGCCTGTTCAGCGTCGGCGCGCTGGCGGTGCTCTACCTGCTTTTCGGACAGGACCTGCCCGGCATCCTCGCCCATAGCGGCTTCGGCCTCGACGAGATGGCCGAGAACCTGTGGTACAATACCAACAAGGGTGTGTTCGGCTCGATCACCAACATCGTGCTGACCACGGTCTTCATCTTCATCATCTTCGGTGCCCTGCTCGAAGGCACGGGTGCGGGCGATACGCTCCTGAAATTCGCCTTTCTCGCCACGCGGCGCACCCGCGGCGGCCCGGCCCATGCCGCGATCCTCGCCTCCTCGCTCTTCGGCACCATGTCGGGCTCAACCGTGGCCAACATCGTGGGCACCGGCACCTTCACCATCCCGATGATCAAGAAACGGGGCTTCTCGCCCACCTTCGCCGCAGGCATCGAGGCGACCGCTTCCTCGGGCGGGCAGATCATGCCGCCGATCATGGGCGCGGCCGCGCTGGTCATGGCCGATCTCACCGGGGCGGGATACCTCAACATCATCATCGCCGCGCTCGTGCCAGCATTGTTCTATTACTTCAGCCTGTTCTGCGCCGTCACCGTCGAGGCGCGTCGACAGGGGATCGAGGTCCAGCCGGTCAGGACCGAAGACCGCATCACCCGCATCGACATGATCAATTCGGTGCTGTTTCTCGGCCCGATCGCGACGGTCATCGCCGCCCTGCTCATAGGGCTGTCCACCTCCTCGGCCGGCTTTTACGCCACGGTCGTCCTCGTGGCCCTCTCGGTGATCAATCCCGAGGTGCGCCGCGACCCGATGCGCCTGTGGCGGTCCTTCATCGGCGGCAGCGCGGCGGGCGCTTCGCTGCTGATCGCGATCGCGGCGATCGGCATCCTCGTGGGATCGCTCGACTCGACCGGGCTCGGCCTCAAGCTTGCCAATGTCATCGGCGCGATCCGGGGCGACAGCCTGTTCTCGGCCCTGCTCGTGGCCATGATCGGTGCGCTGGTGCTCGGCATGGGCATGCCGACGCTGCCCGCCTATCTCATCATCATCCTGGTGATGGGCCCGGCCATCCAGGCGCTGGGGCTGTCGATGCTGACGGCGCATATGTTCGTCTTCTACTACGGCGTGGCCTCCTCGCTCACCCCTCCGGTGGCGATCGCGGCCTATGCGGCGGCGCCGATCGCCGGGGCAAACCCGCTGATGACGGCATTGATGTCCTTCCGCCTCGGCATGGCGAAGTTCATCATTCCTTTCATCTTCGTCTACTACCCGACCCTGCTGATCGTCGAGGAATTCCACCTAGGGGCTTTCGTATGGATCGTCCTGCGCAGCTGCCTGTGCATCTGGCTCTTCTCCTCGGCCCTCTCGGCGCATGACCAGGGCCGCCTGACCGCCGTCGAAGTGGGTCTGCGCTTCGTGACCGCCTTCATGTGCCTGATCGCGAGCCCTGCCATCCACCTGCCAGCGATCGCCGCCGGCGTGGCGCTGATCCTCTTCGATCTGCGCCGCGTTCCCGCCCCCACCCCCTACAAGGAGGCCCGCTGATGACCAAGCGCCCCAATTTCCTGTTCATCATCACCGACCAGCATCGCGCGGATCATCTGGGCTGCTACGGGAACCGGGTCGTGAAGACCCCCAACATCGACGGCATCGCCGCGCGGGGCACGCGGTTCGAGCGGTTCTACGTGGCCAATCCGATCTGCATGCCCAACCGGGCCTCGATCATGACCGGGCGCATGTGCTCGGTGCATGGCGCCCGTCACAACGGCATCCCGCTGTCGCGCAACCATACCACCTTCGTGGAGCTTCTGCGCGACGCCGGCTATCGCACCGGGCTGATCGGCAAGTCGCACCTGCAGAGCTTCACAGGGCTTCCGGCAAGCAACACCTTCGTGCCGCAGCCGGGCAAGCATGTTCCCGCGCCGCATCTGCGCGACGCTTTCAAGGACAATCGTCACTCCGAGGCATACGACCTCGAACATGTCGGCAAGTGGGACAAGCCGCTGGCGGATCGCGCGGGGGGCGATTTCTACGGCTTCGAGCATGTCGAGGTCGCCGCCGACCATGCCGATCAGGCCTCCGGCGACTACCTGCTCTGGGCGCGCAGCCAGCGGCCCGATTTCGACAGCCTCACCGGGCCGGAGAACGCGCTGCCGGACGACCGGATCAGGGCGCCCCAGGCCTGGCGCACGGCCGTCCCGGAGGAGCTCTACTCGACCAGCTGGGTCGCTGATCGCAGCGCCGCATGGCTCGATCAGCGGGCACAAGAAGATGCGCCCTTCTTTTTGCAGATGTCCTTTCCCGATCCGCATCACCCTTTCACGCCGCCGGGGCGCTACTGGGACATGTACGATCCCGATCAAATCGAACTGCCGCCTTCCTTCGGCAAGAACGCATTGAAGCCGGTCCGCGCCATGCGAGAAGCGATGGAGAAGGGCACCGACCCGCGCGACAATCAAAGCCCTTTCGCGGTGACCGAGGACGAGGCACGGGCGATCATCGCCCTCACCTACGGCATGATCAGCATGATCGACGACGCGATCGGTCGGGTGCTGGACCGGCTCGACGCGCTGGGGCTGGCCGAGGACACCGTGGTGATCTTCACCTCCGATCACGGCGATTACATGGGCGATCACGGGCTGATGCTGAAGCTGCTTTTGCACTACCAAGGCGTCGTCCGCGTCCCCTTCATCTGGAGCGACCCGCAGGCCCCGCGCCAATCGCAGGTCTCGGACGACCTGTCGTCTTCGATCGACATCGCCTCCACCATTCTCGCCCGCGCCGGGGTGCAGGGGTTCAACGGCATGCAGGGCCGCGACCTGTTTGGCGACCCGCCGCCGGAGGCGGTGATCGTCGAAGAGGACAGCCAGCGCGTGATGACCGGCTTCGACCGCCCGCAGCGCGTGCGCACGATGATCACCGAGCGTTACCGCATGTCCCTGCGCCACGGCGAGGACTGGAACGAACTCTACGACCTGCAGACCGATCCCGGCGAGATGCACAACCTCTATGACGACGAAGCCCATGCCGCGATCAGGGCGCGACTGACCGAGACCATGCTGCGCCGCATGGTGGCCTTGCAGGACCGCGCACCGCTTCCGGCCTACCGGGCCTGAGGCCCGGTCCGATACGGTCCCGCCCGGCCCGCCGGGCCGGACCGAGAGGGAGGAGACCCGCATGCCGATGACATCGAAGGCGCTCGTGGCGCGGCTCGATCCGCGGCGGCCCTGGTTCGCCGAGGTCGACCGGACCGCTCTGCGTCACGACCTTCTGGCGGGGTTGACCAACGCGACCGTGGTTCTGCCTCAGGGCATCGCCTTCGCGATCATCGCCGGTCTGCCGCCGCGCTACGGGCTCTATACCGCCATCGTGGTGACACTCGTCGCCGCCTTTTGGGGCTCGTCCCGGGTGATGGTCTCGGGGCCTACCACGGCGATCTCGGCCGTGCTCTTTGCGACACTCGGCGCGCTGGCCCTGCCCGGATCGGCCGAATACGTCGCTTTGGCGCTGACCCTGACCTTGATGGTCGGCGCGCTGCAGCTCGCGGCCGGGCTGCTGGGAGCGGGGGCGATCATCGCCTTCATCTCGCATTCGGTCATCATCGGGTTCACCGCCGCCGCCGCGCTGCTGATCGCGGCGACGCAGCTGGCACCGGCCCTGGGCCTGCCGACACAGGGGGGCGATGCGCTGCAGCGGCTGACCGGCACCTTCTCGGCACTGCCCGACATCGCGCCCCTGGCGCTGTCGATCTCGATCGGAACGCTCGCGGTGCTTCTGGGTCTGGGCCGTCTCGATCGACGTATCCCGGCCTACATGATCGCGCTTGCCGGGGCCGGGTTGCTGGGCTGGGCGGTCGATGCCGAGGCGCGCGGCATCGCGATGTTCGCGCCGCTCGGCGTGATCACCCCCGCGTTCCGGGCCCCCGATCTCGATCTGGCGATGGTCATGACGATGATCCCCGGAGCCGTCGCAATCGCTTTCGTCGGGCTGCTCGAAGCGATCTCGATCGGCCGCGCCTTCGCGATCCGGCGCGAGGAACGCTACGACGCGGACCAGGAGATGGTGGGGCAGGGCCTGTCCAACATGATCGGCAGCCTGTTCCAGTGCTACGCCGGGTCGGGTTCGTTCACCCGCTCGGGGCTCAACGCCGAAAGCGGCGCGCGCACGCCCTTGGCAGCGATCTTCGCTGCCGGTTTCCTGCTGGTCCTGCTCGTCCTCGTGGCGCCGCTGGTGCGCTACATTCCGGTGCCGGCGATGGCCGCGATCATCCTGCATGTCGCCTGGCGGCTGGTCGATCTGGCCGAGATCCGGCACATCATCGCCACCAGCCGCACCGAGACCGTGATCCTGCTGGCCACTTTCGGCACCGGCGTGATCTCCGAACTGACCTTCGCGATCATGGTCGGCGCCTTCGCCTCGCTTGCCGCCTTTCTCTATCAGAGCGCGCGGCCGATCGTCGCCGTCGGCGCCCCCGTGACCGAGCCCGGCGGCCGGCGCGCCTTTGCCAATGCGCATCTGCACGGGCTCGACCAATGTCCGCAGATCTCCATGACCCGGCTCGAAGGGCCGCTCTTCTTCGCGTCGGTCGAGCATGTCGAGAGGGAGTTGCGCCGGATCGACGCGCGCGATGGCGCCAAGACCCGCATTCTGTCGCTCAAGGGCACGGGAAAGATCGATCTCGCCGGCGCCGATTTCATCCTAAAGGAGGCGCGCCGCGCCCGGCGCATGGGGTTGGGGTTCCTGCTGATCGCCGCCAACCCGGACATCATTGACGTGCTGCGCCGGCTTGGCGTGCTCGACGCGCTCGGCGCGCGCAACGTTCACGCCCACAAATCCGATGCCATCCGCGAGGCGGTCGCACAGGCGCGCGACACGGTCTGCGCGCGCTGCAGCCTTCGCGTCTATCACGAATGCGCCGGCAAACCCGGCCCGCCCGCCCCCCGCGCGGCCACCGTCCGCGCCCCCGCTTCTTTCGTCCAAGGAGGAACACCATGACCGCTGATACATCCAAGCTGCCCGCGACCGGGCAACCCCGCAATGCCCCGGCCTACATGCCCGGCTTCGGCAACGACTTCGAGACCGAGGCGCTGCCCGGCGCGCTGCCGCAGGGCATGAACAGCCCGCAGAAGGTCAATTACGGGCTCTATGGCGAGCAGCTTTCGGGCACCGCCTTCACCGCGCCAAGCCATCAGAACGAGCGGACCTGGTGCTACCGGATCCGCCCGTCGGTCAAGCATTCCGGCCGCTACGCGAAGATCGACGTGCCCTACTGGAAATCCGCGCCGAACATCGTGCCGGACGTCACCTCGCTGGGCCAGTATCGCTGGGACCCGGTGCCGCACTCGGACGAACCGCTGACCTGGATCACCGGCATGCGGACCATGACCACGGCGGGCGATGTGAACACCCAGACCGGCATGGCGAGCCATGTCTATCTCGTCACCGAAAGCATGACGGACGCCTATTTCTACTCCGCCGACAGCGAGCTTCTGGTCGTGCCGCAGGAGGGGCGGCTGCGGTTCTGCACCGAGCTCGGCGTCATCGATCTGGAGCCCAAGGAAATCGCGGTCATTCCGCGCGGGCTGGTCTACCGGGTCGAGTTGCTGGAGGGACCGGCGCGCGGCTTCGTCTGCGAGAACTACGGCCAGAAGTTCGAACTGCCCGGCCGCGGCCCGATCGGTGCCAACTGCATGGCCAACCCGCGCGATTTCAAGGCGCCCGTGGCCGCTTTCGAGGATCGCGAGACGCCCTCCACCGTCACCGTCAAGTGGTGCGGCCAATTCCATCGTTGCGAGATCGGGCACAGCCCGCTCGACGTGGTGGCCTGGCACGGCAACTACGCGCCGATGAAATACGACCTGCGCACCTACTGCCCGGTTGGCGCGATCTTGTTCGACCATCCCGACCCGTCGATCTTCACCGTGCTGACCGCGCCCTCGGGCGTCGAGGGCACGGCGAACATCGATTTCGTGCTGTTCCGCGACCGCTGGATGGTGGCCGAGAACACCTTCCGCCCGCCGTGGTACCACAAGAACGTCATGTCCGAGCTGATGGGCAACATCCACGGCGAATACGACGCCAAGCCGCAGGGCTTCGCGCCCGGCGGCATGAGCCTGCACAACATGATGCTGCCGCATGGTCCCGACCGCGAGGCCTTCGAAGGCGCCTCGAACGCCGATCTGGTACCGCACAAGCTCGAGGATACGATGTCCTTCATGTTCGAGACACGCTTTCCGCAGCATTTGACCGAGTTCGCTGCCCGAGAGGCACCGCTGCAAGACGATTACCTCGACTGCTGGACCTCGCTCGAAAAGAAGTTCGACGGCACTCCGGGCGAAAAATGAGGCTCTATTCCTACTGGCGCTCGACCACCTCCTACCGGGTGCGGATCGCGCTGCATCTCAAGGGGGTCGCTTTTGAGACGGCCCCCGTGAACCTCATGCGGGGCGAGCAGGCGGAGGCGGCCTATGCACGGCTCAACCCGTCGCAAGGGGTGCCCGCCCTGGTCCTCGACGACGGCACCGTGCTGACGCAATCGATAGCGATCCTCGATTGGCTGGAGGAAACCCATCCCACGCCGCCGCTCCTGCCCGCGGGCGCCCCCGCGCGCGCGCATACACGCGCCGCAGCGCTGGTCATCGCCACCGACATCCACCCGGTCAACAACCTGAGGGTCGTCGCCCGGCTCGGGCAATTGGGCCTCGATGCGGCGGTACGGACGGCGTGGATGAACGACTGGATGACACGAGGATTTCACGCCTTCGCGCGCATGATCATGGCCGATACGGCGTTCAGCTTCGGCGATGCGCCCACTCTCGCCGATGTCTGCCTTGTCCCACAACTCTACAACGCGCGCCGCTGGGGCTGCGACCTTGCCCCCTTCGCCCGGCTGACGGAGATCGAGGCACGCTGCCTCGCACTGCCGGGCTTTGCCGCGGCGCGGCCCGAGCTGCAACCCGATGCGACCTGAAGGAGACCCTGAATGACCGACCTGATCCGATCCTGGATCGCGAGCGCCAATGATCCCGCTTGCGATTTTCCTCTCAACAACCTCCCCTACGGCGTCTTTTCGACCGCAGGCGGCGCGCCGCGTTGCGGCACCGCCATCGGCGACCGGATCCTCGATCTGCACGGGCTTGAGCAAGCGGGACTGCTGGAGTTCTCGAACCAGCTCCAGACCGGTCGCTGGAACGAGATCATGGCCATGGGGCGCGACACATGGGCCCGGCTGCGGCGCGAGCTGATGGAGATGCTGGAGGAGGGCGCCGAGGCGCAGGCGAAGATTGAGCCGCATCTGGTGCCCATGGCACAGGTGCAGCTGCACATGCCCTTTGCCGTCTCCGAATTCACCGATTTCTATGCCAGCCGGCACCATGCGCAGAATGTCGGCACGATGTTCCGCGGAGCCGAGAACGCGCTGCCGCCGAACTGGCTGCATATCCCGATCGGCTACAATGGCCGCGCCTCCTCGGTCGTGGTCTCGGGCACGCCGGTGCGGCGGCCGCATGGCCAGCTTAAGGGGCCCGATGAGGCGGTGCCGCGTTTCGGCCCTTCGCAACGTTTCGACATCGAGCTGGAGCTCGGCGCCATCGTCGGCCAACCCTCCGAGCGCCCGCTTTCGGTGGCCGAGGCCTTCGATAACATTTTCGGCTACGTGCTGCTGAACGACTGGTCGGCGCGCGACATCCAAGCTTGGGAATACCAGCCGCTCGGTCCCTTCCAGGCCAAGGCGACGGCGACGACGATCAGCCCCTGGATCGTCACCGCAGCCGCGCTGGAGCCGTTCCGCGTCGACACGCCCGACCGCGAGGTGCCGCTGCTCGACTATCTGAACGAACCGGGGCCGATGCTCTACGACATCGATCTCGAGGTCGGACTGGCGCCCGAGGGCCGCGACGAGACCGTCATCTGCCGCACCAACTACCGCGAAATGTATTACTCCGCGCCGCAGCAGCTTGCGCATCATTCCAGCAGCGGTTGCCCGATGAGGGTGGGCGACCTGCTCGGTTCGGGTACTATTTCAGGGCCCGAGCGCGGCAATCGCGGATCGCTTCTGGAGCTGAGCTGGGGCGGAAAGGAGCCGGTCGAGATCGCGGGCGGCACCCGAACCTTCATCGAAGACGGCGACGTGCTGACGCTGCGCGGCCATGCCGAGGGGCAGGGGTACCGCGTGGGGTTCGGCGAATGCGTGGGGCAGGTTCTGAGCGATCGACGCGGCAGCTGAACCGCGAGGCTGCGTATCATCGGACAGGGCGCTTGCGGCCTTTTCTCCGGCATGTCGGCTTTTGACATTGCTGAAAGAAGGCCGTGGCGCCCGCCTGCGCGGGAGTGGAGCCTATCCTCGTCAGAGGTGAGGAGAGCCAAGGCCGAGGAGATCGAAAGGCGTCGCGTGCTGCCCCGCCGGACAGTCGCATGACCGAATTCCGAGCGCGTCAGATCTGCCGTCCGACCTCTGACCGGCCTGTCTCGTATCATCCGGCAAAGGGCATTCGTACATGCCGAACGCCGTGTTCCGGGCGCCCCGGATCGTATCGAGGGGCAAACGCATTACACTTGGGGAAACTATCCCCGGGAGAACATGATGACTTTGGGCATTCACCACGTCACGGCGATCACGCGCAACGTGCAGGCCAATGTCGACTTCTACGCGGGCTTCCTCGGTCTTCGGCTCGTCAAGCAAACGGGCGGCTTCGAGGATGCCGAGCAGTTGCACCTGTTCTACGGGGATGCCGCCGGCAGCCCGGGCTCGCTTGTGACCTTTCTCGTATGGGAAGAAGGCTCCGCCGGGCGTGTCGGTCATGGCCAGGTGGCCGAGATTGCCCTTGCCGTTCCGCGCGAGGCAATCGGCACCTGGCTCATGCGGGCCATCGACGCCGGTCTGCCAAGCGAGGGACCCGTTCGAGAGTTCGGTGAGCCGGTTCTGCGCCTGAAGGACCCCGACCGTATCATCGTGAAGCTCGTGGGCAGTGACATGAGGGCCGAGGCGCCGCTGACCGATCCGGCGGCACCGACTCGGCTGCGAGCGGTGAGCCTGCTGAGCGAAGCCCCCGATGTGACGGGCGGCTTCATCGCAGGCATGGGGTATCGACGCGGCGCGCGGGAAGGAAACATCCAGCGCTGGCTGTCGGATCGGGATGCCGTCGACATCCGGGACGCCGGCGGCTTCGTTCCGGGCATCCCGGGCACGGGTATCATCGATCATGTGGCGTTCCGCGCGGCGGACGCCGAGGCCCTGCGCCGGATGCGTGTCGCGCTCAAGAATAGCGAGGACCTCACCACGGTCCACGACCGCAAGTATTTCCAGTCTCTTTACGTTCGCGAGCCCGCTGGAACACTTGTCGAATATGCCACCGATGGTCCGGGGATGACCGTGGACGAGGAGGCGGGGCACCTGGGAGAGACGTTGTTCGTCCCCTCCGATGACGCGGATCGCGCCGCGGATCTGCGCGTCATGCTTCCGCAATTCGCCCTGCCAGGCGCGGAAAGAATTGCCATGCGGGACCTGTCTTTCATCCACCGCTTTCACACGCCCGAGCGACCGAATGGCCACGTGATCCTGACGCTGCACGGCACCGGCGGGAACGAGACCGACCTTTTCCCGCTCGCCGCGCGGCTCGACCCGGAGGCGACGCTTCTGGGCGTTCGCGGTCGCTCGACCGAGGAAGGCGTGACCCGCTTCTTTCGCAGGCGCGATATGGCCCGGTTCGACCAAGCGGACATCCAAGCCGAAGCCGAAGTGTTCAACGCCTTCATGCAGGACGCCGCAAGTGCCTATGGGCTTGATCCGGACAACATCACCGTGCTCGGATATTCGAATGGCGCCAACTTCGCCGCCGCGGTGGCGAGCATCTACCCCGGGTTGATCCGTCGCGCGATCCTGTTGCGACCGCTGATGCCGCTCGATGACTCTCCACAGGTCGACCTGTCCGGCCTTGAGCTGCTGACCATCGCCGGCGCCGATGACCCTTATGGCCGCTTTGCGCAGCGTCTCAACGACTGGGCCCTGGACAGTGGCGCGCAGCTCGACGCGCAACGGATCGAGGGCGGTCACGGGCTGACGCGGGAGGACTTCGCCATCGCGCGGAACTGGCTGGACGAGGTTCGGAAGGGAAGGTGCAATGACTGACATCCGCATTACCAGGAAGGTTCGCGATGCGCGTCACGGCCGCTACGTGGCAAAGGTGGCCGGTCTGGAGGGTGAAGCCGAGCTGACCTTCACGCGTCGCTCCGACAAGGTCATCAGCGCCGATCACACCGGCGTGCCAGATGCCATGTCCGGGCGGGGCGTCGCCAAGGCGCTCTATGATTTCATGTTGGAAGACGCACGAGAACACGGGTTCCGCATCATTCCCGTCTGCCCCTTCGTGAAGAAACAGCTTGAACGCCAGCGCCGCGATCCGACCTCAGACGTGGAGCGCCTCTTCAAGACCGACACGACGACTTGAACCCGGACAAGGGAGAGGGTCGCGGCGATCGCTGCAACGGCAGCCAAGTCGCCCATGAGCTCGCGCGCACAGCGATGTGACCTGCTCCCCTTGAGATCCCTCAGTCTGATGTAGAGTTTGCTCAATTGCGAAGGAGCAGACGATGCGAAAGAGCCGCTTCACCGAGGCGCAGATCATCGGGATGATCAAGGAGCAGGAAGCCGGGATGCCGACTGCCGAAGTCTGTCGCCGTCATGGGCTCAGCCCGGCGACGTTCTACAAGCTGAAGGCCCGGTATGGCGGCATGGAAGTGTCCGATGCCGCGAAGCTGAAGGCGCTGACGGATGAGAATGCCAAGCTCAAACGCCTGTTGGCCGATACCATGCTGGACAACGTGGTTCTGAAAGACCTGCTGGGAAAGAACTGACGGTGAGCCATCGTCCGCCATTGATGGAGTGGATGGCTCCCGCTCCCGGCATCGCAATGTGCCTGATCGCCGACACCAGCATCTCGGGCGCTCGTGTTGCCCGCGAGCTGGACGCGCTGGTGCGGATCTACGGGAAGCCCTCTTGCATCGTCAGCGACAACGGAACGGAGTTCACCAGCCGGGCCATTCTGAAATGGGCCGACCAGAACGCGGTCCCCTGGCACTACATTGACCCCGGAAAGCCGCAGCAGAATGCCTTCATCGAGTCATTCAACGGCAGTCTACGCGACGAGCTGTTGAACGAGGAGATCTTCGACACCTTGGACGATGCCCGGCGAAAGCTGGCCCTCTAGCGCTACGACTACAACGCCGTCAGGCCGCACTCCTCGCTCGGAAACCAGACACCGCTCGAAGCGCGCCGGGCGCTTGAGCAATTTGAGGGCGCCGCGCCCGCCGCGCTTGCCCGAAACGACCAGTCCAACTACCAATCTCAAACCCGCAAACTCTCGTTATGACCGAGGGACCGGCGGGGAGCAGGTCACCGGACATTGACGCTCTCGGGCCGGTCGGCATTAGCACAAGAAAGCTATGCCGCGGAGAGATCTTCGGCGACGTTCTACCGCAACCGGTCACGAGTTGCCGACCTGTCATCAGTTGCGATGTCATTTAATGGCGTGACCACCACATGCGTCAGGCGCCTGTTCTCTTCCTTGGACCACTTCAGCCGGTGGCTCCCGGACCGTGAGACCGTCGGTCAAAGTATGAAGTCGTCCTCGGTCAGACGGGAGAGCCCCCGGACGACAAAGGCGAAGTCGGCTCTGCCATCGCCGTCGACGTCGCCCGACACGATCATGTCCTTGCCTCTGCTGACCGCGCGCAACTCTCCCTTCGTGTCCGAAAAGCCGTCGTCGCCGATGTACTGGAAGGCCTGATTGCCGCCGCCTTCGCGGGCGTCGATCGCCTTCAGGCTGATCACATCGTTCTGCTGGCGGTGGAAGTCCGAGATGACGTCGCGGTCTTTGGTCGCGCTGTCCCTGATCGAGCGGAAGACGAAAATATCGCCGCCGCCGCCGCCGCGATAATAGTCCTGCCCTTTCCCCCCATCGAGCAGGTCGCCGCCGCCATGGCCGAACATCCTGTCGTCGCCATTGCCACCGCGGATCACGTCGGCGCCGCCGCTGCCCTTGCCAATGTCGTTGCCGCGGCCAAGCAGCAAGGTATCGTCGCCGGTGCCACCGATGGCGGTGTCGGCCCCGCTGCCGCCCCTGAGCGTATCGTCGCCAGCACCGCCTCTGAGGGTGTCGTTGCGCGAACCACCGATCATCTTGTCGGTGCCGCCGTTGCCCTTGAGGTCATCGGCCCCGCCGCCGCCCCGGATGATATCGTTTCCCGCACCACCGTTTATCTTGTCGGCACCGCCGTTCCCATTGAGGATGTCGCGGCCCACGCCACCCCTGACGATATCGTTGCCCGCGCCGCCGTTTATCTTGTCGTTGCCGCCGTTCCCCTGCAGGGTATCGCGGCCTGCACCGCCATTGATGATGTCGGTCTCGCTAGAGCCTCGGACCCTGTCGTTGCCGCCTCCTGCGTTGATCTTGCCGCCACTGGTCAGAACGATGACGTCGGCGCCGTTGGTGGCCATGGCGGCCACCCTGGCCGTCGCGGCGCTTTCCACGATTTCCGAGGTGCCCTGCCCATCGCGATAGCTCGCCCGGACGGATATGCCGGCCCCCACATCGGCGCTGCCGAGGGTGTAGCTCGTCCCCCTGGCCCCGCTGATCGCGGTGTCACCACGCAGCCATTGATAGGACAGCGTGCCGAGACCGTCTTCGTCGGCCAAGCTGTGCTGCACGGTCAGGGTCGCGCCGACTTTCGCAGGGCCCGAGATCGCGACGTTGCCGGTCGGGGCGTCATTGACGTTCAGGATCGCCGCCGTCGGGCCGCTGTCGACGGCTTCGGGGCCTTTGGATCCGGCTGCGTCGAAGGTGACCCGGACCGTCAGTACGTGGCCGACATCGGCCTGGCCCGGGACATAGGTCTTGGCCGATGCGCCGGGAATGGTCTCACCATTGCGATACCATTGGTAGGCGAAGGTGCCCGCCGCGCTCGCAGGCAGGGTGGTTTTCGCCGACAACGTCCCGTCTTCGGCGGCGGTGCCGACGATCTCGACCTCGAAGGACGGGGCCTCGCGGAACTGTGGGCCGATCGCCTTGCCTGCCTCTGACTGGGCGTCGTCATTGTCGAAGATCGTGACCGTCGCGTCGAGCGTCGACAGCCCGTTGGAGAACAGGGCTCCGGTGGGTTCGGTGAAGCGCAGGGTGAACGTCTCGTCGCCTTCGATTGCGACATCACCATAGACCGAGATACCGACCTCGGCGCTGAGCAGGCCCTTTGCGATGGTCACGGTCCCTGCGGCGGGAAAGTAGTCCTCTCTGGCCGTGGCAGTGCCTTCGACGGTCGCGAAGCGGATGGTGATGTCGCTGGTCGCGGGCTGCGACAGCACCAGGAAGACCGATGCACGGTCGGAACTGCCGTTGCCCTCGATGAGGCCGGTATCCACGGTCTCGATCTGTACCGTCGTGCTCTTGGGCGGCTTGGCGATGCCCCGCCCCGGCTCGCCGATCCCTGCCGGCCCGGAGATCGGCCCGCCATCATCGTCGAGGATCGTCGCAAAAGCCTGAAGCAATGGAGCATTGTTCTCGAAAACGGCATTTCGGAGCGAGCTCAACACGACGGAGAACTGTTCGTCTCCCTCGATCTCCACGTCGCCATAGATACTCGTGGTGAGGCGCAGGCTTTCCTGACCCTCCCGGATGGTCAGAGTCCCACGCGACGGGAAGTAATCGCCCGATCCCTCGTCCGCTGAACCGCCAATGACCGTATATTGCATGGTGATGCTCGCCGGGGCAGGACGGTCGAGCGTGATGAGGAAATGGCCGGGATCGCTGCTGCTATTGCCTTCGATCACAGCGACGTCGTTTATCCGGACGGTCGGCAAGGTGTCGGATGCAGAGGGTGGCCCCTGAATTTGGGTGCTCTCATCGACCCGCCCCCCGACAAGGCTGCCACCCGCGTCGTCGTCATCGAGGATCGTCACCGTCGCGGAAAGTGCCTCGGCGCCACCCACGAAGACGGCGTTATTGATATCTGTCAGCACGACCTGGAAGTCTTCGTCCCCTTCGATCAGGGTGTCGCCGTAGACCGATAGGTTGAGCCTGATCGCCTGCTCGCCAGCCTTGATCGAAAAGGAACCCCGAGTGTCGAAGTAGTCCCCTGTGGTCGGTGCCGCATCCACGCTTTGCAAATGGAATTGTCCACTGACGGCGGCTGTCGCGGGTCGGTCGAGCAAGATCAGAACGCTGGCCGGGTCCGAACTGCCCGCCCCCTCGATCAGTTTTACGCCCCGAATGTCGAGCGTGGGCAGGACCCCCGCTTCGGCCGTGGGCCCCATGATGCGCTCCGCAAGACCACCGGTCCCCGGCACCGGATCGAGAATGGCATCGTCGTCATCGAGGATCGTCGCCGTCGCCGACAGCGCCGCGGCTCCATCCGCCAGCGTCGCGTTCTGGCGCGCCATCACCACAAGATCGAAGGTCTCGCTCCCTTCGATAAGGGTATCCCCATAGACGGAAACGGAAATGTCCACGCTCGATGACCCCGCCGGGATCGTCGCCGTCCCGCGCGTGTCGAAATAGTCCCCCGTCGTTGGAGCGGCGGATTGACTGTGCAGGAAATATTCCACCGTGACAGGCGCAGTAGCCATCTCATCGAGAAACAGCGTGAAAACGGCCTTCTTCGAACTGCTATCACCCTCGAGGATTGTCAGGTCCCGAACATCTACAACCGACATAAATTTTCCTAACAAATAAAAATACTTGCAGATGGAGTTGGTCAGAAAATATACGCATTCCTACGTCACCCGGGTGACGCAGGGTAAGGCAGGATTCCAGTGAGTATATACAGCCGTGATTGTTTCGCAATTGACCTGATCGGTTTCCGGCATCCCCCCCGTTTGCGAAATATTTACGCGGCCAGCAATTCATATGAAATGAAGCCTCAGGGTCAGTATCCTTTCGTCGTTTTCGACAACCCCGTCTAGAGCGTTGGTTATTCTGGTGTCATCGCGACCTCATGCCCCGACCGACGACATGACCCAGATTTTTTGCCGTCCGCATCATGCCGCGAGCCCTGCTTTGAAAGAGTGGCGGACAGCACGGTTCTTGGCACTGTCGGGATGGGTCATTCCACCTGGCGTCGATAGGATGAACGCTCCCCGACGGGACCAGCCTGTCGAAATGGGCAGTCACGTCACAAATGTCGTGTCGAACCGACAAGGTTTCGGCAGGTCGGCAAGAACGTGTCTATCGATTTAATGGGCTTTACAGGCTTTGTTGATGGCGTGGATGCTCCCTCCCGACGGCATCGCAATGTGCCACTGTGATGTGTGTAGAGCCATCACGGAAGGAGAGTGCATCCATGTCCGAAGCTACCCTCATCGGTATCTATCTGGCAAAGCGTGTCTTCCAATTGCACGGAGCACGCGACGACGGGTCGGTCGTCTTCTGCAAGAAGCTCTCGCGACCTCAATTGATGGCCTTTGTGTCACAGCATCCAAAGTGCATCATCGCCATGGAAGCTTGCGCGACGGCGCATGGCTGGGGGCGTGAGATTGGCAAGCTGGGGCATGAAGTCCGCCTGATCCCACCGATCTACGTGAAGATCCCATGAGGAGGTGACCGGCGCCTGCAGCTCTGGAAGAGTCTTGGCACCCGCCATTTTTATGGAGATCACTGCCATGCGGACTACTTAGGTCACCACCACCGCCGCCGTGATATTCGTATCTCTGGAACTGAGCCGATCAACTTGGTTGATCACGGCGCTTGCAGCGGCCTTGGGCGCGAGGATGTCGCGTCATCAAATCCGGGGCGGCGATGTTCCCGCACTCTTGAAGCGCTTTGCGGACCTGCAACATACCGTCCAACGGCGGACCGGAAAAATCGTGCCGGTGGTCGTGATCCAAGAAGCTGGACTGGATGGGTTCTGGATCCCTCGCACATTGCTTGCGGCGGGCATCGAGAGCCATGTGGTCGACCCAGCCTCGATTGCCGTCTCTCGACGGCACCGTCGGGCCAAGACAGACCGGATTGATTGTGAAGCACTCGTCCGCACCCTCATGGCATGGAAACGCGGCGAACCCCGGGTCTGCGCCATGGTGCATGTGCCGACCCCGGAGGAGGAAGACCGTCGTCGCGTATGCCGGGAACTGAAGAGCTTGATCGGAGAACGCATCAGGCACGTGAACCGAGTGAAGGGGGTGCTCTTCGCGCAAGGTATTGGAGACTATGAGCCGCGGAACAAGGATCGCCAGAGGCGTCTGGAAGAGCTGCGCACCGGAGACGGACGCACTCTCCTGCACCACCTCAAGGCTCTGGTATTGCGCGAGTTGGATATTATCGAGTTGCTGAAACGACAGATTGAGACCGTGAAGATGGAGCGTGACGCACTACTTGCCGAGATGTAGGCCGCCGGTTCAACGCCAGCCTCGGTGCGCATGCTGCTCAGTTTCAAGGGCATCGGCCCAGGCTTTGCCGGCGCCCTTTGGTCCGAAGGGCTGTTCCGAACGTTCAGAAACAGACGCCAGGTTGCGGCCTATGCGGGGCTCGCACCAACACCGTGGAAGAGCGGGGCAATCAACCACGAACAGGGCGTTTCCAAAGCCGGCAATCCCCGGCTGCGAGCTATCGCGGTGGAAATGGCTTGGCTCTGGCTGCGGCATTAACCGGGATCGGCGCTCACTCGGTGGCTCCACGACCGGGTTGGCCGGCTTGGCCCACGCGCCAAAAAGGTCACGATTGTCGCGCTGGCGCGGAAGCTTCTCGTCGCCTTGTGGAAATACGTAACGAGCGGCGTTGTTATTGAGGGTGCAGCTATGAAAGCGGCGTGAAGCCGAACTCGAAATTTAAGAACTCCAGCGTTCCACCGAGGAATGATCAGCCTCGGCGGATCCGGGGGGACGGACCGGCGAATGGCATGGCCAAAAACTGCCGTAGTCAAGAGTGGTCCCGTCTGCTCGAACCCCGACCGCAGGAAGCGGGATGATGGTGCAGTCGGTATAACCGGCGACCGTATGTGAGCTTGAGCGCGTTGGTCCACGACACGCGCTCTATCAAGGGGTCGAACCCGGATCCGAATTGTCAGGGAGAGAAACCAATGGCCTGAAGAATTCCCCTTGATCCGATCCTCCTCATGTGAGCCGTTCGTCAAGCGCCAGAAAAACGACGCGGCGGATGCCGAAGCGATCGTGGAGGCGGCCACGCGCCCCACCATGCGCTTTGTCGCGTTGAAATCGGAAGCGCAGCAGGCACGAGCGATGCTGTTCCGCACCCGGCAGATGTTCGTCGGCCAGCGAACCCAATTGATCAACGCTCTACGCGGACATCTTGCCGAGCATGGCTTGGTTGCTGCCAGAGGGCCTGCGCACCTCAAACGCCTCGCCGATGCGATCGAGGATGATGACACGGTGTTGCTTCAGGACATTCGCGAACTCGGCCGGATGTATCTGGAACAGATCGAGGGCCTGAATGCTCGGATCGCGGATCTCGACCAGAAGATGAGGGACGCGGCCAAAGAAGACGGCCGGGCACGACGCGCCCAAACCATGCCAGGCGTCGGCCCGGTGACAGCTCTTGCCATCGAAACTTTCGCTCCCGATCTGGCGACGTTTCGACGGGGGCGCGATTTTGCCGCCTGGCTCGGCCTTGTGCCGAAGCAGCATTCGACCGGCGGCAAACAACGATTGGGCAAGACGTCGAAGATGGGCCAGCGCGACATCCGCACACTTCTGGTCTCCGGCGCGATGGCGGTGCTCCAGGCGGTCGAACGATTTGATACCCCGAACAGTGGCTGGTTGAAGCGCCTGCTGACGCGCAAGCCACGCATGGTCGCCGCGATCGCGCTCGCCAACAAGATGGCGCGTGGCCTCTGGGCCATGATGACAAAGCAAGAGGATTACCGGAACCCGGCGGCGATGATGGCGTGAGCGCTCGACGCTTGCCACCTCGTCCCGGCACGTCGGGGGTGTGAGGAGGTCACTGAACAGTAAGGGCAAAGGATCGATCAGATCCGGGTCAGAGAACGCAGCGTTTGTGCAGGAGCCATCGAGCTCGGTCTGTTGATATGCCTCTGATCCGCGCATCGCCATACCGGCTCGCGGCGGCATCGGCGCCGCATAGAGAGGCCTGATACATGACCGCACCCGATCATACGCTTGAGCCGTTCAAACATCGCTTGCATCAACGGGGCATCCATACATGCACACTGGTTTTCCCGATCCCGTCTCACGACCGTTGCGCCATACAACTCCTTGCCCTCTTTCGCTCCGACGCCCTCGCGGCCGACGCTGGCTTACGCCATCGCGACCTAAGACCTGTAGACGCCGCCTCAAGCCATCAAGGCCCAGACGATCCGCGCACTCGCCATTGTGCTTGAACCAATGGCGCACAAAGGCTCGTTGTTGGCCAGCGCCACCCGCACCAACATCGGCAGCTTGCGCGACAGCAGGCCGCCCAGCCACGTGCCCGGCTGCGCCTCCTTGTGAACGTGTCGTTTGATGATGACGCTGTTGGCGCCGATGATCAGCAGGCGTCGCAAGGATCGCTCGTCCATCTTCGTGGTGGCGCCCAAGCGCTGCTTGCCGCCCGTCGAATGCTGTCGCGGCACCAGGCCGAGCCAAGCGGCAAAGTCCCGGCCCCTTCGGAACGTCTTCGGCGGGGGCGCCAAAACCGCGATCGCCGTGGCGATCAACGGGCCAATGCCCGGGACCGTCATCAGCCGTCGCGCGACGTCGCTCTCCTTGGCATGACGGGCAATCTCGGCATCAAGCTTTCTGATCTGTGTGTCGAGCTGCGCCAGCGTTCCGATCAAGACTTCCAAGGTGCCTCGTGCATCGTCTGGCAGGCCACTGTCCCGATCCTCTACCCGAGCCACCAGGCGCCCGGCGTTGGTGGCCCCTTGCGGCACCACTGCCCCGAACTCGGCCAGATGGCCGCGCAGGGCATTGATCGCCTGGGTGCGCTGTCGGATCAAAAGCTCCCGGACGCGGAAGGCCATGGCAGCCCCCTGGGTCGCTTCGCTCTTCACCGGCACGAAGCGCATCGACGGGCGCTGCGCGGCTTCGCAGATTGCCTCCGCATCGGCAGTATCGTTTTTCTGCCGCTTGACGAAGGGCTTCACATACGCTGGCGGGATCAGCTGCACCTCATGGCCCGACTTGCCGATTTCACGGCCCCAGAAGTGAGCGCCGCCACAGGCTTCCATGGCGACAACACACGGTGATACTCGGTTAAAATAAGCAAGGACCTGATCCCGGCGCAGCTTCTTGCGAAGGATCGCATGGCCGGAGCCATCAGCTCCATGCACCTGAAACACGTTCTTCGCCAGATCCAGACCGATTATGGTAACTTCCGGCATGACCGCCCTCCAATGTGGAATGTTGCAAACCCACCTTGGCACACCGATGCCGTCGGGGGGGCGGTTACAGCATCAGCGCCCCTATGAATGAGAACGCATCAGGACGGGACGCGGCGCTTTCTTTCGTCGGTTCGGGAGGCCGGTCAGCCGCGCTCGACGATCACGGCGATCCCCTGGCCGCCGCCGATGCACATGGTCGCAAGGCCGTAGCGGCCGCCGATGCGCTCGAGTTCGTAAAGCAGTTTGGTGAGGATGATTGCGCCCGAGGCGCCGACCGGGTGACCAAGCGCCACCGCGCCGCCATTGGGGTTCACCTTCTCGGCGGGCAGGCCCAGGTCGGCGCTGACCGCGCAGGCCTGCGCGGCGAAGGCCTCGTTCGATTCGATCACATCGAGATCGCTCGCCCGCAGGCCGGCGCGCTCCAGGGCCTGACGCGAGGCGGGCACGGGGCCCAGACCCATCACTTCGGGCGCGACGCCGCCCAGACCATAGGCGACGATCCGGGCCAGCGGGGTGATACCGCGCGCCTTGGCGGTCTCGGTCTCCATCAGCACCAGCGCCGCCGCGCCGTCGTTGATCCCCGAGGCATTGCCGGCCGTGACCGAGCCGTCCTTGGCGAAGACCGGGCGCAGCTTGGCCAGATCGGCTTCGGTCAGGCCCGGCCGCACATGCTCGTCCGTGTCGAATGTCACCTCCTCGCGGCCACGGCGCACGGTCACCGGCAGAATCTGGTTCTTGAACCGGCCCTCCTCGATGGCACGGGTGGCGCGGCGGTGGGATTCGACGGCAAAGGCATCCTGCGCCGCGCGGTCGATGTTGCCGCGCCTGGCGACATTCTCGGCGGTGACGCCCATGTGGCCGTTGCCGAACGGATCGGTGAGCGCGCCCAGCATCATATCGGTCGCCACCACGTCGCCCATCTTCTGGCCCCCGCGCGACTGTGTCAGCAGATGACCGGCGCGGCTCATGCTTTCGGCGCCGCCGGCCAGCGCGATCTCGCAATTGCCCAGCAGGATCTGCTCGGCGGCGCTGACCACCGCTTGCAGTCCCGAGCCGCACAGGCGGTTGAGCGTCAGCGCCGGCGCGGTCTCGGGCACGCCGGCCCGCAGGGCGACGACGCGGGACAGGTACATGTCCTCGGGCGCGGTGTGGATGACGTTGCCGAACACGGTCTGCCCGACCTCCCCGGCCTCTATCCCCGCGCGAGAGATGGCCTCGCGGGCGACGGCGGCGCCGAGGTCGCAGGGGCTGACGCCGGCCAGCGCGCCGCCGGCATCGCCGATCGCGGTGCGGACGCCGGAGGCGATGACTACCGATTTGGTCATGGGATGTTCCTTCTGGTCTCGAGTGTCGTAGTGGCGCGCAGGAAAGCGGCACGCCGCGGCATCCGTGGTTCCGATCGCTCGCCGCCCGGTATCAGGCGGGGTCGCTCTCGGCCTTTTCAGCGGTGGTTCTTGTCGCTGCACCGCAGGCGGCCAAGACAATGTTCTGGACCATTGCGATGTAGCTATCGATGTGGACCTTGCGCCGACGGTACTTGGCCCGCTTGACGTACCAGTCTTGCAGCAGCGGCTTGGTCAGCGCGGCCATCAGCGGCGGCATGTCCGCCGAGAAGCTGCCGTCCTGCTGACCCCGGGCCAGAACCTCGGCGAAATAGCTCTCGGTCAGCTCCTCGCTGTCGATGGCCTGTCTGCGCTCGGCGGCAGGGAAGTTCTTGGCCTCCATGAGGGAAAAGGTGAACCACGGCAGCATCGCCTCGGTCAGCCGGATATGGGTGTCGATCAGCCACAGCAGGTGGTCGCGCGGTGTCTGCCGTACCTCGGCCGGCGGCTCGCCGAGGGCGGCCTCGACCGCGCCCGTGACCTCGGAGAGGATCATCTTGAGCAGCGTGTCCTTGCTGTCGAAGTAGGAATAGAGCCCGCCCATGCTGACGCCCGACGCCCGCGACAGATCGCGCAGGCTCATGGCCTGAAACCCCTTCTTGTTCGACAGTTCCAGCGCCGCGTTCAGTATCAACGCAAGCTTGCGCACCGCAAACTCGGGCTTCTGGATCGAGATGCTGTCGCGGTTGTTCTCGAGCACCGACCGGCAGAGATCTTCGGTCGTGGGCAGATGGGTCCCGGCGGTTGTCACGCTGACATGTCTCCTGCTGAGAGCGAGGGAAATCGCTTGCAGACTGCAATAAAATTCTTGTCAGCACCAGAGCGGCCGTGCAACAAATATATCGAGCGCTCGTTCGAAAAACGGAGTCGATCGTGACAGGACAGGAACCGCAATCCGCCACAAGTGTGGGATTTGACCTTGCCGGCCGCACCGCCCTGGTGACCGGCGCGTCGTCCGGCCTGGGCGTGCATTTCGCCCGGATTCTCGCCGCGCATGGCGCGAAGGTGGCGGTGGCCGCCCGTCGTGCCGAGAAGGTCGCCACCCTCGCAGAAGAGATCACCGCCAGCGGTGGTGAGGCCGAGGCCCTGCGTCTTGACGTGACCGACGCCGCCTCGGTGGCCGAGGCGTTCGACGGGCGCAGCTTCGACATCGTCGTGAACAACGCGGGCATCGCCTTCAACGGCCCTGCGCTGGACACGCCCGAGCAGGACTGGCGGCAGGTGATCGACACCGATCTGACCGGCGTCTTTCTGGTCTCGCAGGCGGCGGCGAGGGCGATGGTCGCCGCGCAGCGGGGCGGCAGCATCATCAACATCGCCTCGATCCTGGGCAAGCGCGTGGCCGGTGGGCTGTCGGCCTATGCCGCGGCCAAGGCGGCGGTGGTGCAGCTGACCCGCGCCAACGCGCTGGAATGGGCCCGCCACGGCATCCGAGTCAACGCGATCTGCCCGGGCTACATCGAGACCGACATCAACCGCGATTTCTTCGCGACCGAGGCAGGCCGGAAGCTGGTGCGCCGCATCCCCATACGCCGGCTGGGCCAAATGGAGGATCTGTCAGCGCCGCTGCTGCTGCTGGCCTCGGATCACGGCCGGTTCATGACCGGCTCGGAGCTGGTGGTCGACGGCGGCCATCTGGTCACATCACTATAAGGAACGCCCCATGGACTTCGCGATTTCCCCCGAGATCGAGGACTACCGCACCCGCATTTCCCGCTTCGTGGAAGAAGAGATCATTCCTCTCGAGGCCGATCGCAGCTCCTATGACGCCCATGGAAACATCGACGAAACGCTGCTTGGGAGCTTGCGCGAAAAGGCCAAGGCCGCGGGGCTGTGGTGCTTGCAGCTCAAGCCCGAGACCGGCGGCAAGGGGCTGGGCAAGGTCGGCATGGCCGTCTGCTACGAGGAAATGAACCGCTCGATTTTCGGGCCGGTGGTCTTCAACTCCGCCGCGCCCGATGACGGCAACATGATGGTGCTGGAACAGGCCGCGACCGATGCGCAGAAAGAGCGCTGGCTTGCACCCATCGTGGACGGGCGCGTGCGCTCGGCTTTCGCGATGACCGAACCGGGTCCGGGCTCCGGCTCCGATCCCTCGATGATGCTGACCAAGGCCGAACGGAAGGGCGACAAATACGTCATCACCGGTCGCAAATGGTTCATCACCGGCGCCGAGTCGGCGCAGCATTTCATCCTGATGGCGCGCACCTCCGACGATCCGCGCCGGGGGCTCACGGCCTTCCTCTTCGACCGGGACCAGCCCGGCTGGCACATCGACCGGCGCATCCCGATCATGGGCCCCGAGGAGCATGGCGGCCATTGCGAGCTGGTCTTCGACGGGCTGGAGGTCGATGCCGACAACGTGCTTCTGGGCGAGGGGCTTGGCCTCAAGGTCACGCAGATGCGCCTGGGGCCTGCGCGCCTGACGCATTGCATGCGCTGGCTCGGCCTGTCCAAGCGCTCTGTCGAGATCGCGCAGGACTACGCCTCTGATCGCCACGCCTTCGGCGAGCGCCTGATCGAGCGCGAGAGTATCCGACAGATGCTGGGCGATCTGGCCATGAAGATCGAGATCGGGCGACTTCTGGTGATGAAGGCGGCCTGGGCGCTCGACCAGGGAAGCTATGCGCGCAAGGAGGTCTCGATGGCCAAGGTGCACGTTGCCAACCTGCTGCATCAGGCGGCCGACACCGGCATCCAGATCAACGGCGCCCGGGGCTATTCCACCGACACGCCGCTTGAATGGATCTACCGCTATGCCCGGCAGGCGCGTCTGGTCGATGGCGCGGACGAGGTCCACAAGATGGTCTTGGAGCGGTTCCTGAGCAAAGAGCACCGGGACTTCTGGAGCTGGGAGGTCGCCAGAAGCTGAACTCGGCAACCCGGTGAAACATCAAGGCATGAGGAGGTGCCGAACATGTTCGAGGATCTGCATCTTGCGGCCCGCGCCGCCAATTTCCGGCCCCTGACGCCGCTTGATCTGCTGGACCGCACGATCGAGGTGCATGGCGGACGTCCCGCCGTGGCATGGCACGACCACAGCTGGACCTATGTGGAGTTCGGCGCGCTGGTCGCGCGCATGGCCGACTGGCTGCGCGCACAGGGCGTGGGGCGGGGTGACGTGGTCTCGGTCATGCTGACCAACCGGCCCGAGATGCTGGCCGCGCATTTCGCGGTGCCGGCGCTGGGTGCGGTGCTCAATACGCTCAACACGCGGCTCTCGGCAGAGGAGATCGCCTATATTCTCGACCATGCCGGCAGCAAGCTCGTGCTGTGCGAGACACGGACCGCCGGAGCGCTTGCAGATGCGGCCGTGCCGGTCACCCGGCTCTGCGACGTGCCGGGCGAAGCCTCGGCAGGTGGAAGCGGCCTCGATCTCTTCGACGGTCCGGTGCCGGCGCTCGACTGGTCGGGCAATGTCTCGTCCGAGACCCAAGCCATCTCACTCAATTACACATCGGGCACGACGGGCCGCCCAAAGGGGGTGATCTGCACCCACCGCGGCGCCTATCTCAACGCGGTCGGCAACGTCATGTCGTTGGGCTACACCACAGCGACCAGCTACCTCTGGACGCTGCCGATGTTCCACTGCAACGGCTGGTGCCACATCTGGGGCGTCACCGCCGCCGGCGGCCTGCATGTCTGTCTGGAGCAGGTCGAGCCGGCACCGATCCTCGATCTCATCGACCGACACCGCGTCAGCCACATGTGCTGTGCGCCGGTGGTTCTTTACATGCTCCTCGACCACGACGGGGCCGCGCCTGCGCACCGGGTCAAGGTGATGACCGGCGGCGCCGCCCCCACACCCAGCCTGCTGGCGGGGATGGAGGAGCGCGGCTTCGACCTCGTGCATGGCTACGGTCTGACCGAAAGCTACGGTCCGGCCACGTTCAATGATCCCGGTGCGGACGCGCCCGGCACCATCGAGGCCCGCGCGGCGCTGCTGGCGCGGCAGGGCTACCGCCATTCCACCACCGGCGGCATCGCCGTTGTCGACGAGACGGGCAAGGAAGTGCCCCGCGACGGCATCACCGAGGGCGAGATCGTGCTGCGCGGCAACACGGTGATGGCCGGGTATTTCCGCGACGCCGAGGCGACCGAAGCCAGTTTCGCGGGCGGTCACCTGCACACCGGCGATCTGGCCGTGCGCCACCCCGACGGCCAGATAGAGATCCGCGACCGGGCCAAGGATGTGGTCATCTCGGGCGGCGAGAACATCTCGAGCATCGAGGTCGAGACCGTGCTCCACAAACATCCCGACGTGCTGCTGGCCGCCGTGGTCGCCGTGCCGCACGACAAGTGGGGCGAGACGCCTTGGGCATTTGTCGAGCCGCGCAGGGGCGCGAGCCTGACCGAGGCCGATCTCGAAGCCTTCTGCCGCGAACATCTGTCGGGCTTCAAACGGCCGCGCCGCTTCGTCTTCGGCGAGCTGCCTAAGACCGCGACCGGCAAAATCCAGAAATTCCTGTTGCGGGAGACCGCCAAGACGATGGTGACCCAATGAGCGATCTTGATGCTGCGGCGCTGCGCGATTGGCTGAGCCGCCAGTTTCCCGATGCTGGCGGCCCTGACGCCGTGCTGGCCTTCGAGCCGATTAGCGGCGGCCAGTCGAACCCCACTTATTTCGTGACCTGGGGTCCGCGGCGGCTGGTGCTCCGGCGCAAGCCGGCGGGGGCGATCCTGCCCGGCGCCCACGCCATCGAGCGGGAGTTTCGTGTGCTCCGCGCGCTGGAGGGAACCAACGTGCCCGTTCCCCGCGCATTGGTGCTTGAAGAGGATGCCGGGGTTCTGGGCACGCCCTTCTACGTGATGGAGCGGCTCGAGGGGCGCGTCTTCTCGGACTGTGCGTTGCCCGGGCTGAGCCCCGAGGAGCGGCGGGCGATGTACCTGTCCATGGCCGAGACGCTGGCGCGGCTTCATGCGCTGCGTCCCGACGAGGTGGGCCTGGACGATTACGGCCGGCCCGGCGGTTATTTCGAGCGGCAACTGCGTCGCTGGAGCAAGCAATATGCCGACTCGCCCGGTCCGCGCATCCCCGCGCTCGACCGGATGATGGACTGGCTACCCGCCAACATGCCCGCCGATGACGGTGCGGTTTCCATCGCCCATGGTGATTTCCGGCTGGGCAACATGATGTTCCACCCCACCGAGCCGCGGGTCGTTGCGGTGCTCGACTGGGAGCTGTCGACTCTCGGCCATCCGCTGGCGGATTTGGGCTTCTGCGTCATGCCCTGGCAGACCGCGCCGGACGAATACGGCGGCATTCTGGGCCTCGACCATGCGGCGCTCGGCATTCCCTCGCGCGAGGAGTTCGTGGCTCATTACCACGCCCATGCCCGCCAGACGGCGGAACTCACCCGCTTCCATATGGCCTTCGCGCTCTTTCGCTTCGCGGTGATCTTCGTGGGCATCGCCGACCGCGCCGGGGCGGGCAACGCCGCCTCGAACGAGGCGGCAGAGCTGGGCCCGCTGGCCGAGCGCTTCGCCATCCGCGCCCTGCAGGCGGCCGGTCTCGATCCGTCGGACGAGGCAGATCCGAGCCGATAGGCCAAGACCCGAAAGGTCGTGACATGACACTGCTCAGACGTATCGAAAGTCTCAATGTGCTGATCGGCAAGGCGGTGTCCTTCCTGATCTGGATCGGCATCGTCGTTCTGTGCTGGGAGGTGGTCGCCCGCTATGTCTTCGGCGCGCCCACGATCTGGGCGCATGGCTACACCCAGCGCATCTTTGGCGCCTATTTCGTGATGGTGGGCGCCTATACGCTCATCCGCCGCAACCATGTCCGTGTCGACCTGCTGCTGGGCACCCGCTCGCCGCGGTTCAACGCCTTTCTCGATCTGGTCAACTGCGCCTTCCTCATCATCTGGGGCGTCGTCCTGGTCTGGGAGGGCTTCTGGCTGTTCGAGGACGCCTGGCGCTACAACGAGCTGGATGACAGCGTGCTGCGCCACCCCATGTGGCCGATCAAGCTGTCGCTGTTCCTCGGCGCCCTGCTCATCACCGTCCAAGGGGTGATCGAGGCGGTCCGCGCGCTGGTGCTGATCGTCAATCCCGATGCCGACATCCGTTCTGCCGAAGCGCAGAGGAGTGAAATTCTATGAGCGCTGAAATCCTCACGATCGGCATGTTCGGAATGGTGCTGGTCGCCATCCTGTGCGGCGTATCGCTGGCCTTTGCGATGGGCGGCACCGCCGTCATCTTCGGCCTGCTGACCTTCGGCGGCTCCGGCATGTATTCGATCGTCACGACGATGTTCGGCTCCATGTGGTCGATCCTGCTGTCGGCGATCCCGCTGTTCGTCTTCATCGGCGTGGCGCTGGCACGCTCGAAGATCGCGCATGATCTCTATCATGCCTTCTACCTGTGGTCGGGCCGCACCAACGGCGGCCTGCTGCTGGGCACGGCAGGGTTCGCCGCAACGCTTTCGGCGATGACCGGAAGCTGCGCCGCCTCGACCATGACGACCGGCCTCGTCGGGATCCCGGCGATGGACAAACGCGGCTACGACCGCTCCTTCGTACTGGGCACCATCGGCGCCTCGGGAACTCTGGGCATCCTCATCCCGCCGTCGATCACGCTGATCGTCATCGGCATGCAGACCGGCCAGTCCGTCGGTCGGCTGTTCCTGGGCGGCCTCGTTTCGGGGCTGCTGCTGCTGGGCTTCTTCCTCGCCTATGTGGCGATCCGCAGCTACATGCGGCCCGAGCTGGCCCCGGGCGCCGCCGAAGTGGCCCCGCTGTCCGAACGGCTGCGCGCCCTTCGCTCGGTCTTCCTGCCGCTGATCATCATCCTGTCGGTGTTGATCTCGATCTTCGCCGGCATTGCCACCCCGACCGAGGCCGCCGCCGTCGGTGCCGCCGCCGTGGTCATCTCGGTCGCGATCCGGCGCGAGCTGAACTGGAGCTACATCAAGGACGTCAGCTACGAGACCGCCGCGATGACCGGAATGGTGATCTGGATCGTCTTCGGCGCCAGCGCCTTCATCGCCGTCTACGGCGGAGCGGGGGGCACGGTCTTCATGCAGAACTTCCTGCGCGATCTCGACGTGTCGCCGATGATGATGATCGTGATCCTGCAGGCCGTGACGCTGGTGCTGGGCATGTTCCTCGACCCCATCGGGATCATCCTGCTGATGCTGCCGATCTTCTTTCCCATCGTGGTCGAACTCGGCTTCGATCCGATCTGGTTTTGTATCCTGTTCCAGCTGAACCTGTGCATCGGATACATCTCACCGCCCTTCGGCTACAACCTGTTCTACCTCAAGATCCTGAGCCCGGAGACGCCGATCAGCGCGATCTACCGCTCGATCACCCCCTTCTTCCTGCTCATGCTTCTCACCGGGGCGCTGATCTTCCTGTTCCCGCAGATCATCACCAGTTTCACCGATCTTCCGAAGCGGCTCTGACCCGCTTCGGCAGCCGCCGCCCCGCAGGAGGAGTTATGCGGAGCGGTCCCTTAACGTTAGTGGAGGACCAAACATGACCTTGAACAAGCAGTCGCTTTCCCGGCGAAACCTTCTGACCGCAGGTGCGGCAGCGGGTGTCGGCTCGGTTCTGGCCGCGCCCGCGGCCATCGCCCAAGGCAAGACCACCTGGCGGATGCAGACCCACTGGCCCACGGGAAACTGGTACTACGAGGACGTCTTCGTCAACTTCGCCAACCGCATGACCGAGGCCACCGGCGGCGAGCTGACCATCGAACCCGTCCAGAACGACGGCATCGTGCCCACCGGCGAAGTGCTGAACGCGGTCCGCCGCGGTCTGCTGGAAAGCGCCTTCATCTACCCGTCTTACTGGATGGGCCGGATCCCCGTCGCGGGCCACCTCAACGGCAACATCGGCACCTTCGGCAGCCACGAAGAGATGCACATGTTCATGTACGAAATGGGCGCGCTGGACATTATCCGCGAGGCCTATGCCGAGCAGGGCATCTATCAGGCGGGCCCCGTCTCCTACGCTGGTCTGGCGCTTTACTCCAACCGCCCGCTGGTGACCAAGGAAGACTTTGCCGGCTGGCGGGTGCGCTCCACGGGCACCGCCGCGATGGTGCTCGAGAAAATGGGCGCCTCGCCCGTGTCGATCCCGGGCGGCGAGCTTTACCAGGCACTGCAAACCGGCGTCGTCGAGGGGGCGCACTGGGGCTCGATCTCGACCGGCTGGGGCATGAACTTCCAGGAAGTGACCAAGTACATCGTCCAGCCCGATCTGGTGAGCCAGCTGAACGGCGAGGTCATGGTCGGCATGGAGCCGTGGAACGCCATAGGCGACGATCTGAAGGCGACCTTCAACGAGGTCGTCCGTGCCACCAGCGCCGATGCCAGCGCTCACTTCCTGCATCAGGACCTCGTGCGCAAGGACGAGTTCGTCAATGAGCTCGGTGGCGAGATCACCAATCTCGAGCCCGCCGTGGTCGAGGAGCTTCGCGTCAAGTCGATGGAAGTGGTCGACGAGTTCGCCGAGCGTGATCCCGACTACTCGGGCCGCGTGGCCGAGTTGCTGCACGAATTCATGCGTCTGACCGGCAAGGCCTGATCCGACAAGGCGGGGGCCCATCGCGGGCCTCTGACCACCTTCCCGTCATGTCGCCCTCCGGGCGATGCGCGAAGCCGGGTTTTCATACCGACGCCCGGGCAGATGCCCCAAACGCCGAGGCTCAACGATGCAACTTCCCGAGACCATGCGCGTGGTCGAGATCTCCGAATACGGTGCGCCCGAGGTGCTCAAACCCGCCACCCAGCCCGTTCCGCAGCCCGGTCCGGGGCAGATCCTGATACGCCTCAGCCATGCCGGTGTGAACCGTCCCGACGCGTTGCAGCGCGCGGGCAACTACGCGCCTCCCCCCGGTGCCTCGCCTCTTCCCGGGCTCGAAGGCGCGGGCCATGTGGCCGCTTTGGGCAAGGGCGTGACCCGCTGGCAGGTGGGTAACGCGGTGACCGCGTTGCTGCCCGGCGGCGGTTACGCGGAATATGCCTTGACCCATGCCGACCACGCCCTGCCGGTGCCCGAGGGCCTGTCGATGGAGCAGGCCGCTGCACTTTGCGAGACCTATTATACGGTCTGGACCAACGTCTTCATGCGCGGCGGCCTGCAGGCGGGGGAGCGGTTTCTCGTCCATGGTGGCTCGTCGGGGATCGGCACGACCGCCATCCAGCTTGCCGCGCTGCGCGGCGCACGGGTCTTCTCCACAGCCGGATCGCCCGCGAAATGCGAGACTTGCAAAACGCTGGGCGCGGAACGCGCCATCAACTACCGCGACGAGGATTACGTCGAGGTCATGAAGGCCGAAGGCGGTGCGCAACTCATCCTCGACATGGTGGGCGGCCCCTATGTGGCGCGCAACCTCAATGCCTTGGCAAATGACGGGCGCCTGGTGCAAATCGCCTTCCTGCAGGGTGCCGAGGTGCAGTTCAACATGACCCAGGTGATGACCCGGCGGCTGACGATCACCGGCTCGACCCTGCGGCCCCAGAGCGATGCGGCGAAGGCCGGGATCGCCGAGGCGCTGCTGAAGGAGGTCTGGCCGCATCTGGAGGCGGGTCGTATCGCGCCGGTGATGGACTCGGTCTACCCGCTGGAACAGGCCGCCGAGGCCCATGCGCGGATGGAAACCTCCGAGCATATCGGCAAGATTGTCTTGCAGGTGGCCTGACGCCATGCCCGCCTTGGCCGCAACCGCTGACTCCGGCCCGCCGCAAAGCCATTGGCTGACCGCACCGGACGATCCCGGCCTTCGCCTGCACCTTGCGGCGCGCGGCGACTCGGCGGAGCGTCCGCCGGTGCTGTTCGTGCATGGCGCTACCTTTTCGGGGCGGATGTTCGATATCGACGCGGGCGGTGTCAGCTGGCTCCGGGCCGTCGCGGCAGCGGGTTTCGCCGCCTATGCGCTGGACCTGCGCGGCTATGGCCGTTCGGGCGATGCCGACTGGCGGGCGCGGGCCTTCGCCGATGGCGCGGGCCCGGCCTGCACCGGGCCGGAAGCCATCGCCGATATCGGCGCTGCCATGGATTTCATCACCTGTCGTCACAGACGGCCCGCCGCGCTGGTCGGCTGGTCCTGGGGCAGCACGACCTGCGCGCGCTACGCCGCCGGGGCGGGGCGCGACATGGTCGGGGCGCTTGCGCTCTATGCCCCCATCTTTGCCGAGCGCAACGAGGCATGGCTGGCCGAGCTTGCCGATCCCGAAATGCCCGGACAATGCCGTCCGCTCGGCGCCTACAGGCGGATCAGCGCCGAGGACATGCGCCGCCGCTGGGACACGCAGCTTCCCCCTGGCGCCGACGACTGGCGCGAGGAGACGGTACTGCAGGAGCTGGCACGCGTCAGCCTTCTGGACGATCCCACCGCCCGGACCGTGACGCCGTCGGCCTTTTGCGTGCCCAACGGCACGCTGATCGATCTGTGGGAGTGTTTCAGCGGAAGGCCGATCTACAATCCCGGCAGGATCGATTGCCCCGTGCTGCTCATCCGGGGCACGCAGGATCCGACGTCGACCCGCAGCGACATGCTGGCGCTTTTCGACCGGCTGGGCACGGCCGAGAAACAGTATCTCGAGATCGGCAATGGAACGCATTTCATCAACGCAGAGCGGCGCGCCCCCGCGCTCTTCTCGGCGGTGCACGCGTTCCTGCATCGGCACGCACGCGCCGCAAAATCAACAGGAGAGCCTTGATGGAGATTAACACCATCGCCGTCATCGGCGCCGGAACCATGGGCGGCGGGATCACGATCTCCTGCCTCGCCGCTGGGCTGCCGGTCACCACGATCGACACTGACCAGATGACGCTGGCAACGTTGAAGACGCGCGTGGCGCGCTTCTTCGACCGGGCGGTAGAGAAGGATTGGATGAGCGCCCGGCAGGCGCAGGAGGCCCGGGCACTGCTCACGACTTCTACCGATATCACGGCTGCCGGTCAGGCGGATCTGGTGATCGAGGCGGTGTTCGAGGAGCTCGTCATCAAGCAGGCGCTCTTCGACAAGCTCGTGCCGATCATGAAACCAGACGCGATACTGGCTACGAACACCAGCGCGCTGCGGGTGGACGCGCTTGCCGACAGCTTGCCCGCGCCGGAACGGTTCGTAGGGCTGCACTATTTCAGCCCGGCAGAGATCAACCCGCTGACTGAGCTGGTGCGCGGCCCCCGCAGTGGCACAGAGGCGCTGGACGCCGCCCGGGTCCTTCTGAAGCGGACAAACCGTGTGGTGCTGGAATGCCGCGACGCCAGCGGCTTCGTAGTCAACCGCTTCTTTTGCCCCTACACGAACGAGGCAGTGCGCTGCCTGCAGGACGGGCTGGGCACGACCGGACAGATCGACGGCATTGCGCGGGAGAACTTCGCGCTGCCGCTGGGCCCCTTCGCCGTGATGAACATCATCAAACCTCGCATCAACCTGAGCGCGCTGCGCAACTTGGCACCGCTGGGCGCCTTCTATGCACCGGCCAGGCAGATGGTGCGCATGGGCGAGGCCGATGAGTTCTGGCAGATCGAAGAGACCCCTGCTCCCTTCTCGAACGAGGCAGAGCGCATGATCGCCGACAGGCTGCGCGGTGCGCTCTTCCTGCCTGTGCTTGAGGCATCGGCCGAGGGTGTCGCTGCGCCCGATGCCTTCGATACCGGCGCGGAGCAGGCACTGCGCTTCGGCAACCCGCCGGTGATGCAGATGCGTGCCCTGGGCCGCACGCGGGTGGAGGCGCTGATCGCACCGTATCTGGCTGCCTATGGCGCTGAGATGCCCGCAGCAGGGCTGGAGCGCGTCTTCGGCTGAGCGCAGCCGCAAGGGAAATGGCCGCCGCCGCATGTGGCGGCAGTTCTCGGAAATGTTGCTCAAAGCAGCCTCGGGCATGACTGCTCCGATTCCTGCATCTAAAGACCGGCGGCCCCGCCGAGCGGGGTGCTGACGGTGAGCGATACTTGAACCGCGACTCCGCGATGGTTTGAGGGTAGGGCGCTCACGCCCTCTTCTCCAGCATCTTCGCCCGGAACACTTCTGCGGGGGTCTTCCATCCGAGGCATTTGCGAGGCGTGGCGTTCAGCTGGTCGCAGATTTCGCGGATGTCGTGGTCCGAGAGTTGGCCGATGTCGCGCTCCCGGGGCAACCAGCGGCGGGCACGGCGGTTGGTGTTCTCGACCGTACCTTTCTGCCATGGCGTGGAAGGGTCGCAGAACCAGCTGCTCGTGCCGATCTCGGCCTGGAGATGCGGCCACGAGACAAACTCGGTGCCACGGTCGAAGGTGATCGATCTGCGCGCCGGCTGGGGAAGCGCACGGATCGCGGCGATGACCTTGTCCATGACGGGGCGGGTCCGCTTGTCGGCGTTCTTCAGCAGCACGGTGAACCGGCTGACGCGCTCGACGAGCGAGGTCACGTTGGCGGAGCCAAACCGCTGACGAAACAACATCAAATCCGCTTCCCAATGGCCGAATTGCGAACGCTGCGCCACCGCCTCGGGCCGGAACAGGATGCTGACATCGCGATGGAATTTCGGCGCACGACGCTTGCGGGCGCGTCTTGGACGCCGGGCCTTGCGATGGGTCGGCAGATACCACCACAGCTCTTCGCGCATGCCTTCCTTGGCGTAGATGTAGCGGTAGATGGTTTCCTGGCAGACCCGTAGCGGCGCGCGCTCGATGCGCATCCGGCCGGCGATCTGTTCCGGGGTCCAGCCGTCCTTGATCCGATCGACGACTTGGTCACGCAGCTGCGGATGCCGGATCAGCTTGCGCTGGCGGGCACGGCGGTCACTGGTCCTCAGCTGCGCGGCCATTGCGAAATAGCCCACGACCTCGGGCATGCAGGGATCCTGGAAATGATTGCGCCTGAGCTCGCGGAAAATGGTCGAGCGATGCCGGCGCAACACCCGCGCCATCTCATTCACAGACACTCTGGCATGGCGCCAGCGCTCGATCTTGCGGCGTTCCTCGAGCGTCAGCTGCGCGTAGACACGTCCCATACTGGAAAACTCCTGCTTGATAGGGTATTGTTTTCAAACAAAAGTCGCAGTTGGAAGTAGCGCGCGCCCGGCACCACAATTAGCACGCGTAAGGTAAATTATGTAATATATTATGGGGGGGGGGGGATCACTACACCGACCCGTTCACCGATAACTCAGTTAACCACTCCTGATCGGCTTTGACCAAGCCCGCCAATTGCCAATTCGGCAACGACCCACTCGGAAATCTGCTCTTTATTGGATCGCAGCTGCGATCGATAGTCGCCCCATGACCACAAGGAGCGACCAGCCCGATGGCCTATGTGATCGCGGAGCCCTGCATCGACATCAAGGATGGCGCCTGCACGCTCGCCTGCCCGGCCGACTGCATCTACGAGGGCGGGCGGATGTTCTACATCCATCCCGAGGAATGCATCAATTGCGGGCTGTGCCTGTCGATCTGCCCGGTGGACGCGATCCACTATGACGAGGAGCTGCCCGAGGAGGCCCGGCCCTTCGCCGCCATCAACCGCGAGTTCTTCGGCGCGGAGGTCTCCGGTCTCGGCGATCCCGGCGGCTGGGACAAGTCCGTCTCGGTCAAGGCCGATCACCCGCTGGTCGCCGCCCGCCCCAAATCCGAACGCCAGATTGCCTGAGGTGCAGATGACCCCCAACCGACCGCGCGGCGTCATCGCCGCCATCGCCACCGCCCTGACCGATGAGGGCCGCCCCGATCCCGCGCCGATGCTGCGCCACGCGCGCTGGCTTCTGGACAACGGCTGCGACGCGCTCAACCTCCTGGGCACCACCGGCGAGGCCAGCTCCCTGCCCGCCGCCGACCGGATGGAGCTGATGACCGCGCTGGCGGGGGAAATATCGCCCACCCGGATGATGGTCGGCACCGGCTGCCCGGACCTCGCCACCACCGTCGCGCTCACGCGCCACGCCGCCGATCTCGGCTTTGCCGGGGCGCTGGTGCTGCCACCTTACTATTACAAGGGCGTGGACGACGCCGGGCTCTATGCCTTTTTCAAAGGGCTGATCGAGGCCACGGCGGACAGGCCGATCCCGATCTACCTCTACAATTTCCCGCAGATGACCGGCCTGCGCTTCGATCCCGGCTTCGCGGCCTGGCTCAAGGCGAGCTTTCCCGACCGCATCGCCGGGGCCAAGGACAGCTCGGGCGATCTCGACTATGCCGCCGAGCTGGCGCGGATCCCGGGCTTCGACGTGTTCCCCAGCGACGAATCCGCGCTGGCACAAGTGCCTGCGCGCGGTTTCGCAGGCTGCATCTCGGCCACCGTCAACCTCACCGCGCCACTGGCGCAACGGCTCTGGGCCGAGCCTTCGGATGCCGCCCTTGCCGAAGACCTGGGCCGCCATCGCCGCGCCATCGCGGCGACGCCGCTCATCCCCAGCGTCAAGGCGCTGGTGGCGCGGCTGCATGATGCGCCGGGCTATGCCCGCGTGCTCCCGCCGCTCGCCCCGCTCTCGACAGATCAGGCGCAGGCCCTTCCCGCCCTGCCGTCGCATGCCGCCGAGCCGGCCTGAGCGATACAATCCCAGAACGACAGGACAGACAGATGAAGATGAACGACGTGACCAAGCAGCACCGCAACCTGATCGCGGGCGAATGGGTCGAGAGCGCGGATGTCAACGAGAACCGCAACCCGGCCAACACCGACGAGATCGTGGGCCTTTATGCCCGCGCCTCCAAGGATGACGCCGCGCGCGCCATTGCCGCGGCGCGCGCGGCCTTTCCGGCCTGGAGCAAATCCGGCCCGCAACAGCGCCACGACCTGCTGAAGAAGGTCTCCGACACCATCGCCGCGCGCGCCGAGGAGCTGGGCGAACTTCTGGCCCGCGAGGAAGGCAAGACCTTCGCCGAAGCCAAGGGCGAGGTGATGCGCGCCTCCCAGGTCTTCGGCTTTTTCGCGGGCGAGACGCTGCGCCAGACCGGTGACGCGATAGACAGCGTGCGCCCCGGCGTCGAGGTCATGGTGCAGCGCGAGGCGCTCGGTGTGATCGGCCTCATCACCCCGTGGAACTTCCCCATCGCGATCCCGGCGTGGAAGATCGCCCCGGCGCTGGCCTTCGGCAATTGCGTGGTGATCAAGCCTGCCGATCTCACCCCGGGCTGCGCCTGGGCGCTGGCCGAGATCATCCACGAGGCGGGCGCGCCCGAGGGCGTGTTCAACCTCGTCATGGGGCGCGGCTCGGAGATCGGTGCCGAGATCCTCGACAGCCCCGAGGTCGATGCGGTGAGCTTCACCGGCTCGGTCGAGACCGGGCGCATGGTCGCGGAAAAATGCGTGGCGCAGATGAAGAAGGTGCAGCTCGAGATGGGCGGCAAGAACCCCCTCGTGGTGCTCGACGACGCCGATCTCGACACGGCGGTGAACTGCGCGCTCAACGGCGCCTTCTTCTCGACCGGCCAGCGCTGCACCGCCTCGTCGCGGCTGATCGTGACGGCGGGCATCCACGACCGCTTCGTCGCAGCGCTGACCGAAAAGCTCAACTCGCTCAAGGTCGGCGACCCGATGGACGGCTTGGTCCATATCGGCCCGGTGGTCGATGAGAGCCAGCTGGAGCAGAACAGGCGCTACGTGAAGATCGGCCAGGAGGAAGGCGCCACGCTGGTCTGCGGCGGTGAGGTGATCGAGGGCGCGACCCCCGGCCACTTCATGACGCCCGCGCTATTCACCGGCACCACCAACGAGATGCGCATCAACCGCGAGGAGATCTTCGGTCCGGTCGCCACGGTGATCAAGGTGGCCGATTACGACGAAGCGCTGCGCCTGGCCAATGACACGGATTTCGGCCTCTCCGCCGGCATCTGCACCACCAATCTCGGCCATGCCGCACATTTCCGCCGCAATGCCGAAGCGGGCATGGTGATGGTCAACCTTCCGACCGCGGGCGTCGATTACCACACCCCCTTCGGCGGGCGCAAAGGATCGAGCTACGGCCCGCGCGAGCAGGGGCAATACGCGCGCGAATTCTACACCACGGTCAAGACCACCTATATCCAGGCCTGACCCGGAAACGGCGCCACCCCCTCCTCCCGGTGGCTCCCGGCGCGCGTCCGCTCCCCCGCGGCGCGCGCCTCTTTTCGTGCCGGGGTCAGGCTGACCGCGTGCTATGCTGGCGGGATCGGGCCGCGCCCCCCCGTGGCCCCCTTGGAGGGAGGTTTCGGACATGATCATGCGGATATTCGAGGTGGTGACCCGGCCCGGCAAGGAGGCCGAGTTCGCGCGGTTCTTTCACGACACGGCGATCCCGCTCATGCGGGCCACGAAGGGTCTCGTGCAGGTGCTTCCGGGAGCCGCGCGGTCCGAGAGCCCGCGCGAGTTTGCCTTCGTGATGATCTGGCGCGATCTCGACGCGCTCAAGGCCTTTGCCGGTGAGGATTACACGCAGCCGCATGTCGACGCGGCCGAGGCGGCGCTGGTCGAGCACCGAAGCATTCGTCACTATGATCTCGTGGCGGATCAGTCGGCGGCGTAATGCGCGCGCGTCAGCGCCGCGATCCGCGCCACCTCGCCGCGCAGCGCGTTGATCCGGGGTCGGTCGGCGCGGGCTTGCGCCAGGAGTTCGGTCAGCGCCGCATCGAAATCCACGCCGGTCGGCGCGCCGTCGCGCAGCACCAGCCGGCCATCCACCACCAGATCTCGCACATGGTGCGCGCTTGCCCGCGCCAGCAGCCGCGCGCCCGGCGCCTCGTCGGGCCAGAGCGCCTCGGCGCAAAGCCCGGCCCAGTCGATCGTAACGACATCCGCTCCGCGCGGCATCGCGCCGATCTCGGCATTGATGCCGCAGGCGGCGTCGAACACCGCCGCCACCGGCATCTCCGTCTCCAGCCCCCGCCCGGCCTGCAGAAGGCCGAAGAGCCGCATCTCGGCCCAGATGTCCTGCGCGTCGTCGAAGCCGGTGCCATCGAGGCCGATGCCGGTCGCCATGCGCGCGCGCACCGCGCCGGGTAGGATGCCTGAACGCAGCCGCAGGTTGGCCGAGGGGTTCGAGGCGAGCCGCACGCCGCGCGCGGCCAGCAGCTCCGCCTCGGCTTCGGTGAGCTGCACGCCATGCGCCACGGTGAGGCGCGGCGAGAGGAAGCCGATCGCGTCGAGATGCGCCACCACTCCGCCCGGGAAACGCCGGTCGAGCCAGCCGCGCTGGCGCGGGCTTTCGAGAAGGTGCATGTGGATGCGCCGGTCGTGGCGCGCGGAGGCTTCGGCCACCGCCTCCAGCATCGCGTCCGAGCACCATTGCGGCCCGATGGGCCCGAGCTGCACGTCGGCCATCGGCCCGGCATGGCGGCGGGCGATCTCCTCGACGGCGGCGATCTGTTCGGCGATCGGGGCGTAGCGCGGGAGGAGCCCGTCGAGCCAGCCGGCATCCGCCGCGCCGAGCGTCCGCCGGTAGGCCTCTGCGCCGCCATAGACCATGGGCGAGGCATCAAGCAGCGGGCAGCTCAGCGCGAGGCGTATCCCGACATCGCGCGCCGCGCGCACCACCTCGCCCGCCTCCTCGACAAGGCGGTCGGCATTGAACGAATTGTGGCAATGCACCGTGCCCGCGCAGCCCGAGCGCGCCAGCCGCGCAAAGGCGACCAGCGCTTCGAGATAGGGATCGGTGCGCGGCCTGAGCCGCAGCCCGGCGATCCACGGCTCGAGTGCGTCGTCATTCGCGCCGAAATCGAGCGTTCGGATGCCGTAGCCGTGGTCATGCCCGTTGATCGGCGCGGGCAGCGCTATCAACCCGGTGCCACCCTGCCCCGGCGCGGCGCGCGGGTCCGGATCGAAGGACATGCGTCGCGGCCCCTCGGGCGCGCCATGCCCCGGACGTGGCCACCAGCGATCGACATCGAGTACGGGGCTCACGCCCCTTCCAACGCATTGAGCTTGCGCATCCAGGGCGCGTCGCGCAGCGCTTCGAGCCCCTCGGTCAGCTGCGCGACAAGCGCCTCCGCGGCGGGTGTGAGCTTGCGGCGGCGCGGGACGAGCAGACCCAGTTCCAGCCCGCCGAGCCGCGTGCCCTCGAGCGGCACCGCGACGATGCTGCCCTCGGCCAGCTCGCGCACCATGCCGAGCGGCGTGTAGAAGGCGACGCCGTCGCCATCGAGGATGAGCGGCTTGAGCATCATCAGGTTGTTGGACGCGGCGAGCACGCGCCCCGTCCGGTTGAGCACCGACAGCTCCATCTCGATCAGCGAGCGGATCGGCGCGGTGTCGAGCTGCAACAGAAGGTTGTAGCTGGCGCAATCGCTCAGCGTGACCGAGCGCCGCTCGGCCAGCGGATGATCCGCCGCGACCATCGCCATCAGCGGCATCGGGATCGGAGAGACGAAGACGGTATCCTCGGGTCGGGCGAGGCTGAAGGTGATGCCGAGATCGGCCTCCCCTTCGGCGACCATGGTGGTGACGGTGCCATGCGCCCCGGTGCGCACGCGAAAATCCACCTTGGGATGGGTCTTGTGAAACTTGCCCACCTGCTCGGGCAGGAAGCTCACCAGCAGGCTGTCGAGCGAAGCGATCGAGACGGTGCCGGTCTTTTCGCCCCTGAGCGCGCCAAGTTCGCCTTTCAACACCTCGAAATCATTTAGAGTTTGGTCAGCATGGGTCAGCAGCGTCCTGCCGGCCTGGGTCAGCCGCAGCCCGCCGGGCAACCGCTCGAAAAGCGGCGTACCGAGCTCCTCCTCGACCTTCTGGATCTGGCGGCTGATCGCGGAGGAGGCGACATGCAGCTGCTCGGACGCCGCGCGGATCGAGCCCGCGCGAGCCACCACCGTGAAGTAGCGCAGGAAGGCAGCATGCATGTCGTCACTCCGGTCTCAGGCACCCTGCCAGACGGGGGCCCGTTTTTCGAGAAAGGCGCGAACGCCCTCGTCAGCATCCGCACTTTTCAGGGCTTTCACAACCGCAGGAAGCTTCATCGCCTGCGCCTCTCGCGGCGAGAGATGGCCGGTGCGATTGACGACCTGCTTGATCGCGCGCAGCGACAGCGGCGCCGAGGCGGCGATGTCCTCGATCCAGCGATCGGTGACGGCATGGAGCTCGCCCGCGCCCGCCACCTCGTTCACGAGGCCGAAGCGCTCCATCGTCGCGGCATCGATCCGCCTTCCTGCGAGCATCACCCCCATGGCGAGGTTGTGCGGGATCTTGCGCTGCAGCATGACCATGCCGCCATCGAGCGGCATCCGCCCCACCCGCGCCTCGGGCAGGCCGAACTTCGCGGTCTCGGCGGCCAGCACGATATCGGCGCCAAGCACCATCTCGAAGCCGCCGCCGAGCGCGTAGCCGTTGACCCGCGCGATCACCGGCACGTCGAGCGAGCGGCGGAAGGAAATGCCACCAAAGCCGTTGGGGCGCGGCGCGGCCCAGTACTCCAGCCCCGAAAGCGAGCCGTCCTTCATGTCCGCGCCGACGGAAAAGGCCTTTTCCCCCGCCCCGGTGAGGACCGCGACGGAGATGTCGTCGCGCTCCTCGATGTCGCACCAGATCCGCTCCAGTGCGGCCTCGGTCTTCTGATCGATGGCGTTCATTACCTCGGGCCGGTCGATGGTGACGCGGGCGACGCGGTCGCGGACCTCGTAATGGACGCTCATGCCACCTGCGCCTTCTTCGGGGCGAACCCGGAGAGGATCTCGCCATTGTGCTCGCCGAGCTGCGGCGGGCCCTGGCGCACCGAGAGTGGTGCGGCCGACATGTCGATCGGGCTGCCGACGAGACGGATCTTGCCCGCGGGCGTCTCGCCCGCTTCGATCACCATGTTGTTCACGATCGTCTGCTCGTCATCGAGCGCCTCGGCCAAGGTGCGCACCGGCGCGCAGAGGATGTCGACCTCCTCCAGCCGCGCGAGCCAGTGCTCGCGGCTGTTCCTGGCGAACTCGCGCTTGAAGATCGCCTGCAGCTCGGCGCGATGCGCGGCCTGCGCGTCGAAGTCGCGGAATCGCTCTTCCTGCGACAGGTCCTCGATCCCCAGCGCGTTGCAGATATCGCGCAGCGGGTTTTCCTTGAAGGCGCCGACCATGACGAAGGGCTCGGTCGTGGTCTCGAACACGCCGGTGAGCGGGAAGGCCCCCCAGTTGAGGTCGCGGCCCCGCATCATGTGGGCGGCGGCCTCCTGCATCTGCATCGCCAGCATCGAGGAGTAGAGGCTCACCGCCACCTGTTGGCCTTCGCCGGTCTTCTGGCGCTGCAGGATGGCCAACAGCACGCCTTGGACGAGATGCATGCCGGCGGTGTAGTCGCACAGCGCGGTCGAGAAGATCGCGCGCGGCAGCTCGGGGTCCGAGCGGCGCTCCATCACGCCGCTCATCGCTTGGGCGAGGATGTCCTGCCCGCCCTTGTGCTTGTTGGGGCCTTCGAGACCGAAGCCGGTGCCCACGGCGAAGATGATGCCGGGATTGCGGGCCTTGAGGTCATCAAAGCCCATGCCCATCCGCTCCATCACGCCGGGGCGGAAGTTGTTGACCACGACATCGGCGGTGTCGATCAGCTCCAGCACCTGCGCGCGGGCCTCTTCGGATTTGAGGTTGAGCGCGAGGCTCTTCTTGTTGCGGTTGAGCGAGCAGAAGATCGGGTTGTTGAGCCCGTCCGGGTCGGCGCCCAGAGACCAGCGCGACAGGTCGCCGATCTTTTCCTTTTCGACCTTGATCACCTCCGCGCCGTAATCGGCGAGCACCTGGGTGCAGGAGGGTCCGAGCATCACCTGGGTGAAATCGATCACCTTGATGCCTTCGAGGGGGAGAGGTTGGGTCATTATTCTGCGGCCTCCATGACGAGGGCGTTGGACGAGGGCACGTCGCCGGGGTCGGCACCCTGCGCGCGCATCTGTTTCTGGATCGCTTTGACGTCGGCCTCGCGCACGGTGACGCCGGCGTTGAGCGCGACGGTCGCGGCGACGCCCACGGCCTCGCCTTGCGCCATGCAGGGCGGGATCTCGCGGCTCTTCTTCTGGGCCTGCGGGGTGCAGGAGTAGTGACGGCCTGCGACCAGAAGGTTGTCGACGTCCCTGGGCACCAGCGCGCCATAGGGCGTGTAGTAGTCGCGGCCCCGGCAGACGGTGTCGGCGAAGTGGCGGCGCTTCATCACGTCGTCCTTGGTGACGACGTATTCGCCTTCGAGCAGCCGCGTGGTGCGCACGCCGGTCTGCGGCGCGAAATCGACCACATGGGCCTTCTCGAAGCCCGGCAGGTTCTCGCGGGCGAAGGTCATCAGCCGCTCCATCCGCTTGCGGCCCTCGAACTCGGCGCCGGTGAGGCCCTCGACCGAGAGGCCGCTGTATTGCGGCATGTGCGGGCAGTTGAGCCAGACCACGCCCGGCAGCGGCGTCTTGAGCCACCAGTAGTTCCAGCAGCCTCCGATGATCCGCTTGGCCTCGTGGTCGAGACGCTGGAACTCCTCGGGGTTGGCGTATTGCCAGGCCTCGGCCTTGTCGGTGTCGACGTTGCCCCAGCGCGACACGGTGGTGACGATGAAGCTCGCCTCCTGGAACTTTGCGCCCGCCGAGGCCGCGACGTCGAGATCGCCCGAGGCGTCGATGATCACGTCGCCCATGATCGCCTGTCGGCCTTCCTTGGTCTCGCAGATCACGCCCTTGGCCACGCCGTCCTCGACGATGGTCTCGGAGAACCAGCTGTGCAGGCGCAGCTTGACCTTGGCGTCCTCCATCAGGTCATACGAGACCTTCTTGTAGCCGTCGGGGTCGAAGGCCGCGGCGAAGCAGACCGGGTGCGGCATCGACTGGGTATGGAAGTCGAACATCCCCCAGCGCGAATACTTCTTCCAGTTCTCCTGCGTCTCGCGGCGGCCGGGCATCCGGTCTTCCTCGGGGGGCGTGTGGCACAGGCCGATGGAGCGCATCCGCTCGATCATCTCCATGCAGATGCCGGTCACCGTGATCTCGGTGTCGTTGTGCATGTCGTCGAGCAGCAGCACCATGCCGCCCGCGGCGAGGCCGCCGAGATAGGGGTAGCGTTCAAGCAGCGTGACAGAGGCGCCGTTGCGGGCGGCGGAGACGGCGGCCGAGATCCCGGCGGGGCCACCGCCGACGACGACGACATCGGAGCGGTCGACCACGGGCACGTCGCGCAGACTCTCCCTGATGGTTTCGTTCAGCATCTTGATTCTCCTAGATAATCTGTTGCGCGGCGGTCAGTGGACGTCAGAGGTCTTCCAGCGGATGAAGCGGGATTCCGCAAAGCTCACGAGGGCGAACATCACCACGGCGAGGAAGGCCGCGGTAAAGACGGTCGCGTAGAGGAGCGGCGAGCGGAAGTTGAAGGTCGCTTCGATGATCAGCGCGCCGAGGCCGAAGTTGGAGCCGATCCACTCGGCCACGATGGCGCCGATGACGCAGGTGGTAGAGGCGATCTTGAGCGCGGCGAAAAGGAAGGGCAGAGAGCTTTGCAGCCGGACCTTCCAGAAGATCTCCCAGTTCGAGGCCGACAGCACCCGCATCAGGTCGAGCGTGGCGGGCGAGACCGCTTTCAGGCCGCGCACCATGTTCACCAGCGTCGGGAAGAAGCAGATCAGACCTGCGATGATGATCTTGGGCGCGAAGCCGTTGCCGAAGATCAGCACGAGCACGGGCGCCAACGCGATGATCGGGATGGTGTTGATGAACACCGCGATCGGGAAGAAGGCGCGCTCGGCGGTGGAATTGTGCACGAACCAGACCGCCAGCGCGATCGCCACGAGGTTGCCCGCGACGAAGCCGAGCGCCGCCTCGAAGAAGGTGGGCCAGAAGTTGAGCCACAGCGTGCCCGCATTTTCCTGGAACGCGTTCAGCACGGCGATCGGGCTCGGGGCCATGTATTCCGGCACCTCGAAGAACCACACCACGCCCTGCCACAGCAGCAAGAGCCCCGCCACGGCGGCGAGCGCGGGCCCGCGCGCGATGACGGCGTCGAACATCCGGTTCATGCGCGGTGCCGGCACCGGCATCGGGATTTGGCTTGCCTCGGCCATCTCAGCATTCCTCCAGCAGTTGGCGCAGATGCGCGGTGATCCGGACGAACTCCAGCGTGTCGCGATCCGCCAGCCGCCGCTCGGGCGGCAGCTCGACCTTCATGAATTCCTTTACCCGGCCCGGGTGGGCGGCGAGCATCAGCACGTATTCCCCGAGGAAGGCCGCCTCGGGGATCGAGTGGGTGACGAAGAGGATCGTCGTCCCCGTCTCGCGCCAGATCCTCAGCACCTCTTCGTTGAGCTTGTCGCGGGTGATCTCGTCGAGCGCGCCGAAGGGCTCGTCCATCAGCAGGATCTTGGGCTTGGTCACCAGCGCCCGGGCGATGGCGACGCGCTGGCGCATGCCGCCCGAAAGCTCGTGCGGCAGCGCGTCCTCGCGGCCCTTCAGGCCGACGAGCTCCAGCAGGTCGCGCGGATCGGCATGGGCATCACCGCCGTCGCCCACCTCGAGGGGAAGCTGAACGTTTTCCAGCGCGGTGCGCCACGGCAGCAGCGTCGCATCCTGGAACACGTAGGAAAAATTCCGGTTGCGCCGGGCGTCACGCGGGTTCTGGCCCTGCACGTCGATCACGCCGCGCGCGGCAGGCACGAGATCGGCGATGGCGCGCATCAGCGTGGACTTGCCGCAGCCCGAGGGGCCGAGGATGGTGACGAAGGCGCCTTGCGGGATATCGACCGAGACGTCCTTGAGCGCGACAACCGTGCCCTCGGCGAAAGTGACATCGACATTCTCGACCCGGATCGCGCCGGGGTCGGGGGTGGCAGCGGGGTTCCCCGCTGCCGTGTGAAGCTCTGCCGCGGCCATCACGAGACCTCTTTGCGCGCGTCTGCGGTCATCTCGAGGATCTTGAGCGTCATCACCTCGTCGACCGTCGGCGCATCGCCGTCGAACTGGCCCAGATCGGCATAGGCGGCGAGCTGCGCCTCCCATTTCTCGCGGTTCATCGTGCCCCAGCCGCTGTCGGCCGTGTCCTCGGTGAAGACGAAGTCGAGCACCTGATCGACCGCGCGCAGCTCGGCCTCGCGGCTCATGTTCGGATAGGCTTTGACAAGCAGGTCGACCGCCTCCTCGGGGTTCTCGCGGACATGGTGCCAACCGCGCGCCGTGGCGCGGGTGAAGCCCGCGAGCGCCTCCGCGTCATTCTCGATCGTCTTGTCGGTGGCGTAGTAGACGGTGGCATAAAGCTGGATGCCCGCGTCCCAGAGCATCAGATCGACCCGCTCCTCGCCCAGCACGTCGAGCGCCGCGGTGTTGGTCAGCCAGCCGGTGACGGCGGCGGCCTGGCCCGTCATCAGCTGGTTCATGTCCGAGCCCATGTTGACGATCTCGACGTCATCCTCGGAGAGGTCGTTGGCCGCCAGCAGCGCCTTCAACAGGATATGCGCGGTGGGCTGGGTGGCGATGGTCTGGCCGACCATGTCCTTGGGCTCGCGGATCGGATTGTCGGGCAGCGAGAAATAGGTGAACGGGTGCTTCTGGTAGCCCGCGGCGAAGGCCTTGATCGGGATGCCCGCGGCGCGCGCCAGCATGACCGAAGGGCTCGACGAGATCTGCCCCACCTCGGCACGGCCCGCCGCGACGGAGCCCACGCCATCGACGTTCGGGCCCCCCGGCGTGATCTTCAGCTCGAGCCCCTCTTCTTCGTAGAATCCCTTGGCCTGCGCCACGACCTCTCCCAGAAGCCCGTTCGAGGCGAGCCATCCAAGCTGCATCTCGACCGTTTTCAGCCCGGCGGCAGAGGCCGGCCCGACCCCGATGACGGCAGGCAGCCCGGCGGCGGCGGCCATGCCCCCGGCGTATTGCAGAAACCGGCGCTTGGTGACTCTCGTATTCGGCATTGTGACCTCTCCCTGTTTCGATTGCCGCCGCCCCTCCCGACGCCGGCCATCTGGAGGATGATGCGGGGGCCTTGCATTCCAATAAAGAACAAATTTTGCGCTGCGCCGATCTAATTTCGGCAATGGCATCGACTGGTTCTGCCGAGGGTAGTGCTCGCCCCGTAGGTCATGGGTGGTCCTATGATGCCGCGAGCACCGGATGCGCGGCATGGCCCCCCGGTCCGGTCCCCTGCCTGGCGATGCGTGCCGATCAGCAGGCTGGGGAGAGCCACCTCGAACACCTCTGCCCAGCCGACGCGCCGCGGGTTGCGCAGCCATTTGAGCGCCTGCACCATGGGTCGGACCGCAGGCGCGAGGAGTGAGCCATGACCGTGAACGACACGCCCCGGCTCGACGCCGCTGCCCTGGCCGATCTGACCGCGTGGCGGCGCGCGCTGCACAGGCAACCGGAGCTGTCGGGACAGGAGGCCGCGACGGCGGCGCGCGTCGCGGAACGGCTGGAGAGGACGCGCCCCGATGCGCTGCTGACCGGTCTCGGCGGCCACGGGGTCGCCGCCGTCTATGAGGGCGCAGCGTCCGGCCCCACCCTTCTGTTGCGCTGCGAGCTCGACGCGCTGCCGATCGAGGAGACGGGCACGCCGGACTGGCGCTCGACCGTGCCGGGCAAGGGCCATCTGTGCGGCCATGACGGGCATATGGCGATCCTCGCGGGCATGGCCGAACTGCTGGGGCGGCATCGTCCCTGCCGTGGCCGCGCGGTGCTTTTGTTCCAACCCTCTGAAGAGGACGGCCAAGGCGCGGCCGCGGTGATCGCCGATCCGGCCTTTGCGCGGATCGCGCCGGACTGGGCCTTTGCGCTGCACAACATGCCGGGCTTGCCGCTGGGCCATGCGGCGCTGCGGTCCGGCCCGGCGGCCTGTGCCTCGCGGGGGATGCGGATCGCGCTCACGGGGCGGACCGCCCATGCTTCGCAGCCCGAGACAGGGCGCTCGCCCATGGCGGCGATCAGCGCGCTGATGCCGGCGCTGACCGCGCTTGGCGCGGGCGGCATCGAAGATCCGGAGTTTGCTCTCGTCACGGTCACCCATGCCCGGATGGGCGCGCCCGCCTTCGGCATCGCGCCGGGCGAGGCCGAGCTCTTCGTCACGCTGCGCAGCCTGACGGATGCGCGGATGGCCGGGCTGGTCGAGCAGGCCGAGGCGCTGGCGCGGCAGGCGGCGGAGCACCACGGCCTCGGGCTTGCGATCACGCATCATGACGTGTTTCGCCATTGCGAAAACGACGCGGAGGCCGTGGCCCGTCTCGCCGCCGCACTGGAGGCCGAGGCCGTGCCGCACGGCCCACGGGGGCAGCCGATGCGCGCCTCCGAGGATTTCGGCCGCTTCGCGGATGGGGCGAAGGCGGCGCTCATGCTGCTGGGTGCGGGGCGGGATCGGCCCGATCTGCACAACCCGGATTACGACTTTCCCGACGCGCTGATCGAGACCGGGCTGCGCTGCTTCGCGCGGCTGACCGGGGATATGCTGGGGTATGGGTAAGAAACCGCCCCGCCGCGGCGCGGCGGCTTACTCCAGCCGGTAGGGCAGGTCCTGCCTGTGATCGGCGTCGATCTTCAACCGGCCTTCGAGCGGCGGCACCGCGCGCTGGTGGCAGTTCGTGCGCTCGCAGATCCGGCAGGAGATGCCGATGGGCTCGAAAGCCTCGGCGGATTCGAGGTCCATGTGGTCGGCATAGACCAGCTCACGCGCGTGACGCACCTCGCAGCCCAGACCGATCGCGAAGCGCCGCACCGGCGCGCCCCAGGCCCCGCCGCCGCCGCTGATGTCGCGCGCCAGCGACAGATAGCGCACCCCGTCCGGCGTCTCGGCGAGCTGGCGCAACCACCGCGTCGGCGTCTCGAAGGCCTGATGCACGTTCCACAGCGGGCAGGCGCCGCCGTAGCGCGCGAATTGCAGCTGTGTCGCGGAATGGCGCTTGGTCACCGTGCCCGCTTGATCGACCCGCACGAACCAGAAGGGCACGCCGCGCGCGCCGGGGCGCTGCAGCGTCGAAAGCCGGTGCGCCACCTGTTCGAGGCTGGCCCCGAAGCGTTCGGCCAGCAGTTCGAGGTCATGCCGCGTCTTCTGCGCGGCATCGAGGAAAGCGGTGTAAGGCATCAGCGCCGCGCCCGCGAAATAGTTGGCCAGACCGATCCGCGCAATGTCGCGCGCGGGGCCGGGCTCGAACCGCCCCAGATCGAGCGTGGCCTCGATCAGCTGGCTGTGCTCGGTCAGCGCGAGCTGCACCAGAAGCTGGAACCGCCGCGTGGCGCGCGGCGCGCGAGACGACAGGGTCAGGGTCCGGCTTTCGGCGTCGAAGCGGCGCAATGGCCCTTCGGCCTCTTCGCGCAGCGTGATGCCGCGCGCCTCGATCGCC
>NZ_JAMYXC010000008.1 GCF_024159025.1 Limimaricola litoreus
GTCCGCGCCAGCCTGACCCGCCACGCGATGCGCCTGTCCGACAGCGGCGCTGCGCAGGGCGCGGGCGTCACCCCCGACGGCGCCGCGACGCGGCTCGAAGCCGTCACTGCGCTGGCCTCGGCCGAGATCGGCGAGCGCGCCTTTCTCTTCGCCGCCATCGGCGGGGCGGAGCCGGCGGTCACCACGCTTTCGGTCGGGCGCGACGGCGCGCTTTCGGTGCAGGGCGACATCGGCACGGCGGAGGGGCTGTGGGTCTCGGCCCCGACCGTGATGGAGAGCCTGACATTGAGCGGAACGCCCCATCTCGTGCTGGGGGCCGCGGGCAGTGGCTCGCTCAGCGTGATGCGGATCGGCGCCGATGGCGGGCTCACCGTCACCGATCACCTGATCGACGACCGCGACAGCCGCTTTGGGGGCGTCGCAGCGCTGGCCACGATCCGCCACGCGGGCCGCGGCTTCGTGGTTTCGGGCGGCGCCGACGACGGCATTTCGGTGCACGAGCTTCTGCCCGGCGGGCGGCTGGTGGCGCTGGCGCATCTGGCCGACAGCACCGCCGCGGGCCTTGCCAACATCTCGGCGCTGGCGCTGCGCGGCGCGGGCGACGGGCTCGACATCTTCGCGGCTTCCGCGAGCGAGCCGGGCGTGATCCGGCTCAGGCTCGATCTGCGCGGCGGCCGGCTGCACGCGGGCGGCAGCGGCAACGACATCCTGCGCGGCGGTGCGGGCGATGACGTCCTGCGCGACGGCGGCGGTGCGGAACGGCTTACCGGCGGGGCGGGGGCCGATCTCTTCGTGCTCGACGCCGATGGCCGCACCGACACCATCACCGATTTCGAGCAGGGCACCGACCGGCTCGACCTGTCGTCATGGGCCATGCTGCGCGATGTCTCGCAGCTCACCCTGCGCGCCCAGGGCGCGGCGCTGCGGCTCGATTACGGCGAAGAGACCCTGTTCCTGCACGGCGCCGACGGCACCGCCCCCGATCCGGCCCGCCTCACCAGCGCCGAGATCATCGGCGGCACGCATCTGCCGCTTCTGGTCACCCCGGGCGAGGCCGGGCCGGGCTCCGAC
>NZ_JAMYXC010000249.1 GCF_024159025.1 Limimaricola litoreus
GGGACTGAGCATCTGGCGTTCGATGTCATAAACGGACGAATGACGATCCTCGACACCGCTGACAGAATTTCGGACGAGCGCGGTCAGATCGGCAAGACCGGTCTCGGTCGTCCCGAGCCGGGTGTCGATGTCCGACAGGCGGGTTTCGGTCTCGCCGCGCAGCCCCTCGATCTCGTCGGCCAAGGGCGCGGTGTCGCGCTCCAGCGCGGCGAGACGGGTGTCGAACTCATCGGCGCGCGGGTTGCGGTCGAGCCAGAGCCAGCCCGCGCCGAGCACCAGCCCCGCAGAGATCAGCCCGCCGATCAGCCCGGCGCCAAGCCCGCCGGACTTGCGCGGCGCAAGCGCGGTGGTCGCGGCGGTCGCAGGATCACGCGGCTTGGCGGCAGCGGTTTCCGAAGCAGCGGGCTTGGCCTGCGTGTTTTCGGTGCCTGCACTCTCCTCGCTGCGCGCCGCGCGCTTGACGGCGGGCACGCCGCCCGCGCTGCTCGGCGCGGCTGCGGTGCTGGAGGTCGTGCGGGAGGTCGTGCCGATATCTACCGCGGCGCTCGCCGGACGCGGCTTGGCCGAACCTTCGGAGCCGGCCTCCGACTTTGCGGCGGAAGCGGTCTCGGGCGTCGGGGCGCTCGGGCCCTTGTCGTCCGTCTTCGGGGGCGTGGGGGCGGTGCCGGGGGCGGCGGGCGACGTGCCGGTCTCGGGCGTCGTGCCAGACGTCGCGCCGGGCGTCTCCGGCTTGCCGTTCGTTCTCGTGCCCGTCTTTGCGCCGGCCGGCCTGCCGGGGGTGCCTGTCGTCTTGCGTGCCAATGCCCTGTCCCTTCCGTCCCCGACCGCGTCGGTTTTATTCATGCCGCCACGGCATTTGCAGACCCTAGCCCGCCCCGTGCGAGGCCTCAAGCGCTGCTGCCGTCCGCAGGGTCCGTGCTACCGAACGTCGCAAGGGCGCCGAGGGTTGCGTCGATCATCGCCTCGGCGTCCGGGCGCGAGGCGGTGACGAGACGTCCACCCAGCGGCGCCAGCGCCGCCGCCGCCGCCGCGCTGATCGCCACCAGCGTCAGAGGTGC
>NZ_JAMYXC010000102.1 GCF_024159025.1 Limimaricola litoreus
AAAAACGACGCGAATGATGCCGAGGCCATCGTCGAAGCAGCCATGAGGCCGTCGATGCGCACGGTGCCGGTCAAGTCCAGCGAGCAGCAATCTCTCGCCATGCTGTTCCGGACCCGGGAGCTTCTGGTCATGCAGAGAACCCAGCTGGTAAATGCGTTGCGGGCTCATCTGGCCGAGCACGGGGTCATCGTGCCGGGGGGGCGCCGCTCGGTCGATCCGTTCATCAGGGCCTTGGAGGACACCGCGAATAACCTGCCGAGCTCAGTCCGCGAGGTCGGCAATCTCTACCTGGACAGGCTCGCTCGAGCTGCCTCCGAAATTGCAGCTTTGGAGCGGCGCATAGAGGAGCATTCTCGAATGCACGAGGTGGCGCAGCGCCTGCGCACTATACCTGGCGTGGGGCCTGTGGCGGCCATGGCGATCAAAGCCTTTGCGCCGGCCTTGGAGACGTTCCAGCGCGGCCGGGACTTTTCCGCTGGGCTCGTCCCACGACAGCATTCGAGCGGTGGCAAGCAGCGTCTTGGGCGAACGACGAAGATGGGGCAGCGCGACATTCGTCGATTGCTGATCAGCGGAGCGATGTCGATCATTCACTGGAAGGGACGGAACGGCGGCAAACCGGGCTCCTGGCTCGCCCGCATGCTGCCAAACAAGCCGCGGATGGTGATCGCCATCGCCTTGGCAAACAAGCTTGCCCGGATTGTCTGGGCGGTCATGACACGCAAGGAGGTTTACAGAGATCCTGAAGGGGCGGTCTGCTGATCGTCCCCTGTCAGGAGCGTCGGTGACGCAAGTGGCGCACTGATCCCGTATGAGCAAGGATCGGTGGATCAGGGTGGAGCAAACCAGTGAGAGGCAGAGAGCCTTGAGCTCGTAGTTTTGGAATGGCCTCCATCCGCGCATTTCCATACTGGCCAGCGGCGCATGCAGGGCCGCACGCAAAGGCCTTACACATGTTCGCAGCCGGTCACTTGTCCTCGGGAGCCACGAAGCCGCTTGCGCAAGCGGGGGTATCCA
>NZ_JAMYXC010000253.1 GCF_024159025.1 Limimaricola litoreus
GGGGGGCATGGCCGCGCCGATGGCGAGCGGCGCGCCGGCGGCGCGGCTGTCGCGCCAGAGCTTGGCGGCGGCATGGCTGCGCGCGGTCTTCTCGCGCCCGTCGGCGGTCGTGAGCACTTCGACCGCCAGTTCGGTCAGCGTGCGGCTCACAGCGCGCGCACCGCGTCGAGAACCTCGGCCGCGTGCCCTTCGACCTTCACCCGTGGCCAGACCCGCGCAATGCGGCCCTGCGCATCGATCAGGAAGGTGCTGCGCGCGATCCCCATGAAGGTCTTGCCATACATCTTCTTCTCGACCCAGACGCCGTAACGCTCGCAGACGTCGCTCTCGGCATCCGACAACAGCGTCACGCGCAGCCCGTATTTGTCGCGGAACTTCTCATGCTTGGCCACCGTGTCCTTGGACACGCCGAACACCCGCGCGCCCAGAAGCTCGAAATCCGACCCCAGCTCGGTGAAGCCCTGCGCCTCGCGGGTGCAGCCCGAAGTATCGTCGCGCGGGTAGAAATAGAGCACCACCGGCGCGCCCAGATGCTTCGAGAGCCGCACCTCTTCGCCGCCGTCGCGCGGCAGGGCGAAATCGGGGGCGGGCTGGCCCGGCTCTGGCCGGGGGGACGGCATCGTGTCGCTCATGGCGCATCCTCGCTTGCGTGATCGGGCGACGGTGGCCCTCGGGGCCTCAGGCATCTACGCTGCGGGCGATGAAATCAAGGGGCCATGGCCTGTCTTGCCGATGCATTCGATCAGGTCGCGACACGCATCCCCGAGCCCCCCGCGCGGCCGCGGGCCGGTAGGGGCATTGCAGCGCTGGCTGGGCTCCGCCCTGGGGCTGGCGCTGTCGGTGGCGATGCTGCCGCTGGCGCTGCTCGCCGCGCTCGCGCTCTTCGTTCCGGCGCTGGACGTCCATGTGCCGAGCTGGGCCACCGCGCGGATCGAGGCCCGCGTGGCCGACAGCCTCGCGGGCGGGGCGGTGGAATTCGGCGCGATCACCGTCGGGCTGGGCCGCGACCT
>NZ_JAMYXC010000019.1 GCF_024159025.1 Limimaricola litoreus
GTGCCGCTTCTGGGTGAGGCGCTCACCCCCCTCGCCGTCGCGGGCATCGCGCTCGTCACCTTCGGCGTCTACCGCGCCACCCGTTGCTGACCCATTCGGACAGGAGTTCGCCCATGCTCGCCCATCTGCCCCCCGCCAGCCCCGATCCGCTGTGGAGCCTGATCTCGGCCTACCGCGCCGACCCCCGCCCCGAGCGGATGGACCTCGTGGTCGGCATGTACCGCGACGAGAGCGGCACGACGCCGGTTCTGGAGGCCGTCCGCGCCGCCGAGACGCGGCTGGCCGAGGCGGGGCTGTCCAAGGCCTACCGCGCGCTGTCGGGCAATGCCGATTTCAACGCCGGCATGGCGCGGCTCCTCCTGGGCGCCGCGCCTGCCCGGCTGGCGCGGCAGTACACGATGCAGAGCGTCGGCGGCACCGGGGCGCTGCGGCTTCTGGCCGAGTTGGTGGCGCGCGCCACGCCCGGGGCCACGGTCTGGTCGAGCGATCCGGGCTACGTCAACCACCGTCCGCTGATGACCGCGCCTGGCCTGGGCTTCGAGACCTACCGGCTGCGCGAGGAAGCGCAGGGTCTCGATCTTTCCGCGATGCTCGAGGATCTTGCTCCCGCTAGGCCCGGCGACGTCGTGATCCTGCATGGCTGCTGTCACAATCCGACCGGCATCGACATGCGCCCCGAACACTGGGCCGAGATCTCGTCCTTCTGCGCCCGGCGCGGCCTGATCCCGCTGGTCGACATGGCCTATCAGGGCTTCGGCGATGGTATGGAGGCCGATGCGGCGGGGCTGCGTCGCGTGGTGGACGAGAACCCGACCGTGCTGGTCGCGGCGAGCTGTTCGAAAAACATGGGTCTCTATTGCGACCGCACCGGCGCGGCGATGGTGGTGGGGCCGGACGCCGCCGCACTGTCGCGGGTCGCCCCGACGCTGGAGCGGATCGCGCGGGCGAGCTACTCCATGCCGCCCGAACACGGCGCTGCGGTGGCGGC
>NZ_JAMYXC010000283.1 GCF_024159025.1 Limimaricola litoreus
GAGACCAAGCGCCTGTCGCGCGGCCGCGCGCAGGGCCCCGAGATGTCGCCCGGCGCCATGGCGGCGCTGGCCTATCCCGACAGGATCGGGCTGAGACGCCCCGGCGACGATCCGCGCTGGCTGCTCTCGGGCGGGCGCGGCGCGGTGATGGCGGCGAATGACGCATTGGCAGGCGCGCGGCTGATCGTGGCGACGGATCTGTCGGACGACGTGCCGGAGGCGAAGATCCGCATGGCCGCGCGGATCGAGGAGGCCGAGCTGCGCGAGATCTTCGCGGATCGGATCGAGGAGGTCGCCCTGTGCGATTGGTCCAAGCGCGAGAACCGGGTCGTGGCGCGGCTGCAGGAGCGGCTCGGCGCGCTGGCGCTCTCGGACCGGATCTGGCGCGACGCGCCCGAAGAGGCGGTGGCGCGCGCCATGCTGACCGGCGTGCGCCAGCTCGGCCTGCGCCCTTCGCCCGCCGCCGAACGGTTCCGCGCGCGGGTGATGCTGGTGCGGGCGGGCGGCACCGACCTTCCGGACCTCTCGGACGCGGCGCTGATGGAGACGCTGGAGGATTGGCTGCTGCCCTTTCTGGGCGGTGTGCGCAGCGCGGGCGACTGGAAAGGGTTCGACCTTCTGGGCCCGTGGAAAGCGATGCTCGACTGGGACCAGACCCAGACCCTCGACCGCGAAGCCCCGCCGGGCTTTACCACGCCGCTGGGGCGGCAGGTGCCGATCGATTACGGTGGCGCGGTGCCCGAGGTCTCGCTCAGGCTGCAAGAGGTCTTCGGCGTGACGCGGCACCCGACCGTGGGCGGCACACCGCTGAAGATGACGCTGCTGTCGCCCGCAGGCCGCCCGGTGCAGGTCACCGACGACCTGCCCGGCTTCTGGGCCAGCTCCTATTCGGACGTGCGCAAGGACATGCGCGGCCGCTATCCGCGCCACCCCTGGCCCGAGGACCCGACCGAGGCCGCACCGACGCTGCGCGCCAAGCC
>NZ_JAMYXC010000182.1 GCF_024159025.1 Limimaricola litoreus
GCGGCTCGGCCCCGGCGCGGATGGCTTCGAGGCGGCGCTGACGCTGCCGAGGCTCGGCGCATGATCCGCGCCGCCCTCATGGCGCTTATGCTGCTCGCCGCCCCCGCCCGCGCGCAGGAGCTGACGCGCGATTTCGGGCCAGAGGCCGCGACCGAAGTGCTGCGCCTGCGCTCGACCACCGACATCGTCGTGCTGGGCCCGGTGATCGAGAGCTTTCTGGCCACCCGCCCCGGCCTGCGCATCGCCTATGAGCAATGGGGGTCGAACGCGCTCTACGGCCTGCAATCGGCCGATTGCGCCGCCGGGCGGTCGGGCGCGGATCTGGTGATCTCCTCGGCGGTGCACCAGATGGTGGACCTCGTGAACGAGGGCTGCGCGCGGCCGCATCGCTCGGCGTTCACCGCCGCCCTGCCCGATGCGCTGATCTGGCGCGACGAGCTTTGGGGTGTCACCCGCGAACCGGCGGTGATGGTGTACAACCGCCGATTGGTGCCGCCCGCGCAGGTGCCGCGCTCGCGCTTCGATCTGCTCGACCTGCTGCGTCCGACCGAAAGCCCGTTTCGCGGCCGCGTCGCGACCTATGACATCGAGCGTTCGGGTCTGGGCTTTCTCTTCGCCTTCGCGGATTCGATGGAAGCCACGACCTTCGGCGGGCTGATGGAGAGCTTCGGGCGCTCGGGCGCCATCGCCACCTGCTGCTCGGCCGAGATCATCGACGGCGTGGCCGAGGGGCGCTACCTCGTGGCCTACAACGTGCTGGGCTCCTATGCGCTGGTGCGCGCGCGGCGCGACGCGCGGCTCGGGGTGATCGCGCCGCGCGATTACACGCTGGTGCTGTCGCGCGCCGCGATGATCCCGGCGACGGCGGGCCAGCCGCGCGCGGCGGCGCAGTTCGTCGATTTCCTGCTTTCGGCGCAGGG
>NZ_JAMYXC010000187.1 GCF_024159025.1 Limimaricola litoreus
CGGGGCGCAGCAGCGCCAGCCCCGAGCCCGCATCCTGCATCAGCACGGTCGCGCCGCGGATGCCGTCGATCGCGACATCGCCGCAATCGGCGATCGCCTCGACCGTGGTGGCGACGCTGCCCGCCGCGTCGACGAAGACGCCCGCGCGCTCGCGCAGCGGCCTGCGCACCTGCAGCCCCGAGACGAGATCGACCGATTGCGCCTCGTCGGCGGGAACCGCGCCGGGCTCAAGCACCTCCGCCAGGCTCTTGAAGCTCGCCGCCATGCGCGAGACCACGCGCGTCCGGCGCGCCTCGTCATTCGCGGGCCAGACCAGCGCGAAGCCCTTGATCGCGCCGTCGATCAGGGTTGCCTCGACATGGGTGGCGCGCGTCTCGTCCGCGCCCTCGATGACGAAGCTGCGCGCGTCGAGACCGCGCGCGCCCTCGGGCGGCACGATCTCCAGCGTCTGCATGATTTCGTAGAGCCCCGCGAGGCGGCGCGCGTCGCCGGGCTGCGAGATCAGCAGCACCTGCACGGGCAGATCGCCGCTGGGCGCATAGGAGACGAAGGGCGGACGCACCTCGCCGCGCGCCACAAGCGCCGTCGGCATTTCGATCTCGATCCCGGCCTGCGCGTCGCGCACCGGCTTGAGGTCGAGCCCTTCGAGCACCGCCTCATAGGCGTCGATCAGCGATGCGCGCTGCGCCGAGGTGAGCACGCCGGTGGCGTCATGGCCGTTCTGCCGCTGCCATTCGGCCATGGCGGCGCGGGTGCCCGCGCCGAAGGCGCCGTCGATGCCGGCATCATAGACCCCCGCCCAGCGCAGCGCGATCTGCAGTCTTTCACGCGCGGCCCGGTCGAGCGCGGCCTCCGAGGCGCGCGCCTCGGCCAGGGTCTCTTAGATCGG
>NZ_JAMYXC010000202.1 GCF_024159025.1 Limimaricola litoreus
GCCGGACGCTGCTCGCCGCCGCCGAGGCGCTGGCCGCGAAATCGGATGCCATCGTTGCCGCGATGAAGGCAGAGACCGGCGCGACCGAAGCCTGGGCGCGCTTCAATTGCATGCTGGCGGGCGAGATGCTGATCGAGGCGGCGGGGCTCGTCACCCAGGTCAAGGGCGAGATCATTCCCTCGAACCGCCCCGGCACCACCGCCTACGCCCTGCGCCAGCCCGCGGGCGTCGTGCTCGCCATGGCGCCGTGGAACGCGCCGGTGATCCTCGGCGTGCGCGCCATTGCGACGCCGCTGGCCTGCGGCAACACCGTGGTGATGAAGACCTCCGAGCTGTGCCCGCGCACCCATGCGCTGATCATCGAGGCGGTGGCCGAGGCAGGCTTTCCGGCCGGCGCGGTCAACGCGATCTCCAACGCGCCCGAGGATGCCCCCGGCATCGTCGAGACGCTGATCGTCCATCCGGCGGTGCGGCGCGTGAACTTCACCGGCTCGACCCGTGTGGGCCGGATCATCGCCGAAAGCTGCGGGCGTCACCTCAAGCCCGCGCTGCTGGAGCGGGGCGGCAAGGCCCCGATGATCGTGCTCGATGACGCCGATCTCGACGCCGCAGTCGCCGCCGCGGGCTTTGGCGCCTACATGAACCAGGGCCAGATCTGCATGTCGACCGAGCGGATCATCGTCGTCGATGCCGTGGCCGACGCCTTTGTCGAAAAGCTCGCCGCCAAGGTCGAGAGCCTGACCGCGGGCGACCCCGAAGAGGCCGCCCACCCGCTCGGCGCGATGATCGACGCCGCCGCCGCCGAGCGGGTTCGCGGCCTGATCGAGGACGCCACCCAAAAGGGCGCGCGGCTGATCGCCGGGGGCGGCGAGGGCGTGCTGATGAA
>NZ_JAMYXC010000115.1 GCF_024159025.1 Limimaricola litoreus
CGCGAAGTTCTCCTCCGAGCCGACGCCGCGCCCGCCCGAGACGACGATGCCCGCGCTTGTCAGCTCAGGCCGGTCGCTTTCGGCCAGCTTGTCCTCGACCCAGGACGACAGTCCGGGATCGGATGCGGCGGCCACGTCCTCGACCGAGGCCGACCCGCCATCGCCCGCGGGCTCGAAGCCGGTGGTGCGGATGGTGAAGACCTTGGTCGCGTCCTTCGACTTCACCGTCTGCACGGCGTTGCCGGCATAGACCGGGCGGTCGAAGGCGCCATCCTCGTGGATCGCCAGAACGTCGGGGATGATCATCACGTCCAGAAGTGCCGCGACGCGCGGCATGATGTTCTTGGCGTCTGTGGTCGCGGGGGCCGCCACGTGCTCATGCCCCTCGGCCAGCTGCGCCACCAGTGCCGCGACCGGCTCGGCGAGACGGTGCGAATAGAGCGCGTCCTCAGCGCAGAGCACCTTTGCGACACCGTCGATCGAAGCCGCCGCATTCGCCGCGTCCTTCGCCTTCGCGCCCACGCACAAGAGCGTCACATCGCCAAGCGGCGCCACGGCGGCGACGGCGCGAGCGGTGGCGTCGTGGTTCAGTTCGCCGTCGGTGACCTCGGCCAGAAGAAGAACGCTCATCACACCACCCCCAGATCTTTGAGCTTCTCGACCAGCTCGTCGACCGAACCGACCATCATCCCCGCCTTGCGCTCCGGCGGCTCGGCGGTCTTGACGACCTCAAGCCGGGGCGAGACGTCGACGCCGTAATCGGCCGCCGTCTTCTCGTCCAAGGGCTTCTTCTTGGCCTTCATGATGTTGGGCAGCGAGGCATAGCGCGGCTCGTTCAGCCGCAGGTCAACGCTGACGAT
>NZ_JAMYXC010000264.1 GCF_024159025.1 Limimaricola litoreus
GCGCTGCTTCTGGGGCTGGTCGGCGGGCTTTTGATGCGCGCCGGGCTCTGGGCCCGCCGCCTGCGCCGCCGCATCCTCGAAGCCGACAGGCGCGGTTCGCGCGCGATGGCCTTCGGCGTGTCGCTGGGGCAGGTGGCGCTGCCCTTCGCCGGGCTGGTGCTGATCGCGCGGGCGCTCGATCTGGCCGGGGTGGACGGGCCGCGGGCCGGGGCGGTGCTGATGGTGCTGCCGGTGGCGGGGTTCGCGGTGCTGCTGGCGCGCTGGATGGCCGGGCAGTTCTTCGGCCCCGAGGCGGCGCAGCCGATCGCGGGCATCGCGCTTGCGCGGCAGATCCGCGCGCGGCGGCAGGTGATGCTGCTGGGCTGGGCCATTGCCTTGGCGCAGCTGTCGCAGGCGGTGATCGCCAGCGCCGATGCCCCCGACGGCGCCGAGGCGGCGCTTCTGTTCCCCTTGCAGCTTCTGGTCGCGGTGCCGCTGTTTCTTCTGGGTCGCACGTTGGCGGGGGTCACCCGAGACAGCGCGCCCGCCACCACCCCGCAGATGCCGCAGCCCGAGGCCGCGCGGCGCGACACCACCGGCTTCCGGCAGGGACTCCTGTCGCTTCTGGGCAAGCTGGCGATGGCCGTGGCGGTGGTCGCGCCGGTGCTCTCGGTGCTGGGCTATGCCGCGCTTTCCGAGGCGCTCCTGGTGCCCGCGATCAAGACGATGACGCTGATCGGCGTGCTGGTGCTGCTCCAGCGCCTCGTCTTCGACCTGTGGACCGTGGCCACCGGATCCGAGGATCTGGCGCGCGACGCTCTGGTGCCGGTGTTGATCGGGCTGTTCCTGATCCTCGCCGCCTTGCCGGTGCTGGCGCTGATCTGGGGCGCGCGACCCGAGGATCTGGCCGAGGTCTGGACCCGCTTTCGCGAGGGCTATTCCTTCGGCGACACCCGGCTTCAGCCCACGGATCTTCTGTGGCTGCTGGTGATCTTCGTGATCGGCTACGCGCTGACGCGGCTGGTGCAGCGGGTGCTGCGCTCGGTGGTGCTGCCGCGCACAAAGCTCGATCTCGGCGGCCAGAACGCCGTCGCCGTAGGGCTGGGCTATGTCGGCATCACCACCGCGGCGCTCCTGGCGATCACCACCGCCGGGCTCGATCTGTCGAACCTCGCCATCGTTGCCGGTGCGCTTTCGGTCGGCATCGGTTTCGGTCTGCAGAACATCGTGTCGAACTTCGTCTCGGGCATCATCCTGCTGATCGAGCGGCCCATTGGCGAGGGCGACTGGATCGAGGTCGGCGGGCAGTCGGGCTACGTGCGCGACATCTCTGTGCGATCGACCCGGATCGAGACCTTCGACCGCACGGATGTGATCGTGCCCAACGCCGATCTCGTCTCGAACCAGGTGACCAACTGGACCCGCGGCAATTCGGTGGGCCGGGTGATCGTGCCGGTGGGCGTGGCCTACGGCAGCGATCTGGTGCGCGTGCAGGAGATCTTGCAGGAGATCGCCGAGGATCACCCGCTAGTGCTCGCCAACCCGGCGCCTGCGGTGCTGTTCCGCGCCTTCGGGCCGTCGCGGCTGGAGTTCGAGATCCGGGCGATCCTGCGCGACATCAACTTCGTCGTGGCGGTGCAGTCCGAGATGAACAACGACATCGCGCGGCGCTTCGAGGCCGAGGGGATCAAGATCCCCTTCCCGCAGCAGGACCTGTGGCTCAAGAACCCCGAGGCGCTGCGAGATCGGGGTGAAGGCGAGGGCTGAGGCCCCCGCCGCTTCGCTGGCCGGGTCGGCCTATTCGGCCGCCCTTGCATGGGGCGCGGCGTCGCGTGCCTCGGTCTCGGGCTCCGGCAGCCCCTCGCGCGACAAAAGGATCGCCACGGGGCGCAGCGCCGGGATCTCCGAGCAGACGATCATCGCCGCCACGGTGATCGGCACCGACAGGAACATCCCCGGAATGCCCCAGACCGCGCCCCAGAAGGCGAGGCTGATGATGATCCCGAAGGAGGACAGCCTGAGCGCGCGGCCCATCATCATCGGGTCGAGCACGTTGCCGTTGATGAACTGGATCACCCCGGTGATCGCGAAGATCGCCCCCGTCATCGCCGGATCGCCGAGCTGCACATAGGCCACCAGCGCCACCAGAGCGGTCGCCACGATCGAGCCGATGTTGGGGATGTAGTTGAGCATGAAGGTGAGGATGCCCAGCGGCACCGCGAGATCGAGCCCGAAGAGCCCCGCCAGCGCCCAGACCATGACGCCGGTCATCAGCGAGACCACCGTCTTGACCGCGAGGTAGCGGTTCACCCGGCGGATGATCGAGCCGATGATCCGGCCCACCCGGTCGGCCTGCACCGGGTCGCCCACGAAATTCACCAGCTTGGTCGAGAACCACACCCGTTCGGCGAAGAGAAAGCCGACGAAGAGGATGACCAGCACCGTGCCCTGCATCAGGTTGCCCGCCTGGCTGGCCAGCGTGCGGATGTAGCCGCCGAATTCCACCGTCTGCACCGAGTTGAGCACCGCCGCCTCGGTGTTCTCGCCCAGCCACGAGAACAGCCGGGCGATCGCCTCCGGCGCGCGGTCGGCATAGCTCAGCGTGGTCAGCAGCACGGTGTTGATCTGCGCCAGCACGATCGAGGTCAGAGTTAGCAGCGCCGCGGCGATGGCGACGACGGCGGCGATGGAGGCGAGCCAGTTGGGAATGGCCAGCGGCCCGATGCGGGCCCGCGCGATGAAGCTGATCGCGTCGCTCATCAGCGAGAAGATGACGATGGCCGTCACCAGCGAGATCAGCAAAAAGCGCGCCTGCACCAGCAGAAACAGCACCACCGCGAAGGCGATGATGATAAGGGCCACATCCTGCACCCTGTGCGGATCGCGCGGCGAGAGCCTGCCTCTATCGGTGGCGGGGCGGGGCGGCACTTGGGACGGTCGGGTGATCAAGTCTGGGGTCTCGCACGATGTTACCGCCTCACTATGCGGGAGCGGCGGGCCGGTAGCAATCGACGCGCGAAATTGCGCGGCGACGGCCCTTGCAAAGCCCGCCCGGCTTGGCTACTGAGCCCGCAACGGAGCGGTGGCCGAGTGGTCGAAGGCGCACGCCTGGAAAGTGTGTAGGCGGGGAACCGTCTCGAGGGTTCGAATCCCTCTCGCTCCGCCATTTCCCCCATGAACGCGTTCTCCCAATTTCGCTTGGGGTGGCTGCTGCGGCCCTTGCTGAGACGAGGGCCAGCCGGACCCTGCTCTCAGAGCCCTTGGGGCGAGCAGCGCGCCGATGCGGCGGCGGGGACCTTGCCAGAAGGCCCGGCGCTATTCCGTCGGCGCGACCGATATCGCCTGTTCGAGACGGGCAAGCTCCGAGGTCAGTGCGGGATTTCCGAGGTCGAGGCGGTCCGCCAGCGCCTTGATCCTCCAACGCCAGTCCAGCCGTCCCAGCGCCTGGCGATAATTCTGCCGCGCCACGGTGGGAGACCAGGCTGCGACGGCCCCGCGGAGCGCCGCGACGTTGCGGGACAGGTCGATGCGATCGAAATCCAGGGTCGCGCCGGGCCAGAGCAGATCCTCGGCGGAGGCGTCCCCGAACGGCTGGACCCCGGCCACCACCGCGCCCGCGGCAATTGCGTCGGTCCACCGGCCGGTCAGGTATTCCTTATGTGGATGGGTATAGGAGGCGGGTGCTGCGAGATTGGAATGCGCCATCACGAACTTCGCCTGCGCATAGCGGGCGCAAAGGTCGCGATGCCCCGACGACGGGTCGGCCGGATCATCGGCGAGGAACGGCGGACGCCCGGCAAAACGCAGCCCCGCCGCGTCGCAGACCGCCCGGCTGTTCGCATCCTCCTCCCATTCCGGGGGCTGGCGTCCGACCCGCAGGACGTCGACGGGTCGCGCGGCCGCGTTTGAGCCGAGATCGAGCACGTCGGAGCCCCAGCCGAGGTGGAGGCTCCGCCCCGGCGCGAGGTCTTCGTAGAACCGCGCCTCTCCCTTCTGCATGTAGATGACCATGTCGAAATGGCGCATCAGCCGGGGCGAGGGCGCCCATTCGGTCCAGAAGCTGTCGACGATCCAGAGCGCGCGGAAGCGCCGGGGCCGGTCGAACCGCTCCAGCGCCATTAGGGATTTCACGTCCCCCGGCGATTTGGCTAGGTAGATGGCGCCCGGCGCGGGGCCCTTTCGGGGGCGCATGAGGGTCTGCCGGACTGCGGCAAGCCGCGACGCGCCTTGCAGCGGCGGGCGCTGGAGGTCGAGGTCGAGCAGTCTTGCCGCGAGGCGGGCGAAATGTTCGATCGGCCCCCAGCCGCGAGAGCCGTCGTCGCCGAGGATCAGCGCCGGGCGGGGCGTATGCACCTCTTCAGCGGGTGGAAAGGTGCCTTGTCGCATCGGATACTTTTTCCTGAACCTGCCCATCTCGGGCCGAGGCTATTGGAAGAGGTGCGGCACATGCAATCGGCCCTGCCGCGCCCACCCTGAACGGCTAAGTGCGACGCATCGACGGCGCTTGTGTCGGGCTTTGTCGTTCAGGCGCGGGAGGTTCTGGGCTTCGCGTGCCGAGCCGCCCGGGTACGAAGGCCCCTCCGGGACCGTTCCCATGCCGCATCCCCGGTCCAAGCGGTCTTCATCTGTGTTGCGTCGATACGCCCTCGGTCACGGCGTGAGCGTCGGTCGGTCCGGCAAGTCGCACGGTATCGAAGACCGGCGTTCCGGCCGCCAGCAGGGTCAGGATGCCGATGCCGGCCGCGAAGAGAAGCAGGTAGAGAGGTCGCAACCCGTCATCATCCGTCATCGCCGTTGCCTTTTCTTGTGTGTTTTCAATTTGGTCTCGGCTCATCATGGGCTTGCGCCCGGCACGGATACCATGGCCGACGCGGCGTTTCGAAATCCGTGACGCTGCGTTGCGGCGCAGCGGGGGCACGGCAGGGCGGATCTGCCCATAGCGGAGCGTCAAAGGCGGCAGGCGGAAGGCTGTGGTGGCGGCGGGCCGCTGCGCGGCCGGCCTGTCGCGCAGATTGTGCGCCCCGCGCGGCGCCTTGCTCCGCCGGGATCGCACGGCATGCGCGCCTTCCAGCCAAAGGCGCTGGCTATGGCCGGTAACGGCTTCACGCGGCCCTCAGCGAAAGATGATACGTGACGTTCCGTAAATCTACGTGATTTGCGAATGTGCCACCCCCACGTAATATAATGGAAAGAAAAAGATTCGCCTGAGGGACGGAACGTGCGCCGATTGGCGCCAACCGACGAGAGAATGGGCCGATGGATGTCTTTACCCGCTACGCCGAAAGCTACGCCAGCTCGCGCACCGAGGAGCTGAGCCTGCAGGAATACCTGCTGCGATGTCGGGAGGACCCGTCCGTGCGCGCCACCGCCGCCGAGCGCATGATGCGCGCCATAGGCGAGCCGGAGCTGGTGGACACCAGCCACGACCAGCGATTGGGGCGGATCTTTCTCAACCGCACGGTCAAGATCTACCGCGCCTTCGAGAGCCTCTATGGCAACGAGGAGGTGGTCGAACGGATCGTCGGCTTCTTCCGCCATGCGAGCCAGGGATTGGAGGAGCGCAAGCAGATCCTCTATCTGCTCGGCCCCGTCGGCGGCGGCAAGTCGACCATCGCCGAAATCCTCAAGGCGCTGATGGAAAAGGAGCCGATCTACGTCCTCAAGGCGGGCGACCAGATCAGCCCGGTGTTCGAGAGCCCCTTGGGCCTGTTCGACCGCGAGCGGTTCGGCGATCTTCTGGAGGACAAGTACGACATTCCGCGCCGCCTGCTCACCGGGCTGATCTCGCCCTGGGCGGTCAAGCGGCTGGAGGAGTTCGGCGGCGACATCAGCCGGTTCTCGGTGGTCCGGATGCAGCCCTCGCGGCTGCGCCAGATCGGTGTCACCAAGACCGAGCCGGGCGACGAGAACAACCAGGACGTCTCGGCTCTCGTCGGCAAGCTCGACATCCGCAAGCTCGAACACATGGGGCAGGACGACCCCGACGCCTACAGCTACTCGGGCGGGCTCAACCGCACCACGCAGGGCCTTCTGGAATTCGTCGAGATGTTCAAGGCGCCGATCAAGGTGCTGCACCCGCTGCTCACCGCGACGCAGGAGGGCAGCTACACCGGCACCGAGAACATCGGCGCCATGCCCTATCAGGGGCTGATCATCGCCCATTCGAACGAGGCCGAGTGGCGCCAGTTCAAGGGCAACCGCAACAACGAGGCCTTCCTCGACCGGATCTCGGTGGTGAAGATCCCCTATTGCCTGCGCGCGACCGAGGAGGCGCGGATCTACGACAAGCTGCTGCGCGAAAGCTCGCTGGCCAGTGCGCCCTGCGCGCCCGAGACGCTGCCGATCCTCGCGCGCTTCTCGGTGCTCACGAGGCTTCAGGACCACGAGAATTCGACGCTCTACGCCAAGCTTCGGACCTATGACGGCGAGACGCTCAAGCACACCGACCCCAAGGCGCGCAGCTTGCAGGAATACCGCGATGCCGCGGGAGCGGACGAGGGGATGACCGGCGTCTCCACTCGCTTTGCCTTCAAGGTGCTGGCCGAGACGATCAACCACGACGTCGACGAGGTCGGCGCCGATCCGGTGCATCTGATGTATGTGCTCGAACAGGCGGTGCGGCGCGAACAGTTCCCCGAGGAGACCGAGGCGCGCTATCTCGACCACCTCAAATCCGACCTCGCGCCGCGCTATGCCGAGTTCATCGGCGAGGAGATCCAGAAGGCCTATCTGGAGAGCTACTCGGACTACGGTCAGAACCTGTTCGACCGCTACATCGCCTATGCCGACGCCTGGATCGAGGACCAGGACTTCAAGGATCCCGACACCGGCCAGATGTTCGACCGCGACGTGCTCGAGGCGGAACTGGCCAAGATCGAGAAGCCCGCCGGCGTGTCGAACCCCAAGGACTTCCGAAACGAGGTGGTCAAGTTCGTGCTGCGCGCGCGGGCCGAGAACGAGGGGCGCAACCCCGACTGGCGCGGCTACGAAAAGCTGCGCCGGGTGATCGAGAAGCGGATGTTCTCCCGCGTCGAGGATCTTCTGCCCGTGGTCAGCTTCGGGGCCAAGCGCGACAAGGACACGGATGCCAAACACGCCGAGTTCGTCGAGCGGATGGGCGAGCGGGGCTATACGCCACGCCAGGTCAGGAGGCTTGTCGAATGGTACATGCGGGTGAACAAGGCGGGATGAGGCGGAGGCGGGCATGACGCATTTCATCGACCGCCGTCTCAACCCCAAGGGCCGCAGCACGCCCAACCGCCGCCGCTTCATCGGCCGCATCAAGGCGCATGTGCGCGAGGCGGTGGATGCCAGCGTGCGCAAGCGCGGCATCACCGACATGGAGGCGGGCACCGATGTCTCGGTGCCGCGCGACAGCCTCTCGGAGCCGAGCTTTCGCCACGCGGCCAAGGGCGGCACGCGCGAGGGCGTGCTGCCGGGCAACCGCGAATACCGCGCGGGCGACGAGATCGAGCGCCCGCCCGCGGGCGGCGGCGGGGCCGGGCGCAAGGGCGCGCCCGATGGCGAGGGCGAGGATGATTTCGTCTTCGCGCTGTCGCGCGACGAGTTTCTCGACATCTTCTTCGAGGATCTCGAACTGCCCGACCTCGTGAAGCGCGCGCTGACGGGCAGCGCCGTGCAGCGGCCGCGCCGGGCCGGTCTTTCGGTCACCGGATCGCCGGCCAATCTCAATGTCGGCCGCACCATGCGCCGGGCCATGGGCCGCCGCATCGCTCTGCGCCGGCCCTCGGACGCGATGCTCGACGATCTGCGCGAGCGGCTTTTTGCGCTCGAGGCGGTGTTCGAGCCCGATGCCGCCCAGCGTGCGGAGATCCTGCGGCTTCAGGCCGAGATCGAGGCGCTGACCGCGCATCGCAAACGCGTGCCCTATCTCGATCCGCTCGATCTGCGCTATAGCCATTTCGAGCCTCAGCCCGAGCCGCGCGCGCAGGCGGTGATGTTCTGCCTGATGGACGTCTCGGCCTCGATGGGGGCGCGCGAAAAGGATCTCGCCAAGCGGTTCTTCGTGCTGCTGCACCTGTTTCTCACCCGCCGCTACGACACGGTGGATCTCGTCTTCATCCGTCACACGCATCTGGCCTCCGAGGTCGACGAGGAGACCTTTTTCCATTCGCGCGAAAGCGGCGGCACCATGGTCTCCACGGCGCTGGCGGAGATGAACCGGGTGCAGTCCGAGCGCTATCCCGCCTCGGAGTGGAACATCTATGCGGCCCAGGCCTCGGACGGCGACAATTACCAAGGCGACAGCCGCGATTGCCAGATCTGGCTCGAAAGCGAGCTTTTGAAGATCTGCCAGCATTTCGCCTATGTCGAGATCATCGGCGAGGCCGAGGCGCGCATCCTGCGCGACGCGGCGCGCGGCACCGAGCTTTGGATGGCCTACCGCGAGGTGGCCGAGCGCTGGCCCAATTTCGCGATGCGCCGGGTGTCGGGGGCGGGCGACATCTACCCCGTCTTTCGCGATCTCTTCGCCAAGCGCGGGGAGGTGGCCCATGGCTGAGCTGCTTTTCGACGGGCCCGATTGGGATTTCGACACGCTCAGGCGCACCACCGAGGCGATCGAGACGATCGCGCGCGAGGATCTCGGCCTCGATGTCTATCCCAACCAGATCGAGATCATCTCGACCGAGCAGATGCTCGACGCCTATTCCGCCACCGGCATGCCGCTGATGTATCGCCACTGGTCCTTCGGCAAGCAGTTCATCCACCACGAGCGGCTCTATTCCAAGGGCGCGCAGGGGCTGGCCTACGAGATCGTCATCAATTCCGATCCCTGCATCTGCTACTGCCTCGAGGAGAACACCATGCCGATGCAGGCGCTGGTGATCGCCCATGCCGCCTTCGGCCACAATCATTTCTTCAAGTCGAACCACCTGTTCCGGCAATGGACCGACGCGCGCGGCATCCTGGATTACCTCGATTATGCCCGCAATTTCCTTAGCGAATGCGAGGAGCGGCACGGCCCGGCCAAGGTCGAGCACACGCTCGACGCCGCCCATGCGCTGATGAACGCGAGCGTGTTTCGCCACCGCCGCCCGGCGCAGCCCTCGCTCAGAGCCGAGGCCGAGCGCGCGGAAAAGCGGATCGAGGAGGATGAGCGCGCGGCCCACTACCTGTGGAGCCGGATCGAGGCGGAACACCGCCCGCAGGACCACGAGACCAGCGCCACGCAGCGCCGCCACGCGCTCGGCCTGCCCGAGGAGAACCTGATCTATTTTCTCGAGCGCCACAGCCCGGTGCTCGAACCATGGCAGCGGCAGGTGCTCCGGATCGTGCGCAACCTCGCGCAGTATTTCTATCCGCAGCGCCAGACGCAGGTGATGAACGAAGGCTGCGCCTGCTTCGTGCATTTCCACATCCTCAACAAGCTGCACGAACAGGGGCGGATCGGCGATGGCGCGATGCTGGAGATCCTGCACAGCCATTCGAGCGTGCTGTTCCAGCCCCGTTACGATCATCCGGGCTATTCCGGCCTCAACCCCTACGCGCTGGGCTTTGCCATGATGCGCGACGTGCAGCGGATCTGCGAGGCGCCCGAGGCCGAGGACCGCGAGTGGTTTCCCGCCATCGCGGGCTGCGGCGACTGGCGCGGCGTGCTGAAGGACGCCTGGGCCAATTACCGCGACGAAAGCTTCATCCAGCAGTTCCTCAGCCCCAAGGTGATGCGCGACCTGCGGCTTTTTGCGCTGCGCGATGCTGAAAGCGAGGAGGCGATGAAGGTCACCGCGATCCACGACGCGGGTGGCTACCACGCGCTGCGCGACACGCTGGCGCGCAGCTACGACCTGTCGAACCGTTCGCCCGACATCGAGGTGGTCGATGCCGATCTCGCGGGCGACCGGGTGCTGCGCCTGCGTCACGTGCTGCGCAACGAGGTGCCGCTCGATCCGCGCGAGCGTGAGGCGACGCTGGCCTGCCTGCGCGAGCTCTGGGGCTACGAGGTGGAGATCGACGAGATGCTGGGCTAGGCGCGCGTCGCCGGATTGGATGCTTCAAGCACATATATTTTATACTTGAAATGAATCGGGGCCGCTTCTAGCTTCTCTCCACCAGCTCGGGGAGGGGCCATGAGGATCGCGTGCATCGGTGGGGGACCTGCGGGGCTCTACTTTGCCATATCGGCCAAGTTGCGCGACCCGGCGCATGAGATCGTGGTGATCGAGCGCAACCGGGCCGACGATACCTTTGGTTGGGGCGTGGTGCTGTCGGACGAGACATTGGCCAACCTCGCGGCCAACGACGCCGTCTCCGCGGAGGCGATCCGCGTGCATTTCGCCTACTGGGACGATGTGGCGGTGGTCAAGGACGGCACCCGCATCACCTCGACCGGCCATGGCTTCTGCGGCATCGGGCGCAAACGGCTGCTGCTCCTGTTGCAGGAGCGGGCGCGCGAGCTGGGCGTCGAGCTGCGCTTCGAGACGGAGGTGGGGCGGGCTTCGGACTACGCGGTCGATTACGATCTCGTCGTCGCTGCCGATGGTCTGAATTCGCGCAGCCGGGCCGAGTTCGAAGAAGTGTTCCGCCCCGAGATCGACCGGCGCCGCTGCCACTTCACATGGCTCGGCACGACCCAGACCTTCGCCGACGCCTTCACCTTCATCTTCGAGAAGACGCGGCATGGCTGGGTCTGGGCCCATGCCTACCAGTTCGAGCCGGGCACCGCGACCTTCATCGTCGAATGCGCGCCCGAGACCTTTGACGCCTGGGGCTTCGGCGAGATGAGCCAGGAGGACTCCATCGCCACCTGCGAGGAGATCTTCCGCGAGCATCTGGGCGGCCATCCCCTGATGTCGAACGCGCGCCACATCCGCGGCTCGGCCTGGATCAATTTTCCCCGCGTGCTCTGCGAGCGGTGGTACACGGGCAACATCGTGCTTCTGGGCGACGCCGCCGCGACGGCGCATTTCTCGATCGGCTCGGGGACCAAGCTGGCGCTCGAATCCGCGATCGCGCTGGCCGAGGAGGTGGCGCGCGCGCCCGATCTCACCACCGCTTTCGAGAGCTACGAGGAGGCGCGCCGGGTCGAGGTGCTGCGCCTGCAATCGGCGGCGCGCAACTCGATGGAGTGGTTCGAGGAGGTGGGCCGCTACCTCGATCTCGATCCCGTCCAGTTCAACTACTCGCTGCTGACCCGCAGCCAGCGGATCAGCCACGAGAACCTGCGCCTGCGCGATGCCGAATGGCTCAGGGGCGCCGAGCGCTGGTTCCAGACGCAGGCCGGGCTGCCCGAGGATGCGCCGGTGCGCGCGCCGATGTTCGCGCCCTACAAGTTGCGCGGCATGACGCTGAAGAACCGCGTCGTCGTCTCGCCGATGGCACAGTACAAGGCCGTGGATGGCTGCCCGACCGACTGGCACCTCGTGCATCTTGGCGAGCGGGCCAAGGGGGGCGCGGGGCTCGTCTATACCGAGATGACCTGCGTGAGCGCGCAAGGGCGGATCACGCCGGGCTGCCCCGGCCTCTATGCGCCCGAGCACGAGGCGGCGTGGAAGCGGATCGTGGATTTCGTCCATGCCGAGACCGATGCGAAATTCTGCTGCCAGATCGGCCATTCGGGGCGCAAGGGCTCGACCCAGCTCGGCTGGGAGGAGATGGATGCGCCGCTGAAGGCGGGCAATTGGGAGACCATCTCCGCCAGCCCGATTCCGTGGTCAAAGAACAACCCCGCCCCGCGCGAGATGACCCGCGACGACATGGAGGAGGTCACGCCGCAGTTCGTGGCCGCGACGGAGATGGCCGCGCGGGCGGGTTTCGACATGATCGAGCTGCACGCGGCGCATGGTTACCTCGTGTCGTCCTTCATCTCGCCCACATCGAACCGGCGCTCGGACGAATATGGCGGGTCGCTGGAGAACCGTCTGCGCTGGCCCTTGGAAGTGTTCCGCGCGATGCGCGCAGCCTGGCCCGAGGACAGGCCGATGTCGGTGCGGATCTCGGCCAATGACTGGGTCGGCGCGGATGGCGTCACGCCCGACGAGGCGGTCGAGATCGCCCGCGCCTTCGCGCAGGCCGGGGCCGATTTGATCGACGTCTCCGCCGGGCAGACCAGCATCGAGGCCAAGCCGGTCTATGGCCGCATGTTCCAGACGCCGTTTTCCGACCGCATCCGCAACGAGGCGGGGATTGCCACCATGGCGGTGGGCAACATCTACGAGGCCGATCACGTGAATTCGATCCTGATGGCCGGGCGCGCCGATCTCGTCGCCATCGCGCGGCCGCATCTGGCCGATCCCTACTGGACGCTGCACACCGCGACGCAGCTGGGCGACAGGGCCGAGCGCTGGCCCGATCCCTATCTCGCCGGGCGCGATCAGGCGTGGCGGCTCGCGGACAAGGCCGACCAGGCCGTGGGGCCGGTCTGATGCGGCTCAAGGGACAGCACGCGCTGGTCACCGGCGGCGGCACCGGGGTGGGGGCTGCGATCGCCCGCGCGCTGGCCGTTCAGGGTGCGCGCGTCACGATCACCGGGCGGCGCGAGGCGCCGCTCATCGAGACCGCCGAGGGGCAGGCGGAGATGGGATGGATCACGGGGGACGTGACGCGGGCCGAGGAAATGGTCCGTGTCGTGGAGCAGGCGTCGCAAGAGCGCGGCCCCGTGACCATCGCCATCGCCAATGCGGGGGCGGCGGACAGCAAGCCTTTTACCAAGACCACGGCGCAGAATCTAGACGCGATGCTGTCGGTCAACCTGCACGGCGTGTTCAACCTGTGGCAGACGGTGCTGCCGGGGATGAAGACGGCGGGGCGCGGACGGCTCATTGCCATCGCCTCGACCGCCGGGCTCAAGGGCTATCCATACGTCTCGGGCTATGTCGCGGCCAAGCATGCCGTGGTCGGGCTCACCCGGTCGCTGGCGCTGGAGCTGGCCCGCACGCAGATCACCGTCAACGCGATCTGCCCCGGTTTCGCCGAGACGCCGATGCTGGAGGAAAGCATCGACAACATCGTCGCCACGACCGGGCGGAGCCGCGAGGAGGCCGCCAAGGCGCTCGCCTCGGGCAATCCGCAGGGCCGCTTCGTGCAGCCCGAGGAGGTAGCCGACGCGGTGCTGTGGCTTGCGGGCAATGGCGCGAGCGCGGTGACGGGGCAGGCCATTTCGGTATCGGGGGGCGAGACATGAGCGTGGAACTGCACGCCAAGGCGGGCAAGACGCGGCTGCGGCTGTGGCTGAAGCTTCTGAAGACCTCGAACGCCGTGGAGACGGCGCTGCGCGACCGGCTGCGCACCGAGTTCGGCACCACGCTGCCGCGCTTCGACGTGATGGCGGCGCTGGCGCGCAGCCCAGAGGGGCTGAAGATGACCGAGCTGTCGCGCCGCCTGCGGGTCTCGAACGGCAATGTCACCGGCATCGTCGACCGGCTCGAAGCCGAGGGCCACGCCGAGCGCCACGCGGTGGCGGGCGACCGGCGCGCGATGGAGGTGCGGCTCACCGGCCGGGGCCGCGCGCATTTCGACACGCTGGCCCACGCGCATGAGGCCTGGGTCAACGAGCTGATGGGCGCGATCCCCGAGGCCGAGGCCGCGCGGATCATGGACGATCTCGACCATGTCGCCCGCAATCTGGAGGCAAAGCGATGAGCGCGCATTTCAAGCTGGAGCGCGAAGGCGCGGTCGCCGTGGTCCGGCTCGACCGGCCCGAGCGCAAGAACCCCTTCACCTTTCAAAGCTACGCGGCGCTGCGCGACTGGTTCCGCGATCTGGCGGCGGATGAGGAGATCCACGCGGTCGTCATCGCCCCCAATGGGCGCAACTTCAGCTCGGGCGGCGATGTCGAGGATATCATCGGCCCGCTGACCGAGATGGACATGAAGGGGCTTTTGGCCTTCACCCGGATGACCGGTGATCTGGTGAAGGCGATGCTGACCTGCGGCAAGCCGATCGTCGCCGCCGTCGACGGCGTGGCGGTGGGCGCGGGCGCGATCCTCGCCATGGCCTCGGACATCCGCCTCGCCACGCCCGAGGCGAAGACCGCCTTTCTGTTCAACCGCGTAGGCCTCGCGGGCTGCGACATGGGGGCCTGCGCGATGCTGCCGCGCATCATCGGGCAGGGGCGTGCGGCGGAGCTGCTCTACACGGGCCGGGTGATGAGCGCCGAGGAGGGCGCGGCTTGGGGCTTCTACAACCGCCTCGTCGGTGGCCACGAGATCGAAGCCGAGGCGCTGAAGCTTGCGTCCCGCATCGCCGCCGGCCCACGCTTTGCCAACATGATGACCAAGACCATGCTGCTGCAGGAATGGGACATGGGGCTTGAGCGCGCGATCGAGGCCGAGGCGCAGGCGCAGGCGATCTGCATGCAGACCGAGGATTTCCGCCGCGCCTACCGGGCCTTCATGGCGCGCGAGAAGCCCGTGTTCGAGGGAGACTGAGATGGCGGACAAGAGCTTTCTCGACTGGCCCTTCTTCGAGGAGAGGCACCGCGAGCTGGCACAGGCGCTGGAGCGCTGGGCGGCGGAAGGTCTGGACGGGATCGACCACGCCGACACCGACGCCGCCTGTCGCGAGCTGGTGGCGAAGCTCGGTCGGGGCGGCTGGCTGGAGCACGCGGCCTCCGAGGACGGCGCGCTCGACGTGCGCAGCCTGTGCCTGATCCGCGAAACGCTGGCGCGGCACGACGGGCTCGCCGATTTCGCCTTTGCCATGCAGGGGCTGGGCTCGGGCGCGATCTCGCTCTTCGGCTCGCAGATGCAAAAGGCCGAATGGCTGCCACGCGTGCGCAGCGGCGCGGCGATCGCGGCCTTCGCGCTGACCGAGCCGCAGTCCGGCTCGGACGTGGCCAACCTTGCCATGACGGCCCGGCGCGACGGCGCGGACTGGGTGCTCGATGGCGAGAAGACCTGGATCTCGAACGGCGGCATCGCCGATTTCTACGTGGTCTTCGCCCGCAGCGGCGAGGGGCCGGGCGCCAAGGGGCTGTCGGCCTTCTTGGTGCCCGCCGACACGGCCGGCCTCAGCGTCGCCGAGCGGCTGGAGACCATAGCACCACATCCTCTGGCGCGGCTGTCCTTCGAGGGCGCACGCCTGCCCGAGGACGCGATCATCGGCGCGCCGGGGCAGGGCTTCCGCATCGCCATGTCGGTGCTCGACGTGTTCCGCTCCACCGTGGCGGCGGCGGCGCTCGGCTTCGCCCGCCGGGCGATGGATGCGAGCCTTGAGCGGGCCGGCAGTCGCGAGCTGTTCGGCGCACCGCTGTTCGAGATGCAGATGGTGCAGGGCCACATTGCCCAGATGGCGCTCGGCATCGATGCGGGCGCGCTGCTAACCTACCGCGCGGCGTGGATGAAGGACATGGGCGCGCCGCGGGTCAGCCGCGAGGCGGCGATGGCCAAGCTGTTCTCGACCGACGGCGCGCAGAAGATCATCGACGCCGCGGTGCAGATCCATGGCGGCGAGGGCGTGCGCGCGGGCTCGGTGCCCGAGACGCTCTACCGCGAGATCCGCGCGCTTCGGATCTACGAAGGCGCGAGCGACGTGCAGAAGATCATCATCGCCCGGGCCGCCATGGCCGCGCATGGGGAGAACAGCGCGGTCGAACGATAGGGACAAGGGACCGCGCTGTCGGGGAAGGGGAGAGCCCCGGCGGTGCGGATCAGGGGAGGACAGACAGATGCTGGGACCGACGGCGCATGAGGACAGCTTCTCGCGCGACAACCTGCCGCCATTCGACCAATGGCCGGAGCTGCTGCTGGAGGGGTTCGACTACCCCGAGCGGCTCAATGCCGGGGTCGAATTGTGCGACCGGCTGGTCGAGCGGGGGCATGGCGACCGCACCGCGCTGATCGGCAACGGGCGGCGGCGCAGCTACAAGGAGCTGATGGACTGGACCAACCGCATCGCGCGGGTGCTGGTCGAGGATTATGGCGTGAAGCCGGGCAACCGGGTGTTGATCCGCTCGGCCAACAACCCGGCGATGGTCGCCTGCTGGCTCGCGGCGACCAAGGCGGGCGCGGTGGTGGTCAACACCATGCCGATGCTGCGCGCGGGCGAGCTGTGCAAGATCGTCGACAAGGCCGAGGTCAGCCTCGCTTTGTGCGACACGCGGCTGATGGACGAGATGGTGGCCTGCGCCAAGCGCAGCCCGCATCTGGCCAAGGTCGTGGGCTTCGACGGCACCGCCAACCACGACGCCGAGCTGGATCGCGCCGCGCTCGACAAGCCGGTGACGTTTCAAGCGGTCGAGACGGGGCGCGACGACGTGGCGCTCTTGGGCTTCACCTCCGGCTCGACCGGGGTGCCCAAGGCCACGATGCATTTTCACCGCGACATCCTGATCATCGCGGACGGCTACGCCAAGGAAGTGCTCGGCGTCACCCCCGAGGATGTCTTCGTCGGCTCGCCCCCCTTGGCCTTCACCTTCGGGCTTGGCGGGCTCGCGGTGTTTCCGCTGCGCTTCGGAGCGGCGGCGACGTTGCTGGAAACGGCCTCGCCGCCCAACATGGTCGAGATTATCGAGAAGTATAAGGCGACGGTCTGCTTCACCGCGCCGACCGCCTACCGCGCCATGCTGCGCGCGATGGAGGAGGGCGCGGACCTGTTGTCCCTGCGCTGCGCCGTCTCGGCGGGCGAGACGCTGCCCGCGCCGGTCTATCACGAATGGATGGAAAAGACCGGCAAGCCGATGCTCGACGGCATCGGCGCGACCGAGCTTCTGCACATCTTCATCACCAACCGTCTCGACGACAGCCATCCGGGCTGCACCGGGCGGCCCGTCACCGGCTATGTCGCGAAGGTGGTCGATGACGATCTAAACGAGGTGCCGCGCGGCACGGTGGGGCAACTGGCGGTGAAGGGTCCGACCGGCTGCCGCTACCTCGCCGACGCGCGCCAGCGCGACTACGTGCATGACGGCTGGAACCTGACCGGCGACGCCTTCGTGCAGGACGCCGACGGGCGCTTCCACTTCGCCGCCCGCTCGGACGACATCATCCTTTCGGCGGGCTACAACATCGCCGCGCCAGAGGTCGAGGCGGCGCTTTTGTCGCATGTCGCGGTGGCCGAATGCGCGGTGGTGGGCCACCCGGACCCCGACCGCGGGCAGATCGTGCAGGCGCATGTGGTGCTGGCCGAGGGCGAGGAGCGCTGCGACGCGATGGTCAAGCTTTTGCAGGACCATGTGAAGGCGCAGATCGCGCCCTACAAGTATCCCCGCTCTGTCGTGTTCTGCGACGTGCTGCCCAAGACCGAGAGCGGCAAGATCCAGCGCTTCCGCCTGCGCGAGGGGGCCGAGTGACCGACGATCCCGTCATGCAGTTCGCGGACAAGATGTCCTACACCGACTATCTCGGCCTCGACGCCGTGCTCACCGCGCAGCATCCGCGCACGGACCAGCATGACGAGATGCTGTTCATCGTGCAGCACCAGGTGACCGAGCTTTGGATGCGGCTCGCGCTGCACGAGTTGGACGCCGCCCGCGCGGCGATCGCCGAGGACCGGCTGCGCCCGGCCTTCAAGATGCTGACCCGGGTTGCGCGGATCTTCGAGCAGATGAACGCCGCATGGGACGTGCTGCGCACCATGACGCCGAGCGAATACACAAGCTACCGCGACGCGCTGGGCCAGTCCTCGGGCTTTCAGTCGTGGCAGTACCGGCTGATCGAGTTCACCGTCGGCAACCGCAACGAAAAGATGATCGGCCCCCACCAGCACCGCCCCGACATCGTCGAGAAGCTGCGCGCCGAACTGGCGCGACCGAGCCTCTACGACACCGCCATCGGCTGTCTGGCCCGCGCGGGCTTCGACGTGCCCGAGCGCGCCGCGCATCCCGACGACCGGGTGATGGCGGCCTGGACCGAGGTCTATCGCGATCCCGAGACGCATTGGCCGCTCTACGAGCTGGCCGAAAAGCTGGTGGATTTCGAGGATTACTTCCGCCGCTGGCGCTTCAACCACGTCACCACGGTGGAGCGCGTCATAGGCTTCAAGCGCGGGACGGGAGGCACGGGCGGCGTCAGCTATCTCAAGCGGATGCTCGAAATCGAACTCTTTCCAGAGCTTTGGCACTTGCGTACCAATCTATGACCGGCCCCAAGACCGGCATCCACAGGGAGACGAGAATGACCAGATTTCTGACGACGACCGCACTGGCGCTGTCGATGATGGGCACGGCCGCCATGGCCGAGCCGGTGAAGGTCGGCATGATCACCACGCTGTCGGGCGGTGGTGCCAGCCTCGGCATCGACACGCGCGACGGCTTCATGCTCGCGGTCGAGGAGGCGGGCAACCCGGAGCTGGAGGTCGTGATCGAGGACGACCAGCGCAAACCGGAGGTGGCGGTGCAGCTTTCCGATGAGCTGATCCAGTCCGAGGAGGTCGACATCCTGACCGGCATCGTCTGGTCGAACCTCGCCATGGCAGTGGTGCCGGGCGCGGTGCGGCAGGGCAAGTTCTACCTTTCGACCAATGCAGCCCCCTCGCAGCTTGCCGGCAAGGGCTGCCACGAGAATTACTTCTCGGTCTCCTACCAGAACGACAACCTGCACGAGGCGGCGGGGCAGTATGCCACCGACGAGGGCTATGGCAGCATGTTCATCATGGCGCCGAACTATCCTGCCGGTCAGGACAGCCTCTCGGGCTTCAAGCGCTTCTACGAGGGCGAGGTGGCGAGCGAGGTCTACACCCAGCTCGGCCAGACCGACTATGCCGCCGAGATCGCGCAGATCCGCGACAGCGACGCCGACGCGCTGTTCTTCTTCCTGCCGGGCGGCATGGGCATCTCCTTCATGAAGCAATGGGCCGAGGCGGGCATCGACATGCCGGTCGTGGGCCCGGCGTTCTCCTTCAGCCAGGACATCCTGCCCGCGATCGGCGAGGCGGCGGTCGGCGTGAAGAACACGGCGCAGTGGTCGAAGGACATCGACAACGAGGCCAACGCCGCCTTCGTCGCGGCCTTCGAGGAGAAGTACGACCGGCTGCCCTCGCTCTACGCGGCGCAGGGCTACGACACGGCGCGGCTGATCCTCTCGGCGATGGAAAAGGCCGAGGTGTCCGACGCCGACGCCTTCCGCGAGGCGATCCGCGCGGCCGAGTTCGACAGCCTGCGCGGCAAGTTCTCCTTCGGGCCGAACCAGCACCCGGTGCAGGACATCTATGTCCGCGAGGTGATCTCCGAGGATGGCACGCTCACCAACAAGATCGCCGCCACGGCGATGACGGACCGCGGCGACGCCTACGCCGAAGAGTGCAAGATGTGATCCGCGGCGGCGGGCGTCCGCGCCCGCCGCACCCCCATTGAGAGGCGCCGCCGATGTCGATGATCCTGCTGATCGAACAGCTTCTGAACGGGCTGCAGTCCGGGCTGATGCTGTTTCTCATGGCTGCCGGGCTGACGCTGGTCTTCGGCGTCATGGGGCTGATCAACCTCGCGCATGGCTCGCTCTACATGGTCGGCGCCTTCGCCTGCGCGGGCGTCGCCGCCGCGACCGGCTCCTTCTGGCTCGGCCTCGCGGCCTCCATCGCCGCCGCGGCGGCGGCGGGCGCGATCGTCGAGGTGGCGGTGATCCGAAGGCTCTACCGGCGCGACCATCTCGACCAGGTGCTCGCCACCTTCGCGCTCATCCTCATCTTCTCGGAAGGCACGCGCTGGCTCTACGGCTCCTTTCCGCTTTATCTCAACGTGCCCGAGGCGCTTTCGGGCAGCGTCACCCTGCCGGGCGGCATCCGCTATTCGCTGTTCCGCCTTGCCATTATCGGCGCGGGGCTTGCCGTCGCCGTGGGGCTGTTCCTGCTGATCGGCAAAACACGGATCGGCGTGCAGGTCCGCGCCGGTGAAGCCGACCGCGAGATGATCGCGGCGCTTGGCGTCGATATCCGCCGCCTCTACACGCTGGTCTTCGCGCTGGGCGCGGCGCTCGCCGGCATGGCCGGGGCGCTGGTCGGCACCATCCAGTCGGTGCAGGTTGGCATGGGCGAGCCGGTGCTGATCCTCGCCTTCGTGGTGATCGTCATCGGTGGCATCGGCTCGATCAAGGGCGCGCTGATCGGCGCGCTGCTGGTGGGCCTCACCGACACGATGGGGCGGGTGCTGCTGCCCTCGGTCTTCGAGCTGTTCATGGAAACCTCGGCGGCCACATCCGTCGGCGCGGCGCTGGCCTCGATGGCGATCTACATCCTGATGGCGCTGGTGCTGATCGTGAAGCCCGGCGGCCTGTTCGGAGCGCGGGCATGAGCGCGGCAGAGGTGACAGCGGTGCCCGAGGGGCGGGGAGGGCGCATGAACCGCGCGCAGATCGTCAACGCGGCTTTGGCTCTGGGGCTTTTGGGCTTCGGCCTCGTTGCCTGGGCCATGGGCGAGACCTTTCTCGTCACGCTGGCCACCAAGGTGGCGATCCTCGCCATCGCCGGGGCGGGGCTGAACCTCGTGCTGGGCTTCGGCGGGCTCGTCTCCTTCGGCCACGCCGCCTATTTCGGGCTGGGCGGCTACAGCGCCGGCATCCTCGCGCATCACGCGCTGAACTACACACCGATGTTCGAATGGCCCTTTCTCTTCGAGGGCACCACCTCGATGCCGGTGATCTGGATCACCGCCATGGTGATCGGCGCGCTGGCCGCCGCGCTGATCGGGGCGCTGTCGCTCAGGACCACGGGCGTCTACTTCATCATGATCACCTTGGCCTTCGGCCAGATGATCTTCTACTTCGCCATCTCTTGGCCCGCCTATGGCGGCGAGGACGGGCTGCCGATCTACGTGCGCAACGGGTTTCCGGGGCTGAACACGCTCGATCCCGTGCAGTTCTTCGGCCTCACCTGTGCCGTCCTCTTCGCGGTGCTGGGGCTGATCGCCATGCTGGCGCATTCGCGCTTCGGCCTCGCGCTGCAGGCGGCGCGGCAGAACAGGCAGCGGCTCATGGCGGTGGGCATCAGGCCCGGCGGCGTGCTCCTGGTGGCCTTCGTCATCTCGGGCGCGATCACGGCGCTGGCGGGCGCGCTTTATGCCGATCTCAACCGCTTCGTCAGCCCCTCGATGCTGTCGTGGCACCTCTCGGGCGAGCTTCTCGTGTTCTTGATCCTCGGCGGCACGGGCCGGCTTTTTGCGCCGCTGGCGGGCGCCGGGCTCTACATCACGCTCGAACACCTGTTGGGCGGTGTCAGCGATCATTGGCAGTTTTTCTTCGGGCTGCTGCTCCTCGGCGTCGTGCTGTTTGCGCGCGGCGGCGTCATCGGGTTTCTTGCGGGGGGCAAGCGCCATGGCTGATCCGATCCTCGACATTCGCGGCCTGTCCAAGAGCTTCGGCGCGTTGAAGGCGACCGACGACGTGTCGCTCGACCTTCGCCCGGGCGAGATCCACGCGCTGATCGGGCCGAACGGGGCGGGCAAATCGACGCTGATCAAGCAGATCTCGGGCGAGATCGCGCCCGATGCGGGCGAGGTGGTCCTGCGTGGCCGAAGCCTCGCGGGCATCGACGCGGCGGGGCGCGCGCGCATGGGCATGGCGCGCAGCTTCCAGGTCTCCTCCGTCGCGCCCGAGTTCACGGTGCTGCAGAACGTGGTGCTCGCCGCCCAAGGCGCGTCAGGCGCGACCTTCCGCTTCTTTCGCCCCGTGATGCGCGACGCGGGGCTCTTGCAGACCGCGCGCGACTGCATCGCGCAGGCGGGGCTTTCGGGGCGCGAGGCGGTCCCGGCGGCGGAGCTCGCGCATGGCGAACGGCGCAAGCTCGAGATCGCCATGGCACTGGCGCTCAAACCTGCGCTGTTCCTGCTCGACGAACCGATGGCGGGCATGGGGACGGAAGGCGCGACCGCGCTCGGCGACCTGCTCGACGCGCTGCGCCATCGCGCGCCGATCCTGCTGGTGGAGCACGACATGGACGCGGTGTTCCGCCTGTCGGACCGGGTCTCGGTGCTGGTTTACGGGCGCGTCATCGCCACCGGCACGCCGGATGAGATACGCACCGACCGGGAGGTGCAGCGGGTCTATCTGGGAGAGGAAGCATGAGCGCGCTGCTCGACGTCGAGGATCTCCACGCCGCCTACGGCGCGAGCCAGGCGCTGTTCGGCGTGTCGTTGCGCATCGAGGAAGGGCAGGCGCTGGCGCTGATGGGCCGCAACGGCATGGGCAAGACCACGACCATCGCCTGCATCACCCGGATGATGGCGGCGAGCGGTGGGCGCATCTCCTTCGCGGGGCACGATCTGGCGCGGCTGCCCTCGCACAAGGCGGCGCGGCTGGGGCTGGGGCTTGTTCCCGAGGGGCGGCGCGCCTTCGCCGGGCTGACGGTGCGCGAGAACCTCATGGCCGCCGCGCGCAAGGGCGAATGGACCATCGAGAAGGTCTGCGACCTGTTCCCGCGCCTTGCCGAGCGCGCGAGGCAGCGGGCCGAGACGCTGTCGGGCGGCGAGCAGCAGATGCTGGTGATCGGCCGGGCGCTGATGACCAACCCAAAGCTTTTGATCCTCGACGAGGCGACCGAGGGGCTGGCCCCGGTGGTGCGGGCCGAGATCTGGGCCGCGATCCGCGAGTTGAAGGCACAGGGCCAGTCGATCCTCGTGGTGGACAAGTCGCTGCGCGAGCTGGCGGCGGTGGCCGATGATTGTGTCGTGCTGGAGCGTGGGCGCGACGTCTGGCACGGGCCGCCGGAGGCGCTCTCGGGCGAGCTCGCGCAGCGCTATCTGGGGGTCTGAGTTGTCCTTCACCACCACGCGCAAGGTGCGGTTCGAGCATTGCGACCCGGCGGGGATCGTCTTTTATCCGCGCTATTTCGAGATGCTGAACGCCTGCATCGAGGACTGGTTCGACGCGCGGCTGGGCCACAGCTTCGGGGCGATCCATGTCGAGGGCGGACACGCGGTGCCCACCGCGCGCTGCGAGGTGCGCTTTACCGCGCCGAGCCGGATCGGCGATCCGCTGGCGCTGCGGCTCAAGGCGCTGCGGGTCGGGCGCTCCAGCCTCGACCTCGAGATCGAGATTTCAAGCCGTGACGAGACGCGGCTGCAGGCCGGCTTCACCCTCGTCCATGTTTCGCAGGCGACGGGCCGGCCGGTGAGCTGGCCGGCGCCGCTGCGCGACGCCATCGAGACCGAGATCGCCCGGGCGGGCGACGCATCAACGACCGAAGGAGAGGTGCCCAATGGCTCATGAGATCATCCACCCCGAGGGCTGGGCCCCGGCCAAGGGTTATGCCAATGGCGTGATGACGCCCGAGGGGCATCTCTTCATCGGCGGCCAGATCGGCTGGACCGCGGAACAGGTGTTCGAAAGCCATGATTTCATCGGCCAGATGGAGCAGGCGTTGCGCAACATCCTCGACGTGGTCGAAGCGGCGGGCGGCGGGCCAGAGCACATCACCCGGCTGACATGGTTCGTGATCGACAAGGCCGAGTATCTGGCGCGGCAGAAGGAGGTGGGCCAGGCCTACCGCCGGGTTCTGGGCCGCAGCTTCCCCGCGATGACCATGGTCATCGTCGCGGGGCTAGTCGAGGACGAAGCGCTCTTGGAAATCGAAGCGACGGCGGCGATCCCGCGCTGAGCCTCGGGTTAGGTTTCGGGCTCGGGCTGCAGCGGCGTACGCCCTTCGGGCGTCAGCAACCGGATGTCGCGTCCCTCGATCACCGCCGCCGCGAGCGGACGGCCATAGGCCGCGCCGCCGTCGAGATCGACGCGGTTGCCGAAATGGCGCGGACGCTCCAGCGCGGTGTGGCCATGCACCACGAGCGGACCATGGTCACGCGTGTCCTCGAGCCAGCCCTTGCGGATCCAGACGAGATCATCCTCGGTCTGAGCGCTCAGCGCCCGGCCGGGGCGCAGCCCGGCATGGACGAAGAGCGCCTCGCCCCGCGCGTGAAACAGCGGCAGGGCGGCGAGGAAGTCGCGATGCGCGCGCGGTACCTTCTGCACCGCCTCGCGGTGCACCTCGTAGAGGTCGCGGCCTTCGACCGGCGCGACGCCATAGCTTTGAAGCGTGGTGTCGCCGCCGAGGCGCGGGTTGAGCCAGCCCAGATCCTCGCGCAGGCAGGGGTCGTGCCAATCGGGATCGTCGAGGAAATTGCGGAACATCCGGTCGTGATTGCCGAGGATGACGATCCACGGCGCGCCGCCCTCGATCCCCTCCAGCAGGATCTCGATCACGCCGCGGCTGTCGGGGCCGCGATCGGTGAGATCGCCCAGATGGATCACCGGGCTCGTCGCGTCGCCTTGGCGGATGCGATCGGCCGCGATGAGGTCATGCGCCGCCCGGAGCTTTTCCGGGTGGCCGTGGATGTCGCCGATGGCGTAGCTGCGTGTGCTCATGCCCGCCACCCTAGCGCCGGGGGGCGGGCTGGCAAGATCAGCCCGGCAGGGCGGCGCGGTCGAGGGTGACGATGCGGTCGACCTCCACCTCATGCGGCCCGGTGACCGTGCCATCGGGCCATTCGACCGTGATGCGCGCGCCTGTCGCGGCGCCCAGCCCGACATGCAGCGGCCCGAGCCGCCCGCCCGCATGGCCGCCACCGACGGTGCGTTGCAGCACCTGACGCCCGGCTTCGGTCTCGATGGTCACCACCGCGCCGATGGCATCGCGGTTGCCGCCCGGCTGGGCGAGGTCGATTCCGAGCCAGTGCCCGGTGCCTTGGGTCACGTTGCGCCACAGCTCGATGGGCGCGCGGCGGTTGAGGACGACGAGGTCGAGCCGCCCGTCGCCGTCGAAATCCGCCAGCGCCGCGCCGCGCGCGCGCTCGGTGGTGGCGATCCCGGCCTTGAGCGATGCCTCGACGAAGGTGCCGTCCGGCTGCTGCATCAGCAGGTTGTTGGGGTCGCGCATGGCATTGGTGGGCATCTGGTCGACATTGCCCTTGGCGATGAAGAGATCGGCCCGCCCGTCATTGTCGACATCGCCGAACTCGGCGTGCCAGCCGGTCGAGGGGCGGCCATCATCGCCCAGATGCGGGCGTTGTGCGTAGGAGCCGATGGAAAAGGGGGCGGCGGCGTAGGAGCCGTCGGGCTGCGCGAGCTGCAACAGTTGGTCGCCCATGGAGGTGAGCATCACCTCGTCGCGCCCGTCGCCGTCGAGGTCGCGGCTGGCGATGCCCATGCCCCAGAGCGAGACGGTCGGCCAGCCATCGGCTTCGGCCAGGAAACGGCGCCCGGCGATGTCCCACATCTGCTCGTGACCGCCGCGCACGTAGTAGTGCCGGTCGTTGGAGATGCGCAGCGCGGCTCTCCCACGCGCATCGCGCGCGGCCAACATCGACAGGGCGCAGTAGCCGGGGGCGAGGGTCTCGGCCCGCCATCCTTTATCGGTGGGCCGCAGTATCGCGTTGTCGTCGCAGGCCTCGAAGGGCCCGTCGGGATCGCCGCGGTCGACGTAATTGCCGACCGCCATGACGGGCCGCCCGTCATCCTCCCACCATGCGGTGAAGGCGGTGGTCCATGCGTCGCCCGCGGGCAGGCCCATCGCCCCGGTCGCCTCTTCGAAGCGGCACTCGCCCATGCCGCGCAGAAGCCGGTTCGGCCCGGCGTGCATGACGAAGAGATCGGGGTGGCCATCGGCATCGGCGTCGAGCGGGTAGGCGCCGGTGACGCCCGTAAGCTCGGGCAGGGGCAGGGGGGCGAAATCGAAATCCCCGAGGTTGCGCCACAGCCGGGCCGGTCTCTCGCCCCCGGCGGCGAAGATGTCGGGGCGCGCATCGCCGTCGCAATCCATGACGGCGACGCCGCCGCCGACGAAATGGGTCCAGCCGCCGGTGTATTCATGCGCGCCGAGCGAGGCTGAGCGGTCCTCGAAGCGTGGTTCGGCCGCGGCGTTCCCGGCGGCGAGAAGGGCCGCGAAGCACAGCAGCGCGCCTGCCGTTTCATCTTTCCGAAAATACGCAAATCCCCCGGGCCGGGCCACGCGCCACGTCTGCCAGCCGCGCCCGCTCATGCCGCCCGCGCCTCGGCGAGCACCGTTCCGGTCACGGCGGCCAGTGCCAGCGCGCTCGCTCCGCGGGCCCAGACGAGATCGCCCCAGGCGTGGATCTCGACCCGCGCGGGCGTGCGTCCCTCGACGAGGGTCAGTGCGCTCATCTCCGCCAGCACCTCCTCGGCATAGAGATAATCGTAGCGCATCCGCTCGCCGGACAGGATGATCAGCTCGGGGTCGAAGATCTGGATCACGTTGGACAGGCCGAGCGCGAGGTAGCGGCCCGCGCGGTCGAAGATCGAGCGGGCGGCGCGGTTGCCCGCCTTGGCCTCGGCATAGAGCGCGTCGAGCATCACCTGCGGGCTTTGCGGCGCGCGGCCCAATGCAGTCGCCGCCTCGCGCGCCAGGGCGTAATCGGCGACATAGGCTTCGAGACAGCCGCGCTTGCCGCAGCGGCACAGCGCGCCGTCGAGCTGCACCTTGGTGTGACCGAGCTCCAGCCCCATGCCGCGCTCGCCGCGGTAGAGACGGTTGCCGATGACGAGCCCCATGCCGAGCCCGTGCTCGATGGTGACCACCGCGAAATCCGACCGTTCGCGCCCGGCGCCGAACCACAACTCGGCCAGCGTCAGCATGTTGGCGTCGTTGTCGATGATCACTGGCAGGCCGAAGCGGCGGCTGGCCTCGGGGCCGAGCGGCATGTCGGAGCCCAGATGCGGCGACCACAGCACCGTGCCGGTCTCGTGGTCGATCATGCCCGACAGGCCGACGCCGACGGCGAGCAGCTCTTCGCACGCACGGCCCGCCCGGGTCAGCACCGCCTCGATCAGCGCGCCGATCTCGTCGCAGGTCTGGTCGAGCGAGCGGCGTATCGGCGGCGCGGCGCGGGCCGCTTCGGCGAGGATCGTGCCGGCGAAATCGACCAGCACGGCGGTGTTGCGCTCGTCGGAGATCTTGACCCCGATGACCAGCCGCCCCTCGGCCACGAGTTCGAGCGCGACGCGAGGCCGCCCGCGGGTGGTGGTGGCGGGGCTGGCGTTCTCGACCTCGCGCAGCAGCCCCATGGCTATGAGCTCGGAGGTCAGGGTGGTGACCGATCCCGCGCTGATCCCCAGCGCGCGGCTGATCTCGGCCCGGGCGACGCGGCCCTGGGCGCGGACATGTTCGAGGATCTGCTGGCGCAGCGGACGCGCCTCGCGATGGGCGCCGGGCAGCAGCGGGCCGACCCCCTGTGGCGGGGCGGTCACGGATCCGGCCGGATCGGCGTCAGGCGAGCCTGTCATAGTTCAGTCCCCGAATTATCTATCGGCGGCGTCAGCCGGATCGCGATGAAATATCCCGCTCCGTTGACGCTCGACGCCGATTGTTACCGGTATTCCAGCCTCCATGGCAAAATATATTTTGACAGGAAAAGTAAATGTGGCATTGTGCCGGGCAACCGGCTTCTCATGGGGCCGGCATCCCGGTGGGACGGGAGCCATGTTAGGGAGGAAATACATGCGCAACGCAATTCTGGCCGCCGTCGCCCTGACGGCAGGCTTCAGCACGGCCGCCATCGCCGAACAGCACGGCATGACCGTCGGCGTCAGCTGGTCCAACTTCCAGGAGGAGCGCTGGAAGACCGACGAGGCGGCGATCAAGGCGGCGCTCGAAGAGGCCGGTGCCGAATACGTCTCGGCCGACGCGCAGTCGTCGTCCTCCAAGCAGCTTTCGGATGTCGAGAGCCTGATCGCGCAGGGTGTGGACGCGCTGATCATCCTCGCGCAGGACACCCAGGCCATCGGCCCGGCCGTGGACGCCGCCTTCAACGAAGGCATCCCGGTCATCGCCTATGACCGGCTGATCGAGGACGACCGCGCCTTTTACCTGACCTTCGACAACGTCGAAGTGGGCCGGATGCAGGCGCGCGCCGTGCTCGAGGCAGCACCCGAGGGCAACTACGTCATGATCAAGGGCTCGCCCACCGATCCCAATGCCGACTTCCTGCGCGGCGGCCAGCAGGAGGTGCTGCAGGAGGCGATCGACAGCGGCAAGATCACCATCGTCGGCGAGGCCTATACCGACGGCTGGCTGCCCGCCAACGCCCAGCGCAACATGGAGCAGATCCTGACTGCGCAGGACAACCAGGTCGACGCGGTCGTCGCCTCGAACGACGGCACGGCGGGTGGCGCGGTGGCAGCACTTACCGCGCAGGGCATGGACGGCATCCCGGTCTCGGGCCAGGACGCCGATCACGCCGCGCTCAACCGCGTGGCACAGGGCACGCAGACCGTCTCGGTCTGGAAGGACAGCCGCGAGCTGGGCCGCGAGGCGGGCGAGATCGCGATCGAGCTGGCCTCGGGCACCGAGATGAGCGCGATCGAAGGCGCGGAAGAGTGGACCTCGCCCGCGGGCACCACGCTCACCGCGAAGTTCCTCGATCCGGTCCCGGTGACGATCGAGAACCTCGACGCCGTGGTCGACGCCGGCTGGATCGACCAGGAAACGCTCTGCCAGGGTGTGACGGGTGACGTCGCCGCCTGCAACTGACGCCTGACGCCCCCGGCCCGGTCCGCCGGGCCGGGGGCTCATGCCGGAATTCGCGCGCTCCCCCGCGCCAACCCCCTCCGTTCAGGAGCACCCCCGAAATGTCCGATACCGACAGCGTCCCCAACGCCGCTCCCCAAAAGGGCCGGCCGGCGGACAAGGCGCCCGCGCGCTCATTCCTCAACCAGCTGGAGCTTGACCTGCGCCTTCTGGGCATGGTCGGCGCCTTCATCGCCGTCTGCGTCGTGTTCAACCTGCTGACCGACGGCCGCTTCCTCACCCCGCGCAACATCTTCAACCTGTCGATCCAGACCGTCTCGGTGGCGATCATGGCGACCGGCATGGTGTTCATCATCGTCACACGCCACATCGACCTCTCGGTCGGCGCGCTGCTGGCGACGGCCTCGGCCGTCATGGCGATGATGCAGACCCGCTGGCTGCCTGACACGCTGGGCCTGCCGCTGGGCCACGCGGCGCTGCCATGGCTCGCCATCCTTGCCGGCCTGATCACCGGCGCGGTGATCGGCGCGTTCCAGGGCTGGCTCGTGGGCTACCTCACCATTCCCGCCTTCATCGTGACTTTGGGTGGGCTGCTGATCTGGCGCAACGTCGGCTGGTACATCACCTCCGGCCAGACCATCGGCCCGCTCGACGAGACCTTCCAGGCCTTCGGCGGCATCAACGGCACGCTGGGCGCGCAATGGAGCTGGATCTTCGGCCTCGTCGCCGCGGGCATCGCGGTGCTGGCGCTGATCTCGGCGCGCCGCAACAAGGTCGGGCATGGTTTCCCGGTCAAGCCGGTCTGGGCCGAGGCGGTGGTCATCGGCATCATCGTGGCCGCGATCCTTGGCTTCGTCGCGCTCCTAAATGCCTACGAGATCCCGAGCCGGGTTCTGGCGCGCGACTTCGCCGCGCGCGGCGCGGAGATGCCCGAGGGCTACACCGCCGCCTACGGCATCCCCTACTCTGTGCTGCTGCTGATCGCGGTGGCGGTCGTGATGACCGTGATCGCGCGCAAGACGCGGCTGGGGCGCTACATCTTCGCCACCGGCGGCAACCCCGACGCCGCCGAGCTGTCGGGCATCAACACCCGGCTGCTGACGGTCAAGGTCTTCTCGATCATGGGCATCCTCGTGGCGATCTCGGCCGTGGTCGCCTCGGCCCGCCTGACCAACCACTCCAACGACATCGGCACGCTCGACGAGCTGCGCGTCATCGCCGCGGCCGTGATCGGCGGCACCGCGCTCTCGGGCGGGATCGGCACGATCTACGGCGCCATCCTGGGCGCGCTGATCATGCAGTCGCTGCAATCGGGCATGGCGATGGTCGGTGTGGATGCACCCTTGCAGAACATCGTCGTCGGCACCGTTCTCGTGGCCGCCGTGCTGATCGACATCATCTATCGCCGCCGCGTCGGAGGGAAGTGAGATGGAAACCAAAGCCGATCCGCGCGCGAATGGCGCCCCCGATCCGCGCGCCTCTGGCGCGACACCACTAGTCGAACTCAAGGACATCCGCATCGCCTTCGGCGGCGTGCAGGCGGTCGACGGCGTGTCGCTCGATCTCTACCCGGGCGAAGTCGTGGGCCTTCTGGGCCACAACGGCGCGGGCAAGTCGACGCTGATCAAGATCCTCTCGGGCGCCTACAAGGCGGATTCAGGCGAGATCCGCATTGAGGGCGAGAAGGCCACGATCAACTCGCCCCGCGACGCGCGGCGCTACAACATCGAGACGATCTACCAGACGCTGGCTCTGGCCGACAATCTCGACGCCGCCTCGAACCTGTTTCTGGGGCGCGAGATCACCACCAGGGCGGGCTTCGTCGACGACGCCAAGCAGGAGGCCGAGACGCGAAAGATCATGGCGCGGCTCAACCCCAACTTCCGCAAGCTCTCCGAGCCGGTCTCGGCGCTGTCGGGCGGACAGAGGCAATCGGTCGCCATCGCCCGCGCAGTGTATTTCAACGCGCGTATCCTGATCATGGACGAGCCGACGGCGGCCTTGGGCGTGCACGAGACGGCGATGGTCGCGGATCTGATCAAGGAGCTGAAGGCGCAGGGCCTCGGCATCTTCCTCATCAGCCACGACACGCGCGAGATGATGGATCTGTGCGACCGGGTCTCGGTGATGAAGAACGGGCAGCTCGTCGGCACCGAGCGGGTCGAGGACGTCACCGAGGACGACATCCTGTCGATGATCATCATGGGCAAGAACCCCAAGCGCGACGCCGCCTGAGCCGCAGGGCTGCTCTGCGCCGAAACCCGGCCGCCCTCTGACGGGGGCGGCCGATTTTTGTTCCTGTTTCCGATCAGGGAGATATGGCGCGCTCCCGATCCATGGCCGCGTCCTTCGGCCAAAGCCGCAGCGGAACAGCTTGCCGTCGCGACAGGGGCCGCTAGGGTCTGGCGCGGCGGCGCGCCGCGACCCGAGGAGCCATGGATGCAGACCGAACAGTTTCGACAGATCGTCGAGGAGGCGCGCAGCGCGCCCTCCGCGCTCAACACCCAGCCCGCGCGCTGGCGGTTCAAGGGCGACACGATCCTGATCGGCTGCGACCCGGCCGCGATGCTGCCGGTCTCGGACCCCAACGGCATCGCCGCCGGGCTGGCCTGCGGGGCCGCCGCCGAGGCGACCATCCTCGCGCTCTCGGCCCGGCGCATGGGCACCGGCTTCACCGATCTGTGGGCGCAGGACGACCGCACCACGCTGCCCGGCCTGCGGCTGGCGGCGCGGATCACGCTGGAGGCCGGGACCGACCCCGACCCGCTGGCGCGGCAACTGCCGCTGCGCTTCAGCCATCGCGGCCCCTACGAGGCGGGGCCGGTCGATCTCTACGGCTGGTCGCGCCGGGACGCGGTGCTTGTCACCGACAGGACGCGGCGCGACTGGCTGGCGGAGCTGCACGACAAGGCGACGCTGCGGCACCTGCGCCGCGCCGAGGCCCGGCGCGAGCTGGTGTCATGGCTGCGGCTGAGCCCGCGCCATCCGCGCAAGCGCCACGACGGGCTCGCCCGCGCCATGCTCGGCCTGAGCCC
>NZ_JAMYXC010000199.1 GCF_024159025.1 Limimaricola litoreus
GGTCTGGCGCGCGCTGGCGCTGGCCCGCGAGGGCGAGCCGCAGGCCGCCATCCAGGCGCTATCGCGGCTCGACCCCGCGCTCGATGCCATGCCGGGGCCACTCAGGGCGGCGGTGCTGCCCGAGCTGCTCGAAGCGGCGATCGAGGCCAAGCTGTGGGACGCGGCGCATGGTCTGGCGCAGCGTTTCGACGCCCATGCCGAGCTGCGCGGCGGCAGCGCCTACCGCTTTCTGCTGGGTCGGGCCGCGCAGGCGGGCGGCAACCTGGTGATGGCCTTCGACAGCTACGCCATGGCGGCGGGCGGTAGCGATGCCTGGGCGCAAAGGGCGCGGCTGGCGCTGATCGACTTGGGCCGGGCGACCGGCACGCTTTCGGCCGAGGACGGCGCGGCGCTGCTGCGGCAAAGCTGGCACCTGTGGCGCGGCGACGCGCTGGAGATCGCCACGTTGGAGCGGCTGGCCGAGGTCGAACATGGCCGGGGCGAGACCGAGGCCGCGATCCAAGCGATGACCGAGATCCAGCGCCGCCACGGTGACAGCGACGCGGCACGCGACAGCGGCGCGCGGCTCGACGAGATGGTGGCCGAGCTCTACGCCCGCGGTGGCGCGGGCGATCTGCCGATCGGCGCCTTCGTGGCCGCCCATCGACGGATTTCGCCCGATCTGATGTTCCGCCCCGGCTTCGCGGCGCAGGCCGAGAAGCTGGCGGCGCGGCTCTACGAAATCGGCGCGACGGATGCGGCGGCGCGCGAATACGCGGCGCTGCGCGACCAGCTCGCGGTGATGCGCGACCTGGGGCTCGAGCAGGTGCCGCAGGCGCGGCTCGATGCGCTGCGGCT
>NZ_JAMYXC010000316.1 GCF_024159025.1 Limimaricola litoreus
CGCGGCCTCGGCATCCAGGTCGACGAGGCGTTGCAGGAGTATCGTCGTTCGGGCGATCTCACTCCGGTGCGCGAGGCGCTGCGCATCGCCTATGGCGACGATGTCTACGAAGAGGGCATCGAAGGCATGGACGAGGCGCGCGTCACCGAGATCGCGACCAACGTGCAGCGCGGTGTTCCGATCGCCACCCCGGTGTTCGACGGTGCCAAGGAGAACGACGTCAACGACTCGCTCCGCCGTGCCGGCTTCGACACCTCGGGCCAGTCGGACCTGTTCGACGGCCGCACCGGCGAGAAGTTCTCGCGCAAGGTGACGGTGGGCGTGAAGTACCTGCTCAAGCTGCACCACCTCGTGGACGACAAGATCCACGCGCGTTCGACCGGGCCGTACTCCCTCGTCACCCAGCAGCCGCTCGGTGGTAAGGCGCAGTTCGGTGGCCAGCGCTTCGGCGAGATGGAGGTCTGGGCGCTGGAAGCCTATGGCGCCGCCTACACGCTGCAGGAGATGCTGACCGTGAAGTCGGACGACGTGGCGGGCCGGACCAAGGTCTACGAGAGCATCGTCAAGGGCGAGGACAACTTCGAGGCCGGCGTGCCGGAATCGTTCAACGTCCTCGTGAAGGAAGTCCGGGGCCTCGGCCTCAACATGGAACTCCTGGACGCGGAGGACGAGTAACGGCGCCCCGCCGCGTGCCCCCCTTCGGGGGTGCGCGGCACGCCGTCGCCCTCTGCCTAGATTCAAGGATTTGAAATGAACCAGGAACTCACGAACAACCCGTTCAATCCGCTGACCCCGGCCAAGACCTTCGACGAGATCAAGGTGAGCCTCGCG
>NZ_JAMYXC010000184.1 GCF_024159025.1 Limimaricola litoreus
GTGCGCGCGCGGCGCGATCTCGGCCCCGCCGTCGGGCACGACGATGACCGGCAGCCCGCCCGCGAAGAGCGCGGCCTCCAGCACCGCGACCTGCAGGGGCCGCGCCTCGGGGCCATAGGGGGCGGTGGCGACGACGCGGTCGGCGAAGCGGGCCAGCTCGCCCACCTGCCGGCCGACCATCCCTTCGGTGATGCGCTGACGGTGCAGCTGCACATTGCCGCGATGCGACGGGACGAGGCGGCGCAGCTCGTGTTCCAGCTCTTCTGCGCGCGCGATGGCCGCCTCGCGGTCGGGCTGGGTCAGCATGAGCGCGGGCCCGGCGAGAAAGGCGTCGGGCGGCGTGCTCTCGATCCCGAGGCAGTGAATGTCGAGATGCGCGCCTTCGGTTTCGGTGAGCGACAGGGCTGTGGCGATGGCGCCGCGGTCGAGCGCTGCGTCGGTGGCCATGACGGCGACGGTTCCATGGGACATGGGGGTTCTCCTCTCGGGTTTGCGCCTCGAGATTGGCAGCACCGCGGGGGACGCGCCTTGATCCCGATCAAGCCCGGCTTCGCGGTCGCTTGATCCAGATCAAGGCACCCGCGGGCCGGCCGCGCGAGAGAGGGGACAAGGGCCGGCCAAGGCCCGCGCAAGGACAAGGAGCAGGACATGAACCCGAACATCACGGCGGCGGCATTTGCGGCGGCGGCGGCCCTTGGGGCCTGCGCCATGCCCCTGCCCGAGCCAGAGCTGCCCACGGGCCGCGCGCTCTTCATGGAGAACTGCGCCGCGTGCCACGGGGCGGATGGCCGGGGCGGCGGGCCGCTGGCGCAGGGC
>NZ_JAMYXC010000100.1 GCF_024159025.1 Limimaricola litoreus
ACGGCGGATCGGAGCATTCCGAAGTTTCGAAGATCTTCGACACCACCGCCTTCGGCTTCCGCGAGATCCGTGTGGAACGCCCGCTGCGCCTGCGCTTCGAGGCGACAGAAGAAACGATGGCGGCCCTCACGGCTGCGAAGCCCGTGGTGAAGCTGGACGAGAACGCCCGCGAGGGCTTGCTGGCCGCCGTGGAAACAGCCTGCGGAGATGCGCCGATCATGGACCGCGTGGTTTTCCGCAAGGCCCTGCGCGGCGCATTGAAGAAGCTTGAGATCAAGATTGGCGCGCCGGTGCAGAAGGCCATCGAGGCGGCGATCGGAACGCCGGACGAGGACGCGGCGATCTGTCTGGACAAGGACGGCAAACCCGAACCCGATCCGCAGCTGCGCGATTTCGAGCTTGTGCCGCTGGCCGAGGACTGGCGCGCATATGTCGCGCGAGAGGTCACGCCCTTCGTGCCCGATGCCTGGGTGGACGAGACCTATCGCGACGACAAGGATGGCGAGATTGGCCGCGTCGGCTACGAGATCAACTTCAACCGCTACTTCTACCGCTACGCCCCACCGCGCCCGGTGGCAGAGATTGACGATGACTTAACATCGCTCGAAGCGGAGATCGCAGGGCTTCTGGCAGAGGTGGTGGAATGATGTTTTCTCCACACAAACATTGGGTGCGGACCTTGCCCGCGGGCTGGCAGTGGCAGAGGGTCAGGGAAGCATTCACCCTAATGAATGGCTATCCTTACAAATCCGACGGGTTCAATCTCATTGGTGATGGACGGCCTGTCGTTAGAATTCG
>NZ_JAMYXC010000141.1 GCF_024159025.1 Limimaricola litoreus
CCGCGCGGCGAGGCGGCGGCGCAGCTCGGGCAGGGCGGGGGCGCTCAGCACCGCCTCGGGGGAGGGGGGAATGCCCAGCTCGTCCAGAAGCTCGGCGGGCAGGTAGAGGCGGCCCAGGCCTGCGTCCTCCTCGATGTCGCGCAGGATGTTGGTGAGCTGCAGCGCCTCGGCCAGCGAGAGCGCGAAGCGGCGCGAGGGCTCGCCGCGCCAGGCACCGAAGACATGCATCGACAGGATGCCCACCGCGCCCGCGACGCGGCGGATATAGGCGTCGAGCACCTCCTGCGAGGGGGCGACCATGCCGTCGAGATCCATGCGCATCCCGTCGAGCACCAGCTCGAATTCCTCGTGCGGCAGGGCGTAGGCGCGCGCGGCAAGGGCGATCTCGCGGCCCACCGGGGTTTCGGGGTGGCCCGCGCGGGTGCGGGCGAGTTCGGCCTCCCACGCCTCGATGCCGGCGCGGCGCTCTGAGAGGGGCGCGGGGCCGTCGACCACGTCATCGACCACGCGGCAGAAGGCATAGACCGCGAGGATGGCGCGGCGGCGCGGGGCGGGCAGCACCCGCATGCCCGCGCGAAACGTGCTGCCCGAGCCCGCGACGATCTCCTCGACGTCCTGTTGCATCGGCGCGCTCATGCGAAGCGGGCCGGGGCGAGAAGGGTGGTGGTGCCGCGCAGCCCGGCGCGCCACCAGTCGGCACGGGCGAGGGCCACGCGCTCGGCCAGCGGATCGCGGCGCGACAGATGCGCGT
>NZ_JAMYXC010000178.1 GCF_024159025.1 Limimaricola litoreus
TGGTCTTCGTCATGTCGGGCGTCTTTGCCAATACCGCCGCCGAGGCCGAGGCGCTGGCCATGGCCCGCGGAAACGGCGCCGCGACGCTGCTCGTCGATCTCGAAGAGACCACGGCGCCCGGCTTTGCCAATCTGATCGCCGGGATCGCCGCGCTGATCGAGGCACCCGACGGCGACACGCCGATGCTGATCCGCCCGCGCCCCCTGGAGCGTGACGAACCGGCGCTCCTGATCGGCGGGCATCCGGTTTCGGCCGGGCTGTTCGACGTCGCCCTGATCGTCACCCTTCTCGCCGCGCCGCTTTCGGCGCGCGGCATGGGGCCCTGGCTGCAGATCGGCGGCATCGACAGCCACCGCGAGGCGCGGCTCTGGTCCGAGATCCTCGACATCGCGGAAGAGCGTGCGGGCCTCGCCCCCGGCACGATCCGCGCCGAGGTCTCGATCGAGAGCGTCAACGCGGGCTTCGAGATGGACGAGATCCTGTCGGAGCTGCAGGCCCGCGCGCTCGGGCTGACGCTGCGCCGCGCGCCGCTCACCGCCTCCTACCTGCGGCTGATGCGCGCCCATGCGGACGCGGTGCTGCCCGCAAAGCTCGATCCCGAGGCCGCGTTTCTCGGCACCTGCGCCGCGCGCATGGTCAAGGTCGCGCATCGCCGGGGCACCCACGCCATCGCCGAAGCGCCCGACAGCGCCGAGCCGGGCGATCTGCGCCGCCCGATCGACGAGGGCTGCGACGGGCTCTGGCTTGCCG
>NZ_JAMYXC010000148.1 GCF_024159025.1 Limimaricola litoreus
CCGTGCAATAGCGCGCCCAGGCGGCGGTGGCGAAGGCGAAGGGGCGCAGATCCCGCCCCGCTTGCTGCGCGTCCCAGGCCGGGCCGAAGATCCGCTGCGGCAGCTTCTGGCTGCCGTCCATCGCGATCTGGTAGGTCTCATGTGCGATCGCCGGGTTGGCAAAGCGCGCGGCCAACTCCGCGCCGTAGGCGGCAAGGTCGATCCCGGGCAATGGTCCGAGCGTCCGCGCCGCCGCCGCGATGTGCCGCCGCACCAGCGCGGCAAGGGCGGCGCTGGCCATCGCGTCGCGCACCAGCGTGTGCCCGGCGACGAAACCGGCATAGGCGATCAGCGAATGCGCGCCGTTGAGCATGCGCAGCTTCATCCGCTCGAAGGGCGCGACATCCTCGACGAAGATCGCGCCGCCCGCTTCCCAATCCGGGCGGCCCTGCGGGAAACGATCCTCGATCACCCACTGACAGAAGGGTTCGGTCTCGATCGCGGCGGCATCCTCATAGCCTGTCAGGCGTCGGGCGAGCGCGCGCGTATCATCGGTCGCGGCCGGCGTGATGCGGTCGACCATGGAGGAGGGAAAGGCCACCTCGGCGGAGATCCAGTCGGCAAACTCCGGATCGACGCGGCGGGCAAAGCCCAGCACGCCACCGCGCAGCAGCGCGCCGTTCTCGGGCAGGTTGTCGCAGCACAGCACGGTGAAGGGCGCGCGTCCCGCCCCGCGCCGCCGTCGCAGCGCCTCGACCAGAAGGCC
>NZ_JAMYXC010000303.1 GCF_024159025.1 Limimaricola litoreus
GTGCGTCCCGGCGCGGACGTCCCCCGCGCGAGCGCGAGACCGGGGCGGCCTCGACCGGCGCCAGCACCGCCTCCAGCGCCGCCCATTCCTCTTCCGGGCCGCGCGCCTCGCTGCGCTCCAACGCTGCCCGGAGTTTCGCGGCGAAACCTCCGCGCAGCGCCGAGGCCAGCCGTAGCCCCGCCGCTTCCGACAGCGCCCGCCCGTGGGACAGCAGGTCGCCCAGCTCGTAATGCACCAGCGCAAAGGACCGGATCTTGGAGCGCTTGGCCTTGGAGGCGGAGGCGAATATCTCGTCGACCGCGGCCTCCATCGAAGGGAACGCTCCCAGATGCGCCGCCACCGCGGCGATGCGGCCGCGCTCATAGGGGGTGAGCTGCGCGCGGACCTCGTTCTCCTCGACCATCGCCGCATAGGCCGCCCCGGCCTCGACCACCGGGCGCACGATAGCGCGCGCCGTCAGTGTCGTGCCGTCCTCGGCCCCGATCAGCGCCAGCGCCCGCAACCGCCGCCAGCCCGAGATCAGCCCGTAGCGCCCCTCGCCCAGATCCATCACCTCGATCGGCAGGCGTTGGCCGTTGGCGCGGATCGAGGCGGTGAGCTCCTCCATCGCTTCGGCATCCGTCTCGACTCGGTCGCGGGTCAGGTGGTTCACCTGGATCTTGTCGAGCGGCAGCGTCTCGATCAGCCGCCCTTCGGACTGCGCCTCGCGCCATGCGGCGGCCTGCGAGGCGACGCGCGCGGCCTC
>NZ_JAMYXC010000051.1 GCF_024159025.1 Limimaricola litoreus
AGCGACTTTTTCGCATCGCCGTAGAACATGCGTGTGTTGTCCTTGAAGAAGAGCGGGTTCTCGATGCCGGAGTAGCCGGTGCCCTGGCCGCGCTTCGAGACGAAGACCTGCTTGGCCTTCCAGACCTCGAGCACCGGCATCCCGGCGATGGGCGAGTTCGGGTCGTCCTGCGCCGCCGGGTTCACGATGTCGTTCGAGCCGATGACGATGGCGACGTCCGTCTCGGGGAAGTCGTCATTGATCTCGTCCATCTCCATGACGATGTCGTAGGGCACGCGAGCCTCGGCCAAGAGCACGTTCATGTGGCCGGGCAGACGGCCCGCGACCGGGTGGATCGCGAAGCGCACGGTCTTGCCCTGCGCGCGCAGACGGCGGGTCAGCTCGGAGACCGATTGCTGCGCCTGCGCCACCGCCATGCCGTAGCCGGGGATGATCACGACGCTCTCGGCCTCGTCCAGCGCCTGCGCCACGCCGTCGGCGTCGATCGCCACCTGCTCACCCTCGACCTCCATCGCCGGGCCCGAGGTGCCGCCGAAACCGCCCAGGATCACGCTGACGAACTTGCGGTTCATCGCCTTGCACATGATGTAGCTCAGGATCGCGCCCGAGGAGCCGACCAGCGCGCCGGTGACGATCAGGAGATCGTTGCCCAGCGTGAAGCCGATCGCCGCCGCCGCCCAGCCCGAGTAGGAGTTGAGCATCGACACCACCACCGGCATGTCGGCGCCGCCGATGCCCAT
>NZ_JAMYXC010000291.1 GCF_024159025.1 Limimaricola litoreus
TGGGCGCGGGCTGGCGCGTGGCGCTGACCGGGCGGCGCGAGGCGCCGCTCCATGAGACGGCCGAAGGGTACGGCGAGGCGCTGGTCCAGAGCTGCGACGTGACCGACCCCGCCTCGGTCGAGGCGCTCTTCGCCGCGATCGAAGCGCGGTGGGGCCGGCTCGACGCGCTGTTCAACAACGCGGGCACCAATGCGCCAGGCCGCCCGATCGACGAGATCCCGGTCGAGGACTGGCTCAGGGTCTGCGATACCAACATCACCGGCATGTTCCTCGTCGCGCGCGGGGCCTTCGGGCTGATGCGCCGCCAGCAGCCGCAGGGCGGGCGGATCATCAACAACGGCTCGATCTCGGCGCATGTGCCGCGCCCGGGATCGGCGCCCTACACCATGTCCAAGCACGCGGTCACCGGGCTCACGCGGACGCTCTCGCTCGACGGGCGGGCCTTTGACATCGCCTGCGGGCAGATCGACATCGGCAACGCGCTCACCGACATGGCCGAGGCGATGACCCGCGGCGTGCCGCAGGCCGACGGCTCCAATGCGGTCGAGGCGGTGATGGACGTGGCCCACGTGGCGGATGCGGTGCTGCACATGGCCTCCCTGCCGCCCGAGGCCAACGTGCAGTTCATGAACGTCATGGCCACCAAGATGCCCTTCATCGGCCGCGGCTAGGCGCGACCCCCGGTGGCGCGCCACCGGTCAGCCGCGCAGGGCGGGCCGGCCGATGCCC
>NZ_JAMYXC010000205.1 GCF_024159025.1 Limimaricola litoreus
GGCTTCTTCTTGGCCTTCATGATGTTGGGCAGCGAGGCATAGCGCGGCTCGTTCAGCCGCAGGTCAACGCTGACGATTGCCGGCAGCTTGACCGAGATCGTCTGCAGGCCGCCATCGACCTCGCGCGTCACCTGCGCGCTCTCGCCGTCGATCTTCACCTCGGAGGCGAAGGTCGCCTGGGACCAACCCAAGAGCGCCGAGAGCATCTGGCCGGTGGCGTTCATGTCGTTGTCGATCGCCTGCTTGCCGCAGAGCACGAGGCCGGGCTGCTCCTCTTCGACCACCTTCGACAGGATCTTCGCCACCGCCAGCGGCTCGATGTCCTGCGTCGGATCATCGGCGGCAACGACGAGGATCGCGCGATCCGCGCCCATCGCCAGCGCCGTGCGCAGCGTCTCCTGCGCCTGCTTCACGCCGATCGACACGGCGACGACCTCCGTGGCCGTGCCCGCCTCCTTCAGCCGGATCGCCTCCTCGACCGCGATCTCGTCGAAGGGGTTCATCGACATCTTCACATTGGCCAGATCGACGCCCGAGCCATCCGACTTCACACGCACCTTCACGTTGTAGTCGATCACCCGCTTCACGGGGACGAGAATTTTCATGATCAGCCTTTCCTTACGGATCCTTGCCCGATTGGTAGCGCGTGGTTTTCGGCGGCAACAAGGCGAAACCGACCCTTCGGCGCCGGGCGACGTCGCGTTACGCGCGCGTCAACCGGCGCCGTCGCCCTTCAGATCCAGCACGATCTTTCCGATATGCTCGGAGCTTTCCATGCGCGCATGCGCCGCTGCCGCCTCGGCCAGCGGGTAGCTGCTGTCCATCACCGGCGCGATCCGCCCCGCATCGAGCAAGGGCCAGACATGCGTGCGCAGCTCCGCCGCGATGGCGGCCTTGGCGGCGATGGATTGCGGCCGCAGGGTCGAGCCGGTGAGCGTCAGCCGCCGCCGCATCAGGGGCGACAGGTTCAGCTCCATCTTTGGCCCCTGCAGAAAGGCGATCTGCACCAGCCGCCCGTCATCGGCCAGCGCCTTGATGTTGCGCGGCACGTAATCGCCACCGACCATGTCGAGGATCAGATCCGCTCTGCCCTCTTCACGCAGCACCTCGACGAAATCCGCCTCTCGGTAGTTGATCGCGCGTTCCGCGCCGAGGCTCTCGCAGGCGGCACATTTTTCGGCCGATCCGGCGGTGGCGAAGACCCGCGCGCCGAAGTGCCGCGCGAGCTGGATCGCCGTGGTGCCGATGCCCGAGGAGCCGCCATGCACCAGGAACCGCTCGCCCGCCTTCAGCCCACCGCGCATGAAGACGTTGGACCAGACGGTGAAGAAGGTCTCCGGCAGGCAGGCGGCCTCCTTGAGCCCCATGCCTTGTGGCACGGGCAAGCAATGCGCCGCCGGGGTGACCACGGCCTCGGCATAGCCGCCGCCCGGCACCAGCGCGCAGACCGCATCGCCCACCGACCAGCCGGTGACGTCCGGCCCAAGTGCGGCGACATGGCCCGAAACCTCGAGCCCCGGCAGGTCCGAGGCGTCGGGTGGCGGCGCGTAAGCGCCCGCGCGCTGCAGCGCGTCGGGGCGGTTCACGCCCGCGAAGGCGGTGTCGATGACGACCTCCCCCTCTTTGGGTTCGGGGCGCGGGCGCTGCGTTTCGCGCAGCACCTCCGGTCCGCCGGGGCGGGTAATCTCGATGGCGCGCATCATCATCGGCGGGGGCTCCAATGTCCGGGAAGATCCATGGGCGGCTTGCGATTCGGGGCATGCACGCCGGAAAAGAGGATCGACAGCGCCCCCGTCACCGGCCTGAGCAGCATCGAATTGTTGGCGCTTGCCTTGGCCTTTTCGATGCGCATCACATCGTCGATGCGACGGTCGATGAAGGACCACGTCGCCTGGTGATCGAGGCTGTCGTCGCCGAGCCAGTAGAGCACCACCGAGGCCCAGACGCCCGAGAGCGTCGCGCGCTTGGTGTACCAGTTCACGTCGTCCGAGGCGTCGCCCAGCGCGGTCCAGACCGAATCGGCGGTGCGCCACAGCAGGCGCGAACCTTCGGCGGCGTGATGCGGCAGCGCGAAAAGCGCCGTCGCCCGGCGCAGCGCCTCCTTGTCGCGCACCGCCTCGATCCGCGCGCGCAGCGCGAAGGCGACACGGTCGCGGTAACGCATCTCGCCCAGATCGGCGGCGCGCACCGCTTCGATCATGGCGCGGTCGCCCGCGTCGTGCAGCGCCACCGCGAGGTCGATCGCCCCGCGCGGGCACAGCTCATGCGCCTGCGCCAGCGTCATGCCCTGCTCCTGCGCGGCGGCACGAAAGGCCGTCTCCGACCAGCCGTCGAAGGCGACATGCGGCACGATCGCGTCGAGCAGTGCCGCGATCTGCGGATCCTGTGGCGGGGCGCCCTCCGGCGCGCCGGTGGTGGAATGGGTCATTGGCGTCTCCCTTCGCCTCCAGCCTAGACAACTGGCCGGGGCTTTGCTATATGGCCGCTTCCTGCAATCTTGAAACTCCAGCTTAGAAAGGTGGTGAAAACCACATGCAGGTCAGCGTTCGCGACAACAACGTCGATCAGGCCCTCCGGGCTCTGAAGAAGAAGTTGCAGCGCGAGGGTGTGTTCCGCGAAATGAAGCTCAAGCAGCATTTCGAGAAGCCCTCCGAGAAGAAAGCACGCGAGAAGGCCGAGGCCATCCGGCGTCAGCGCAAACTCGCCCGCAAGAAGGCCCAGCGCGAAGGTCTCCTCTGAGATCACGCGACACCTTCGAACGATGAAACCCCCGAGGCGACGGCTCCGGGGGTTTTTCGTGCGCCGGGCGGAAGGATCAGCGTCGGCCGGCGACACGTCTGCGTGACCGCATCGACCCGACCCGCCCCCTCGGCGTTGAGGCCGCGAGTTTCATTTCAGACGGAGGCATCATGCCCGGCAAACCGACCCCCGACACCACCCTTCCCCAGATCACCCTGCCCCGTCTGGGCGGCGGCGAGATCACCCTCGGCAAGCCGATGGAAGGGCGCGACTGGCAGATGGTCGTCGTCTACCGCGGCAAGCATTGCCCGATCTGCCACAAATACGTCGAGGGGCTCGAAGGGCTCGTGTCGAAGTACCACGAGGCCGGCATCGACGTGGTCATCGTCTCGGGCGACCCCGAGGAGAAGTCCCGCGCCTTTGCCGAGGAAACCGGCACCAGCGTGCCGGTGGCCTATGACCTGAGCGTGCCGCAGATGCTGGAGCTGGGCCTTTACGTCTCCGAGCCACGTTCGGCGCAGGAGACCGATCGCCCCTTTGCCGAACCGGCCGTCTTCGTGATCAACGATCGCGGCACGGTGCATATCGCCGATATCTCCAACGCCCCCTTCGCGCGCCCCGATCTCGAAGGGCTGCTGAACGGGCTGAAGTTCATCCGCGAGAATGAATACCCGATCCGCGGCACCAAGATGGCCGCCTGAGCGAGATCCGATGCTGCTGCACCGGTGAGCGCCGTCTCCCTTCCCGGGGGGCGGCGTTTCATACGGGCAGCGCCGTGGTGCGCCGGACCGTGCGCAGCGCGAAGCTCGATTGCATCGTTTGCACCCCGGGCAGCCGCGCAAGATGGCGGCGGTGGATCTGCGCGAAATCCTCGCTGTCGCGCGCCACTACCTTGAGCAGGTAATCCGCCGTGCCCGCCATCAGGTGGCACTCTAGCACATCGGGTATCCGCGCCACCGCCGTCTCGAAGGCTTCGAGCAGCTCGTCCGCCTGCCCCGAGAGCGTGATCTCGACAAAGACCGTGACGGGACGGCCCAGCTTGCGCGGATCCAGAAGCGCGACATAGCCCCGGATCAGCCCCACCTCCTCCAGCGCCCGGACCCGGCGATGACAGGCCGAGGGGGAGAGATTCACTTTTTCGGACAGCTGTGCGTTCGACAGCCGCCCGTCGGATTGCAGGGCGGTGAGGATGGCCCGGTCGATGCGGTCGATCTCGTTCATGCAAGATCATTCGAAGAAACCGGACTTTCATGCAAGGGTCTTCTCCTGCCTCCCCGGGATGAGCCATGATCTCGTCAGCAATTGCATCGGCCGAGGCGCAGCATGGAGGCAACAAGGAGGATACATATGCATATCGGTTGCCCCACTGAAATCAAGGCGCAGGAATTCCGCGTCGGCCTTACCCCCGATGCCGCGCGCGAGGCGGTGGCTCATGGCCACGAGGTCACCATGCAGGCGGGCGCGGGCATGGGCGCGGGCTTCACGGATGAGGATTACCGCGCCGTGGGCGCGCGGATCGCGGACACCGCCGAAGAGATCTTCGCCAGCGCCGAGATGATCGTGAAGGTGAAGGAGCCGCAGGCGGTCGAGCGCAAGATGCTGCGCGAGGGGCAGATCCTCTTCACCTATCTCCACCTCGCCCCCGACCCGGAGCAGACCGAGGACCTCGTGAACTCGGGCGCGACCTGCATCGCCTACGAGACCGTGACCGACCGCGCGGGCGGCCTGCCGCTTCTGGCGCCGATGTCCGAGGTGGCGGGCCGTCTCGCGCCGCAGATGGGCGCATGGACGCTGCAGAAGGCCAATGGCGGGCGCGGCGTGCTGATGGGCGGCGTGCCGGGCGTGACGCCGGCCAATGTCGTGGTGATCGGCGGCGGCGTCGTCGGCACCCATGCCGCCAAGATCGCCGCCGGCATGGGCGCGCGCGTTACCGTGCTCGACAAGTCGCTGCCGCGGATGCGCTATCTCGACGACGTCTTCGGCGGCCAGTTCCGCACGCTCTATGCCTCCGCCGGCGCCACCGCCGAGGCCGTGACCCAGGCCGACATGGTGATCGGCGCGGTGCTGGTGGCTGGCGCCGCCGCGCCCAAGCTCGTCACCCGCGAGCAGCTCTCGACCATGAAGCCCGGTGCCGCGATCGTCGATGTCGCCATCGACCAGGGTGGCTGCTTCGAGACCTCGAAGGCCACCACGCACCAGGACCCGATCTACGAGGTCGACGGCATCATGCATTACTGCGTGGCGAACATGCCGGGCGCGGTGGCGCGCACCTCGACGCTGGCGCTGGGCAACGCCACCATGCCCTTCGTGCTGGCCATCGCGGGCAAGGGCTGGAAGCAGGCCTGCCTCGACGATGCGCATCTGGCCGAGGGGCTCAACGTGCATCAGGGCCAGATCACAAACCTCCCCGTGGGCGAAGGCCTCGGCCGCGAGGCGATCTCGGCGCAGGAGGCGCTTGCCCGCTGATGTGCGAAGCCGCACCGGAACGCTCCGGTGCGGCAATCGTTTGCCCTGCGCAACCCCAGATGCGGAGGACACACCCATGGTCACCACCATCGGCACATCGAGCGACATGGCCAAGCTGGTCGAGAACTTCATCCTTCTCGAGCATGACGCCATCGCTGCCTACGAAACCACCATCGAGCGGCTCGAGAACACGGCCCACAAGGCCAAGATCGAGGAATTCCGGCAAGATCACCTGCGCCACCTGCAGGATCTGACCGCGCTTGCAGGCCGCGTCGGCGCCAATGTCCCCGACGAGGGCGATATGAAGGAGCTTCTGACCACCGGCAAGATCAAGCTCGCCGACATGGTCGGCGGCGACGGCGCGATCCTCAAGGCCATGGCCACCAACGAGATCGACACCATCACCGCCTATGAGCACGCGGTCGACAACGCCGCCGTGCCCGCCGCCGACAAGGATCTGTTCCAGCGCGGGCTTGCCGACGAGCGCAAGCACAAGGACTGGATGGATCAGGCCGCCAAGACCGCCTGATACGAAAACGGCCGGTGCAATGCACCGGCCGTTCGCTTTTCAACCGACAAGGATCAGGCGGCGATCCTTTGCACGATCCCCGGCACCTTGGCGCGGGCCGCGTTGATCGCCTCGGCGCGCGCCTCTGGCGAGATCGCCACCCCTTCGACCCGAAGCACCGTCACGTCGGTGATGCCGATGAAGCCCAGCACCTGCCGCAGGTAGGGCTCGACGAAATCGGTCGCGCCGTCATGCACCCCGCCGGAGGCATAGACCACGATGGCGCGGCGCCCGCCGGCGAGGCCCTCGGGACCCTCGGCCGTATAGCGAAACGTCTTGCCCGCCACCGCGACGCTGTCGATCCAGGCCTTGAGCTGGTGCGGGATCGCGAAGTTGTACATCGGCGCGCCGATCACCAGCGTGTCGGCCGACATCAGCTGCTCGACCGGATCGCTGTCAAAAACGGCCTCGGTCGCGGGATCGGCGAGATCGCGGCGCAGCACGGTCTCATTGCCATTCGCCGTCAGCTCGGCGACCACGGTCGCCGTCAGATCGCGGGAGACCGAGTTTTCGCCGAGGATGGAGCTGTCGATATGCAGGATGGTCATCTGGAAGCGTCCTTGTGTCATGCTGCACCCTATCTAGGAGCGCACATGAGGCGCATGAACTCCATATTCCTGCACAGGATCTGCGTGGCAGTTCAGGTCCCGCGCGATTTCAACAGATCGCGGATATCGCTCAAGAGCTCCTCCTGCGTCGGCCCCTTGGGTGCTGCGGGCACCGGCTCGCCCTCGTCGACCGCGGCGTCCTTGATCCGGTTCACCGCCTTGACCAGCAGGAACACCACCCAGGCGATGACGAGAAAGTTGATGCAGGCGGTCAGGAAGGCGCCATAGGCGAAGATCGCGGCCCCGCTTTCGCGCGCGGCCTCGAGCGAGCTGCCGGGGGGCACATCGCCCGAGAGCACGATGAACATCGAGGTGAAGTCGATGCCCCCCAGGATCAGCCCGATCACCGGGTTGATCAGGTCATGCACGAGGCTCTGGACGATGGCGGTGAAGGCGGCGCCGATGATGATGCCGACCGCGAGGTCCATCACGTTGCCCTTGGCGATGAAGGTACGGAATTCGTTGATCATCGGGGTCTCCTGACTGGGTTCGGCCCGACCCTAGCGCGCGGCGCGCACGGGGCGCATCCTTTGGCGCGCAAAGGTGGGCAAGCGCGGCGCATGGGCCACGAAAAAGGGAGCGGACCACCGGCCCGCCCCCTTTCCGATTCTTGGCATGACCGATCAGCCGCGCAGTTCGCCGCCCGTGGCCTTGGCCACCTTCTCGACGATCTTCGCGCCCACGGCCTCGATCTCCTTTTCGGTGAGCGATTTCTCCACGGGCTGCAGCCGCACCGTGATCGCCACCGATTTGCGGCCCTCGCCGAGGGAGCCGCCCTGGAACTGGTCGAAGACGCGCACCTCCGAGATCAGCGCCTTGTCCGCGCCCTGCGCCGCGTTCACCAGCGTCAGCGCCTCGATCTGCGCATCGACCACGAAGGCGAAGTCGCGCTCGACGGGCTGCAGCGACGGCGGGGTGAAGGCCGGGCGCGCGGCGCCGTTCTGGCGCGGCAGCGGCACCTCCTCGGGGAAGAGCACGAAGGCCACCGCCGGGCCCTTCACATCGAGCGCCGAGAGCACGCGCGGGTGCAGCTCGCCGAAGACGCCGAGCACCTTCTTGGGCCCGAGGCAGATCCGCCCATGACGGCCCGGATGCCACCATCCCTCACCGCCGCGCAGGATCTGCACCTTGGCAGGCGCGCCCATGGCGGCGAGCACCGCCTCGGCATCGGCCTTGGCGTCATAGAGGTCCACCGGGCGCGACGCGCCGTGCACGTCCTTGGGCCCGGTGCGGCCGGTGAGCAGGCCCGCCACCGCGAGCTTCTGCTCGCCCGGCTCGCCGCCGAAGAACACATGCCCCGCCTCGAACAGCGCGAGGTCGCCCTGCTCGCGCGCCTGATTGCGCGCGGCGGCGCGCAACAGCCCCGGCAGCAGGTCGGGGCGCATGTGGCTCATCTCCGAGGAGATCGGGTTTTCGAGCCGCGTCGCATCCGAGCCGCCGCCGAAGAGCGCCGCCGCCTCGGCGTCGATGAAGCTGTAGGTGACGCATTCGTCGTAGCCGAGCGCCGCTGTCGTGCGCCGCGCCTTGGACAGCCGCGCCTGCATCGGCGTCAGCACCGGCTTGGCCACGCCCTCGGGGCGCGGCAGCGGCACGCCCTTGAGCTTGGACAGGGAAGCCACGCGCGCGACCTCCTCCACGAGATCGGCCTCGCCCTGAATGTCCGAGCGCCAGGCCGGCACATGCGCCATCTCACCGTCGAGCCGGAAGCCGAGACGGTCGAGCGTCTGGCGCTGCTCCTTCACGGGGATGTCCATGCCGACGATCCGCTTCACCGCCTTGGGATCGAAGCGGTAGGCGCGGCTGGTGTCGGGCGTGGCACCCGCGATCGCCATCTTCGACGCCTCGCCGCCCGCGTGATCGACAATCATCCGCACCGCGATCTGCAGCCCGGTGGTGACGAAATCGGTGTCGATGCCCCGCTCGAAGCGCTGGCGCGCGTCCGAATGGATCTTGAGCGCGCGCCCCGTGAGCGCGATCTGCACCGGGTTCCACAAAGCGCTTTCGACGAAGACGTTGGTCGTCTCCTCGGTGACGCCCGTATCCGCGCCGCCCATGATCCCCGCGAGGCTCTCGACGCCGTTGTCGTCGGAGATGACGATCATGCCCTTCTCCAGCGCATACACCTTGTCATCGAGCGCGGCGAAGCTCTCGCCCCCCTTGGCGCGGTGCACCCGCAGGTTCCCCGCGACCTTGTCGGCGTCGAAGACATGCAGCGGCCGGTTCAGGTCATAGGTGATGTAGTTGGTCACATCGACGAGAAAGCTGATCGGGCGCAGGCCGATGGCGCGCAGACGGTCCTGCAGCCAGTCCGGCGAGGGGCCGTTCTTCACGCCGCGAATGAGACGACCGGCAAAGATCGGGCAGCCGTCGCGCGTGTCGGGCGCGATCTCCACCTCGATCGGGCAATCATAGCCCCCCTGCACCGCATTGACCTCCAGCGGCTTCAGCGTGCCGATGCCACGCGCCGACAGATCGCGCGCGATGCCGCGGATGCCGAGCGCGTCGCCCCGGTTCGGCGTGATGGCGATCTCGATGACGGGATCGACCTTGGCGGGGTCGTTCTCGGCCAGCCAGTCGGCAAAGCTCTGACCGACCTCGCCCGAGGGCAGCTCGATGATGCCCTCATGCGCGTCGCCAAGCCCCAGCTCGCGCTCGGAGCACATCATGCCGTGGCTCTCGACGCCGCGGATCTTGCCGACGCCGATGGTAAAATCGGGGCCGGGCACGTAGGTGCCGGGGCGCGCCACGACGACGGTGATGCCTTGGCGCGCGTTGGGCGCACCGCAAATAATTTGGTCCTCGCCGCCGGGCAGGTCGACGCGGCAGACCTGCAGCTTGTCGGCGTCGGGGTGCTTTTCGGCGGCCACCACCTTGCCCAGAACGAAGTTCTCGAGCTGGGCGGCGGGGTTCTCGATGCCTTCGACCTCGAGCCCGAGATCGGTCAGCGCCTCGGCGATCTCGTCCACGGTCGCCGTGGTATCGAGATGGTCCTTGAGCCAGGAGAGGGTGAATTTCATGGAGGGTGCCCCTTACCGGTCGAGTGCGGCGCACAGGCCGTGATGAATGTTCGTCATGCTCAGCCCCGCAACGTCGGCACATCCAACGCTGCGAAGCCGTAATGCTTCAGCCAGCGCAGGTCGCTCTCGAAGAAGGCGCGCAAATCCGGAATGCCATATTTCAGCATCGCCAGACGGTCGATGCCGAGACCGAAGGCGAAGCCCTGGTACTTCTCCGGGTCGATCCCGGCGTTCTTGAGCACCTTGGGATGCACCATGCCCGAGCCGAGCACTTCGAGCCAGTCGTCGCCCTCGCCCACCTTCACGGTGCCGTCCTGCCACGAACACTGGATGTCCACTTCGGCCGAAGGCTCGGTGAAGGGAAAATGCGAGGCGCGGAAGCGGGTCTTCACGGGCTTGCCGAAAAAGGCCGAGAGGAACTCCTCCAGCACCCATTTGAGGTTCGCCATGGTGATGTCGGTGCCGATGGCCAGCCCCTCGACCTGATGGAACATCGGCGTGTGGGTCTGGTCGTAATCGGCGCGGTAGACGCGGCCAGGGCAGATGATGCGGATGGGCGCGCCGTTGGCCTCCATGGAGCGGATCTGCACCGGCGAGGTATGGGTGCGCAGCACGTGGGGCGGGCGGTCGTCGCCTGTCGCGCGGTGGGTGTAGAAGGTGTCCATCTCGGCGCGGGCCGGGTGGTGGCCGGGGATGTTGAGCGCGTCGAAATTGTACCAGTCGCTCTCGATCTGCGGGCCCTCGGCGACCGAGAAGCCCATGTCGGCGAAGATCGCGGTGACCTCTTCGGTCACTTGGCTGATCGGGTGGATCGTGCCGGTGCGCGCGGGGCGCACGGGCAGCGTCACGTCGAGCCATTCGGTCTTGAGCCGCGCCTCGAGTGCCGCGTCGGCGAGCGAGGCCTTGCGCGCGGCGAGCGCGTCGGCGATCTCGGTCTTGAGCGCGTTGAGCTTCGGGCCCTTTTCCTGGCGCTCCTCGGGCGTCATGCCGCCCAGCGTCTTCATCAGGCCCGAGATCTCGCCCTTCTTGCCCAATGCGCGCACGCGCAGATCCTCGATGCCGGCCTCGTCGCCGGCCTCGGCGATCAGCCCCAGATACCTGTCTCGAAGATCGTCCATGTCGTCACCCTTTTCCATCGGCCCGGACTAGCAGGCCGGTCCCGAAACGCAAGAAGCCGCGCGGCCCGTAAGGGGGCGGCGCGGCTTCCATTCAGTCTGTCGCTTGGCCTCAGGCCAGAGCGGCGCGCGCCTTGTCGACGACGGCGCCGAAGGCCTCGGGCTCGTGCACCGCGAGATCGGCGAGAACCTTGCGATCCACCTCGATGCCGGCAAGCGACAGGCCGTTGATGAAGCGCGAGTAGGTCATCTGCTCGTCATGCGCGCGGACGCCGGCGTTGATCCGCTGGATCCACAGGGCGCGGAAGTTGCGCTTGCGGTTCTTGCGGTCGCGGGTCGCGTACTGGTTGGCCTTGTCGACGGCCTGCTTGGCAACCTTGAAGGTCGTCGAGCGGCGATCGTAATAGCCTTTCGCCTGGTCGAGGATCTTCTTGTGACGACGATGGGTGACGGTACCACCTTTGGTGCGGCTCATGTCCTGACCTCCTTAGCGCGCGTAGGGCATCATCGGCTTGATGATCTGCTCATCAGCCTTCGACAGAACCGTGGTGCCGCGGGCGTCACGGATGAACTTGGTGGTGCGCTTGATCATGCCGTGGCGCTTGCCCGCCTGGCCGGCCTTGATCCGGCCCGAGGCCGTCACCTTGAACCGCTTCTTGCAGCTCGACTTCGTCTTCATCTTGGGCATTTCCATCTCCCTTCCGGAACGGTGGTGGGACCGCGTGCCTCGGCATGCCAAGGTGGCCGGACGCGCGGGGTGAGCGCGCCGTATAGGCGGCGCACGAGGTCAAGGCAAGGGGGCTTGGCGCCCCCGCCCTCATTCGTTGTCGGCCGAGAAGATCAGCCGCTCGTCGCAGGGCGCGACGCGCAGGATGTTGGTGGTGCCCGGCGTGTTGAAGGGCACGCCCGCGGTGACCACGATCAGGTCGTCGGCGGTGGCGAGCCCCTGCGCCCGGGCGCAGTTCGCCGCGGCGACCACGGCCATCTTGAAGCGGTCGACCTCGCCGGTGACGACGCAGTTGGTGCCCCAGGTCAGGCAGAGCCTGCGCGCGGTGCCGCGGATCGAGGTCAGCGCCAGGATCGGCACGCGCGGCCGCTCGCGCGCCACCAGCGAGGCGGTGGTGCCCGATTGCGAGAAGCAGCAGATCGCCTTGACGTTGGTCGTCTCGGCGATCTCGCGCGCGGCGGCCACGATGCCGTCGGCGACCGAGTTGTGCGCAACCTTGCGCGAGCTTTCGATGATGTCGCGGTAGGTGCTGTCGGTCTCGACCTCGTGGGCGACGTTGTCCATCGTGGCCACGGCCTGGATCGGATACTGCCCGGCGGCCGATTCGGCCGAGAGCATGATCGCGTCGGCGCCCTCGTAGATCGCGGTGGCGACGTCCGAGACCTCGGCACGGGTCGGCATCGGGCTTTCGATCATCGACTCGAGCATCTGGGTGGCGACGATCACCGGCTTGGCCGCGGCGCGGCAGCGGCGCACGAGGCGCTTCTGGATCGGCGGCACGTTCTGCACCGGCAGTTCGACGCCCAGATCGCCGCGCGCGACCATGATGCCGTCGGAGGCGGCGAGGATCTCGTCAAAGGCCTTCACCGCCGCGGGCTTCTCGATCTTCGACAGGATCGCGGCGCGACCCTGGCACAGCTCGCGCGCCTCCTCGACGTCGGCGGCACGCTGCACGAAGGAGAGCGCCAGCCAGTCGACGCCCAGCTCGCAGACGAATTCGAGATCCTTGCGGTCCTTCTCCGACAGCGCCGCGAGCGGCAGCACCACGTCGGGGACGTTGACGCCCTTGCGGTTGGAGATGGTGCCGCCGACGACGACCTCGCAATCGGCGTAATCGGCGCCGCAATCCCTGACCTTGAGGCGGATCTTGCCGTCGTTGACCAAAAGCGAGGCGCCGGGCTCCAGCGCGTCGAAGATCTCCTTGTGCGGCAGGCGCACGCGGGTGGCATCGCCCTCGGCCTCGTCGAGGTCAAGCCGGAAGGACGCGCCCTCCACCAGCTCTTCCTCGCCATTGGCGAAGGTGCCGACGCGCAGCTTGGGGCCCTGCAGGTCGGCGAGGATGCCGATCGGCGTGTCGAGATCCTCCTCGACCTTACGGATGATGGCGTGGCGGGCGCGGATCTCGTCATGCGCCCCGTGGCTCATGTTGAGACGGAACACGTCCGCACCGGTCTCGACCAGGGCGCGGATCACTTCGTAGGTGCTCGACGCCGGCCCCAGCGTGGCCACGATTTTCACATTGCGATGACGCTTCATCAGCAGGATCCTCTCGACTGTCCTCATGGACGCGATAAGTTCGGGCAGGCAGGCGGTTCCGTTACCGCTACCGGTGCCATTCGGGCGCCTTATTGCCGAAAACGGGCTACGTCACAACTGCCCTTGAGACAAGTGGCGCCGCATTGGGGAGAACAGCAGACCACATGACCTCGGAAGCCTACCGCATCATCGGCGAGGAGCGCCGCTCCCGCTGGCTCGTCACCTGCGACCATGCGAGCAACCACGTGCCGCCATGGGTCTCGGGCGGCGATCTGGGCCTGCCCGCCTCGGACATGGCGCGCCACATCGCCTGGGACGTGGGCGCCGCCGGTCTGACCGAGGCGCTGGCCGAGCGGCTCGACGCCCCGGCGATCCTCTCGAAATTCTCGCGTCTCGTGATCGACCCCAACCGGGGCGAGGACGACCCCACGCTGCTGATGAAGCTCTATGACGGCTCGATCATCCCCGGCAATCGCCACGCGGGCGCGCGGGAGACCGAGGAGCGGCTCGACCGGCTGCACCGGCCCTACCACGCGGCCTATGCCGATCTCGCCGCGCGGCAGGACGACACGGTGATCGTGGCGATCCACAGCTACACGCAGCAGCTTCGCGGCCGGCGGCCCCGGCCCTGGCACGCGGCGATCCTGCACAGCCATCTCGACAGCCGCCTCGCGATCCCCTTCATCGCCCGGCTGCGCGAGGAAGAGGGGCTCGTGGTCGGCGACAACGAGCCCTATTCGGGCCATCTGCCCGGCGATTCCATCGACCGGCACGCGTTGCGCCATGGCCGCCCCAACGTGCTGATCGAAGTGCGCAACGACCTGATCGAGGAGGAAGCGGGCCAGATCGCATGGGCCGACCGCTTGGCACCGGCGCTGCGCGACATACTTGCCGAGACGGGACTGTAAGGAGACCGATCATGAGCAAGCTCGACGAGATCGACGAAGCGACCCGCACCGAGATCGAGGCGGCGGCGTTCCGCAGGCTGCGCAAGCATTTGATGGAGGAGCGCCCGGAGGTGCAGAACATCGATCTGATGAACCTCGCGGGCTTCTGCCGCAACTGCCTCGCGCGCTGGACGCAGGAGGAGGCCGCCGCGCGCGGCCACGAGATGACGAAGGACGAGGCGCGCGAGGCCTATTACGGCATGCCCTACGACCAATGGCGCGAAAAGCACCAGCGCGAGGCTTCCGAACAGACGCGCGCCGCCTTCGATGCGGCACAGAAACACGAGGCGAGCGAGGGCTGATCTCAGCCGAAGCGGCGCATCGCCTCCATCTCGATGGCGAGCCGCATCTCAAGATCGGCGAGGCGGCGCATCTCTTCGCGCCGTGCTGCCTCGCCGGTCAGCCCGGCGAGGCGCGCCTTGGCCTCGGCGATCTCGCGGCTCAGCGTGACCGCCTGCGGCTTGGCCCCCGATTCGCGCATCAACCGGTCGAGCACCGCGTCGCCGGGCGCGTGCAGATCGGCGATCGGCTTGCCCGCGCCGGGCAGGTCGTCAAAGGCGCCGTCCTGCTCCGCCTTGGCGATGACGCGGCTGATATGGTCGATGAGCGGATGGTCCATGTCGGGCTCCGGTGTCAGATCGCCGCCTTGCGGCTTTCCTCGATATAGATCTCGCGCAGGCGGTGCGCCACCGGCCCGGGCCTGCCCTGCCCCACCTGCGCGCCGTCGATCTCCACCACCGGCATCACGAAGGTCGAGGCCGAGGTGATGAAGGCCTCGTCGGCTTCCTGCGCCTCCTCGATGGTGAAGGCGCGCTCCTCGACCTTCATCTGCGCCTCGCGCGCAAAGCGCAGAACGGCGGCACGGGTGATGCCGTGCAGGATCTCGTGGCTGAGCTGGCGGGTGATGATGGTGTTGCCCTTGACGATATAGGCGTTGTTCGAGGTGCCTTCGGTCACGGCGCCCTGCTCGACCATCCAGGCGTCGTCGGCGCCCGCCGCCTTGGCCATCATCTTGCCCATCGAGGGGTAGAGCAGCTGCACCGTCTTGATGTCGCGCCGGCCCCAGCGGATGTCGGGGATCGAGATCACCTTGATCCCGGTCTTCGCCGCCGGGCTCTCGGCGAGGCCGGGCTTCGATTGGGTGAAGAGCACCACCGTCGGTTCGGTCTCCTCGGGCGGGAAGACGAAATCGCGGTCACCGGGCGCGCCGCGGGTGATCTGCAGGTAGATCATGCCCTCGTCGATCTCGTTGCGCGCGACCAGCTCGCGGTGGATCTCCAGAAGTGCGGCGTCCTCCATCGGCTTGCGGATATCGAGTTCGGAGAGCGAGCGCGCGAGCCGTTTCGCGTGGCCCTCGAAATCGATCAGCTTGCCGCCCAGCACGCTAGTGACCTCATAGACCCCGTCGGCCATCAGGAAGCCGCGATCGAAGATCGAGACCTTGGCCTCGTGCTCGGGCAGGTACTCCCCGTTGACATAGACGGTGCGGGTCATGGCGCTCTCCTGTTGGCTGTCGTGCCCCTTCTGCCGCAAGGTGAAGCGCGATGCCAGAGGGTCAGCCCCAAAGCGCGGGTTCGGCCGGGTGCAGCCCCTTTGCATCGTGCCGCATCGACGGCTCGCGATCCTCGGCCAGCAGCAAGGGCCCGTCGAGATCGACGATGCTCGCCCCCTGCGCCACCAGATGCGCGGGCGCCATGGCGAGCGAGGAGCCGACCATGCAGCCGACCATGATGTCGAAGCCTGCCGCGCGGGCCGCGTCGCGCAGGGCCAGCGCCTCGGTCAACCCGCCGGTCTTGTCGAGCTTGATGTTGGCCATGTCGTATTTGCCCGCCATGGGGGGCAATGACGCGCGGTCATGGCAGCTCTCGTCAGCGCAGACCGGCACCGGACGGTCGAGGCCGATCAGCGCGTCGTCCTCGCCCGCGGGCAGCGGCTGCTCGATCAGCGCCACGCCGAGCCGCGCGAGGTGCGGCGCGAGATCGGCGTAGACCTGTGCATTCCAGCCCTCGTTGGCATCGACGATGATCGTGGCACGGGGCGCACCGCGGCGCACCGCTTCGAGCCGGGCCATGTCGTCGGGCGTGCCGAGCTTGATCTTGAGAATCGGGCGATGCGCCTCTTCGCGCGCCCGGGCCTCCATCGCCTCGGGCGCGTCGAGCGAAAGCGTGTAGGCGGTGACGAGAGGCCGGGGCGGCTCAAGCCCGGCCAGCTGCCAGACCGGCACCCCCGCGGCCTTGGCCTCGAGGTCCCATAGCGCGCAATCCACGGCGTTGCGCGCGGCACCGGGCGGCAGCGCTGCCTGCAGATCGCGGCGCGAGATGCCGTCGGACAGGCCCTCGATCTGCGCGCGCACGCTGGCGAGGCTTTCGCCATAACGCGCGTATGGCACACATTCGCCCCGGGCCTCATGGCCGTCGCGGCAAATCCGCACGCTCAGCACCCGTGCTGCCGTTCGCGAGCCGCGGCTGATGGTGAAGGCACGGGCAAGCGGAAAGCTCTCCTCATAGACCTCGATCATGCGGCCCTCCAGCGCCATGCCCCATCATCGCCCATCTCGCGCGATGCCCGCCCCTGCGCCACCAGCGCGTTGAGATGGCCCAGCGCCTCGGCCAGCCCGAGGCCGTAGCTGTCGCGCGTCACCGAGCGGCGAAACAGCGGCGCGAAACAGTCACCGCCCTTGCGCGGCACGGCGAGGTGCTTGGCCAGACGGTCGAGCGCGTCGCGGTGGCCCTGCGCCATCTGGTCGAGCCGCGCGGGTAGACCGCGATAGGGCTTCTTGTGGCCAGGCAGGACGAGCTGATCGGGCCGCGCGAAGGCCGCGAGCTTTTCGCAGGACGCGATCCAGTCGGTGACGGGGTCGTTCTCGGGCTCGGTGGGCTGCACGCCGAGGTTGGGGCTGATGCCGGGCAGGAGCTGGTCGCCGCCGATCACCAGATCGCCGCCCTGCTCCCAGAAGGTCGCGTGCTCGGCGGCGTGCCCCTCGCCCATGCGGACGGTCCAGTCGCGCCCGCCGATGCGGATGGCGTCGCCCTCGCGGATGCGGCTGTAGGAGAGCGGCAGGGGGGCGACCCAATCGACGAAGTTGAAGGGCCGCTCGGTTCGGCGCTGCGCCAGCAGCTCGGCATCCATGCCCGCGCGCTTGTAAAACTGCACCACCTCGCGCGGCGGCAGGCTCTGCTCCTCGGCCCGCAGCATCCGCGACATGAGATAGCCGGTGCGCGGCATGACAAGCTCCGCGTCGCCCTGCGCGCAGAGCCAGCCCGCGAGGCCGACGTGATCGGGGTGGTGATGGGTGACGACGACGCGGCGCAAGGGCCGCCCGTCCAGCGGACCGGAAAGCAGGCTCTCCCAGACCGCGCGGATGCGCGTGGTGTCGAGCCCGGTGTCGATCACCGTCCAGCCATCGCCATCGTCGAAGGCATAGGCGTTCACGTGGTTGAGCGCCCATGGCAGCGGCAGCTGCATCCACAGCACGCCGGGTGCTGTCTCGATGGCCGTGCCCGGCGCGGGCGGTTCGGGAAAGGGCGGATCGGGGGCGCGGGTGTTTGATGTCATGCGCATGTGATGGCGCAGCCGCGGGCTCACGTCCAGCGGCTCGGAGGTCAGGGGGCGAGATCGCCCGCGTCGAGCGCCATCACCGGCTCCGGTCCGGCCCGGAGCGCCGCGATATGCGCCGCCTGTTCGGGCAGCATGCGCCGGATGTAGAAGGCCGCGAGCCTGCGGCGCTTGCCATCGCCCGCCTGCGCCGCGCGCAGGTGGTAATGCGCGCCCAACAGCCGGGCAAAGGCCCGCAGATAGGGCATGGCGCCTGCGAAACGCTCGGCCATGGGCTGCGCCACCAGCCATTCGGTCGCCTCGCGCATCGTCTCGGCCGCCTGCCAGACCGGCTCCGCCAGATCCGGGATCTCGGCCCGCGCGGCCTCGGCGCCCGCCTCGATCTCGTCGATCAGCGCCTGTGCTGCCTCGCCACCATCCATCATCTTGCGGCCGACGAGGTCCATGGCCTGGATGCCGTTGGTGCCTTCGTAGATCGCGGTGATCCGCGCATCGCGCAGGAATTGCGCAGCCCCCGTCTCCTCGATGAAGCCCATGCCGCCATGCACCTGAATCCCCAGATCGGCCACGTTGATCCCGGTCTCGGTGCCGAAGGTCTTGGCGATCGGGGTGAGCAGCGCCGCGCGCGCCTTAGCGCCTGCATCGCCGCCGCGGCCCAGATCGATCGCCTTGGCGCAGGCCAGCGTGATCGCGCGGGCGGCAAATGTCTCGGCCCGCATCCTTGCCAGCATGGCGCGCACATCGGCGTGCTCGACGATCGCGCCGGTGCCGCCCGCGCGGCCCTGGCGGCGCTCCTGCGCATAGGCCAGCGCGGCCTGCGTCGCGGCTTCGGCCACGCCCACGGCCTGGGAGCCGACGCCGAGCCGGGCGGTGTTCATCATGGTGAACATCGCCGCCATCCCGCCATGCGGCTCGCCCACCAGCCAGCCCTTGGCGCCGTCATACTCCATCACCGCCGTCGGCGAGCCATGGATGCCCAACTTGTGCTCGAGGCTGACCACGCGCAGTGAATTGACCTCGCCGGGTTTTCCCTCCGCATCGGGAATGTATTTGGGCACGAGAAAGAGCGAGATTCCCTTGGTGCCGGCTGCGCCGTCGGGCAGCCGCGCCAGCACCATATGCGCCACGTTGTCCGAGAAGTCATTGTCGGCCCAGGTGATGTAGATCTTCTGCCCGGTGATCCGGTAGGTTCCCTCCCCGTCGGGTTCGGCCCTGGTCCTGAGCGCGCCGACATCCGATCCGGCCTGCGGCTCGGTCAGGTTCATCGTGCCGCACCATTCGCCCGAGATCAGCTTGGGCAGGTAGAGCGCCTGCAACTCGGGGCTCGCATGCGCCTCCAGCGCCTCGATCTCGGCCTGCGTCATCAGCGGGTTGAGCTGCAGCGCGAGGCAGGCGCCGCCCATCATCTCGTTGACGCAGGTGACCAGCGCCATGGGCAGCCCCATGCCGCCATGCGCCTCGCCCGCCGCCATGCCGACCCAGCCGCCCTCCGCGATGGCACGGTAGCCCTCGGCATAGCCCGGAGAGGTGCGCACCACGCCATTCTCCAACCGGGCAGGATGCAGATCGCCCGCACGGTTCAAAGGGGCAAGGATCCCGTCGCACATCCGCCCCGCCTCGGTCAGGATCGCATCGGTGACGTCGGGAGTCACCTCGGCGTGGCGCGGCGTCGCCGTCACCTCGGAAAATCCGATCACCTTCTCCAGCAGGAAGCGGAAATCCTCGACCGGGGCGTGAAAGGGCATTGCGGGTCTCCTCCATCGCGTGGCATGCCGGGAACCGGTCGCCATCGCTGCAGCAGCCTGATACGCCGCCCCCCGACCCCGCAACCCGGACGCCACGTCATGACCCGACACCTCGACCCAGACGAGACCGGCCTCAAGCGCGCGGCCGAGATGCTGCGCCGGGGCGGGCTCGTGTCGTTTCCAACCGAGACGGTCTATGGCCTCGGGGCCGATGCCAGCGACGACGCGGCCGTGGCGCGGATCTTTGATGCCAAGGGGCGACCGAGCTTCAACCCGCTGATCGTGCACCTGCCCGATGCCGAGGCGGTCGAGGCCTATTGCGTCATGGACGACACCGCGCGCCGCCTCGCCGCCACCTTCTGGCCCGGCGCGCTGACGCTGGTGCTGCCGATCCGGCCCTATGCAGGGATCTCCAGGCTGGTGACGGCGGGGCTCGACACGCTGGCCGTGCGGGTGCCCGACCATCCGCTGGCGCAGGCGCTCCTGCGCGAGACGGCGCGCCCCGTCGCCGCGCCATCGGCCAACCCCTCGGGCCGGGTGAGCCCGACCACCCCCGCCCATGTGCTGGCGGGCCTCGGCGGCCGGATCGAGGCGGTGCTCGATGGCGGCCCCTGCGGCGTCGGGCTGGAATCGACCATCCTCGACTGCACCGGCGTGACCCCGGCGCTCCTGCGCGCGGGCGGGCTTCCGGCCGAGGCGATCGAGGCCTGCCTCGGCCTGCCTCTCGCGCCGCCGGCGCCGACCCCCGCCACCGCGCCCAGCGCGCCGGGCCAGCTGTCGTCGCATTACGCGCCCAAGGGCACGGTGCGGCTCGACGCCATCGAGACCGAGCCGGGCGAGACCTATCTGGGCTTCGGGCCGCTGGGGGCGGGGATGAACCTGTCGCGCTCGGGCGATCTGGTGGAGGCGGCGGCCAATCTCTTCGATTGCCTGCACCGGCTCGACGCGCTGGGCGCCGAGCGGATCGCCGTGGCGCCGATCCCCGATCACGGGCTGGGCCGCGCGATCAACGACCGGCTGCGCCGGGCCGCCGCGCCGCGCCGCTGAGCCGCCGGCTTGCCTTCATGGGCGGCGGCGGTCTAGGCCCCTGCCATGCATGTGTTCGAGAACATCATCAGCGACCGCGGCTCGAAATACGCCGTCTCGGGAGGGCCCTGCCGTTCGGAGACCGAGGCCAAGGCCTTTCTCAAGGCGCTGCAGCGCCGCAAGAAGTTCGCCAAGGCCACGCACAACAGTTGGGGCCTGCTGACGACCGAAGCCCCGTTCAAGGGCGACGACGGCGAAAGCGGCGCGGGCATGGTGATCCTGCGCATGCTGGAGCGCGAGGCGCTGCAGGACCACATCATCGTGGTGACCCGCTGGTATGGCGGCAAGCATCTGGGCGGCGACCGCTTCCGCCACGTGCAGGAGGCGGTGCGGATCTACCTTGCGCAGGTCGGCCCCACCGGCTGACCGCGGCTCTCAGAGCTCGCCCTCGGTCTCGATATGGATGGTGGTGCCGCAATGCTTGCAATGCACCGCATCCGCATCGTGCAGCACCAGACCGCAGGTCGCGCAGGGTTCGCGCACCTTGAGTGGGCGGAACAGCACCTGCGCCAGCCGCAAAAACAGCGTGACGCCGCAGATCATGATGGCGATCGAGATCATCCGCCCGCCCGTGCCCTCTAGGGTGATGTCGCCGAAGCCCGTCGTCGTCAGCGCCGTCACGGTGAAATAGAGCGCATCGGCATAGTTGCCGATATCGGCGCTGGTGCGGTGCTGGGTGGCGAAGACGAGGCCCGACATCACAAAGATGAACACGCCAAGATTGGTCGCCGCGACCAGCGCCTGTTCGCTTTCGCGAAAGAAGCGGAAGTCCTGCCGCAGCCGGGCGCGCATCTGGTACATGTGCAAGAGCCGCAGCATCCGCACCACCCGCAGAAAGGCGAAGCCCTCGCCCGCGAGCGGTGCGAAGAAGGAGATCGCGCTGACCAGATCGGCAAGCGTCGTGGGATAGACGAGGAACCGCCACGGGCGCGGCGCCAGCCAGACCCGCGCCGCCAGATCGGCGATGATCACCACGCCGAAGGCAATATCGACCACCTGTATCCACGGCCCGTAGGCAGTGAAGGAAGTGACGACGACGAAGAGGATCGCCACGAGATCGAAACCCAGAAGCCAGTAGCGAAAGCGATGCGCGCGCGAGGTCTCGCCCTCGTAGAGCTCTCGCAGGGTCTCCTTGTAGCGGCCCGGCATTCGTCCTCCCCGCGCGGCGGCATTGCGCGCGGCCCCGTCTGCCGCGCGGCGCTCATCTTGCACGCGCCTGCCGCGCTGTCGATCCGAAGACCGCCCCCCGCCGTCCCCGCCCCGCTTTACGCCGCGCCCGCCCCGGCCCTATAAGGCCCGCGCAGCATCCCGGAGCCTTGCCCATGACCTTCCGCGCCCGCCACCTTCTCGGGATCGAGCCCCTGCACCCCACGGAGATCACCGAGCTTCTCGACACCGCGGACCGCTATGCCGAGCTGAACCGTCAGGGCCGCGCCCCGCGCGACGTGCTGGCGGGGCTCACGCAGATCAACATGTTCTTCGAAAATTCGACTCGCACCCAGGCGAGCTTCGAGATCGCGGGCAAGCGGCTCGGCGCGGATGTGATGAACATGGCGATGCAGGCCAGCTCGGTGAAGAAGGGCGAGACGCTGATCGACACGGCGCTGACGCTCAACGCCATGCGCCCCGACCTGCTCGTCGTGCGCCACCCCAATTCCGGCGCGGTCGATCTTCTGGCGCAGAAGGTCAACTGCGCGGTGCTCAATGCGGGCGACGGGCGGCACGAACACCCCACTCAGGCGCTGCTCGATGGTCTGACCATCCGCCGCGCCAAGGGGCGGCTGCACCGGCTGTCGATCGCGATCTGCGGCGACATCGCGCACAGCCGCGTCGCGCGCTCCAACATCATGCTCCTGGGCAAGATGGAGAACCGCATCCGCCTCATCGCGCCGCCCACGCTGATGCCGTCGGGCGTGGCCGAGTTCGGCGTCGAGGTGTTCGACGACATGGAAGAGGGGCTCAAAGACGTCGACGTGGTGATGATGCTGCGCCTTCAGAAGGAGCGCATGGACGGCGGCTTCACCCCCTCCGAGCGCGAGTATTTCCACCGCTACGGGCTCGATGCCGCGAAGCTGTCGCATGCCAAGCCCGACGCCATCGTGATGCATCCGGGGCCCATGAACCGCGGCGTCGAGATCGACGGCACCATCGCCGACGACATCAACCGCTCGGTCATTCAGGAGCAGGTCGAGATGGGGGTCGCGGTGCGCATGGCGGCGATGGATCTTCTGGCGCGCAACGCGCGCACCGCCCGAGACGAGACCGGAGTGATGGCATGAGCATCCTTTTCATCAACGCCCGGCTGATCGACCCCGAAGCCGGGGAAAAGCGCGGCGCGCTGCTGGTCGAGAATGGCCGCATCACGGCGGTGATCGAAAGCGGCGACCTGCCGCAGGCGGCCGAGGTGATCGACTGCCGCGGGCAGTGCCTCGCGCCCGGGATCGTTGATCTCGGCGTCAAGGTCTCCGAGCCGGGCGAGCGGCACAAGGAGAGCTTTGCCTCGGCGGGCCGCGCGGCGGCGGCGGGGGGCGTCACCACCATCGTCACCCGCCCCGACACCACCCCGGCCATCGACACGCCCGAGACGCTGGAATTCGTCGTGCGCCGCGCCCGCGAGGACAGCCCCGTGCGGGTGCTGCCCATGGCCGCCCTGACCAAGGGGCGCGACGGGCGCGAGATGACCGAGATCGGGTTCTTGAAGGATGCGGGCGCCGTCGCCTTCACCGATTGCGACCGGGTGGTCACCGACACCAAGGTGTTCTCCCGCGCGCTGGCCTATGCCCGCTCGCTCGATGCGCTCGTCATGGCGCATGTGCAGGAGCCGGGCCTGTCGAGGGGCGCGGTGGTGACCTCGGGCAAGTTCGCCTCGCTGCGCGGCCTGCCCGGCGTGTCGCCCATGGCCGAGCGCATGGCGCTCGACCGCGACATCGCGCTTCTGGAGATGACGGGCGCACGCTACCACGCCGACCAGATCACCACCGCGCGGGCGCTTCCGGCGCTGGAGCGGGCCAAGCGCAACGGGCTCGACATCACGGCGGGCGTCTCGGTACATCACCTGACGCTCAACGAGCTCGACGTCGCCGACTACCGCAGCTTCTTCAAGCTCAAGCCGCCGCTGCGCTCGGAAGAGGACCGGCAGGCGGTGGGCGAGGCGCTGGCCTCGGGGCTGATCGACATATTGTGTTCCATGCACACGCCGCAGGACGAGGAGAGCAAGCGCCTGCCCTTCGAGGAGGCGGCTTCTGGCGCCGTGGGTCTGGAGACCCTTCTGCCCGCCTCGATGCGGCTGGTGCATGGGGGCGTGATCGACCTGCCGGGCCTGTTCCGGGCGCTTTCGCTCAACCCGTCGAAGCGGCTGGGGCTCGAAACCGGGCGCTTGGCGGCGGGCGCACCCGCCGATCTTGTGTGGTTCGACCCGGACGCCCCCTTCGTGCTCGATCGCGCCACACTCAAGTCGAAATCGCGCAACACCCCCTTTGACGGGGCCCAGCTGGAGGGCAAGGTCCTCGGGACCTGGGTTGCAGGTCGAAGCGTGACGGAGAGCCGCTGATGCCATTGATGGAAAGCCCGACCACCCTGCTGATCCTCTGGGCGATGATCGGCTACCTTTTGGGCTCCATCCCCTTCGGCATCCTGATCACCAAGGCCATGGGGCTGGGCGACGTGCGCGCCATCGGCTCGGGCAACATCGGCGCGACCAACGTGCTGCGCATGGGCTCGAAGCCCGCCGCCATTGCCACGCTGCTGCTCGACGCGGGCAAGGCCATCGCCGCAGTGATCCTCGCGCGGATCTTCGCCGCCGAGGATGCGGCGCAGATCGCGGGTGCGGCGGCTTTCGCGGGCCATTGCTACCCGGTCTGGCTGCGGTTTCGCGGCGGCAAGGGGGTAGCCACGAACCTCGGCCTCCTGATCGCGCTGAGCTGGCCCGTGGGGCTGGCCGCCTGCGCCACATGGCTCGCCGCGGCCTTCGCCTTTCGCTACTCCTCGCTCGCGGCGCTGCTTGCCGCCGGTCTTGCGCCGCTGTGGTCGCTCCTCTTGGGCGACGGGCGGATCGTGATCCTGAGCCTCGTGCTTGCGCTCATCCTCTATGCCCGCCACGCCGCCAACATTATGCGCCTGCGCGCCGGGACGGAGCCGAAGATCGGCGCGAAATAGACCTATCCCCTTGGTTCGTTGCATTAGCCTTGCGCAGAGGGGATGCTATGTGATGCCACGCCCCCCGGGGTGGACTTCATGGTATTTTCAGGTTGAACGACGATGTCGGATTTTTCACGGGCCCCCAGCACAGACGCGGTGCATCGGGGCCACAAGACGCTCTCGACGGCGATGCTGCTGGCGGTGTTCCTCGGCCCCTTCGGGGCGCACCGGTTCTACATGGGTCAGCGTGGCACCGCGACGATGATGCTGATGCTGGCGGTCACGCTGGTCGGGCTTGTGGTGACGGCGCTGTGGCTTTTGATCGATCTCCCGCGGCTTCCGGCGATGGTCCGGCGGCACAACGCCGCGCTCGAGCGGCGCCGGGCGCTGGAGCGGCGCAGCGAGGCGCATGGATTTCCGGCCCTGAGCTGACGCCCCCGGCCGGGACCCGCACCTTCAGTAGGAATGCGCGGCGTAGATGCGGCCCAGATCGCCGCCCCACTCGCCCTCATAGGCCGAGAGCAGTTCGTCGGCAGGGGTGCGCCCGGTCTCGACGCTTTCCTTGAGCGCATTGAGGAAATGCGTCTCGTCGAGGACGAGCCCACCGGCACCGGGCCGCGCGCGCGCCTTCAGCCCGGCCTCGGCGATCCCGACCGCCTGCCGCGCCAGATCATGCATCGAGATGTCGCCGACCCGCGCCTGAAGCCCGTCCTCGGCGGCGGCCACGCGCAAGGCCTCGCGCGTCTCCGCGTTCCAGCCCTTGACCATGTCCCAGGCCGCGTCGAGCGCGCCCTGATCATAGGTCAGCCCGACCCAGAAGGCGGGCAGCGCGCAAAGCCGGCGCCACGGGCCGCCGTCGGCGCCGCGCATCTCGATGAACTTCTTCACCCGCGCCTCGGGGAAGACCGTGGTCAGGTGATCGGCCCAGTCCGACAACGTCGGCTTTTCGCCCGGCAGCGCCGGAAGCTCACCCTTGAGAAAGTCACGGAAGGACTGGCCCAGCGCGTCGATGTACTTGCCATCGCGGTAGACGAAGTACATCGGCACATCGAGCACCCAGTCGACATAACGCTCGAAGCCCATGCCCTCCTCGAAGGCGAAGGGCAGCATGCCGGTGCGCGAATCGTCCAGGCCCCGCCAGATCCGGCTGCGCCACGATTTCAGGCCGGTCGGCTTGCCGTCGAAGAAGGGCGAGTTGGCGAAGAGCGCGGTGGCGACGGGCTGCAGCGCCAGCGCCACGCGCAGCTTCTTGACCATGTCGGCCTCGGAGGAGAAGTCGAGATTCACCTGCACCGTGCAGGTGCGGTACATCATCTGCTTTCCATGCGTGCCGACCCGGTCCATGTAATCGGTCATCAGCCGGTAGCGCCCCTTGGGCATCATTGGCATCTGCGCCTCGGACCATTCGGGCGCGGCGCCCAAACCGATGAAGCCCACGCCGATCTCGTCGGCGATCTCCTTCACCTCGGCGAGGTGGCTGTTCACCTCGTCGCAGGTCTGGTGGATGGTTTCCAAGGGCGCGCCGGACAGCTCGAACTGCCCGCCGGGCTCCAATGAGATGTTGGCGCCGTCGCGCTCCAGCCCGATCAGCTTGCCCTGCTCTTCCACGGGCGACCAGCCGAAGCGGTCGCGCAGCCCTTCGAGCATGGCGCGGATCGAGCGCGGCCCCTCATAGGGCAGCGGCAGCTGGGTGTCGCGGCAATAGCCGAACTTCTCGTGCTCGGTGCCGATGCGCCAATCGGCCTCGGGCTTGCAGCCTTGGGCGAGGTATTCGGCCAGCTGGGAATGATGCTCGATCGGCCCGCCGCCGGATTGAGGTATGGACATGGGCGTGGCTCCTATCGTGCGAGGCGGGGTTACAGGTGTCCCGCATGGGCGCATAAGTCAATGGAGGGGCCGCGCGGTTTCGCGCGGCGGGCTTCCGCGCCCCCGCACAGAATCGTCAGATGATCGTCATACGACGGTGAGCCGCGCAGGCCGCGTCCAGACCGTCACGACGTCGCGCACCCCGCCGTTCAGAAGCTCGATCATCCGGCCCCGCCTGAGCCCCGGCAGCGCGGCGAAGGCGTCGAACAGCGCCTCGGCCCCTTCGGCGGTCACCGGTATCGCCAGCACCTCCTGCCCGGTCTCCAGCAGCCAATGCGCGGGCCGCGCGCGCCGGTCGAGCCTGAGGCGGCGCACCGCATCGAGATCGACCGTGCCGCCAGTGAGCGGGCCCATGTAGGCCACGCGCCCCTCGTCGATCTTGAGGATGCCGGGCCCCTGCCCCTCCTGCCGGAAGCGCCAGCGCTGCACGCCGCCCAAGACCAGCGCAGCACCCAGCACGGCAAGGCCCCAGCCCAGCCATTGCAGGATGCCGAAGCTGGTCAGCCCCCACCACAGCCCCAAACCGATGACGCCGATCCCGGCGATCACCTCGCGCGCGCGCCACAGCGCCGCGCGCGCCTCCGGGCGCAGCAGCTCAGACATGGGCCGCTCGCGCAGGCCCGCGCCCGGCCGCACCGCTCACCGCCAGTCCCCCAGCGTGACCTGCCATAGCGTCAGCGCCGCGACCGCTGCTGTATCGGCGCGCAGAATGCGCGGGCCGAGGCTGACGGGATGCGCATGATCGAGCGCGCGCAGCCGCGCGCGCTCCCTGTCGGAAAACCCGCCCTCGGGGCCGATCAGCACCGCCCATGGCCCCGGCGCCTCGGGCAGCCGCCCGCTCTCGCCCACCAGCGTCTCGTCGCAGAACATCAGCCGACGCGCCCCGGGCCAGCCGTCGATGAGCTTGGAAAGCTTCACAGGCTCGGCCACCTCAGGCACATAGGTGCCGCCGCATTGCTCGGCCGCCTCGATGGCATGGGCCTGCAGCCGGTCGACCCGCACCCGCTCGGAATTGGTGAACTCGGTGAGCACGGGAACGATCCGCGCCGCCCCCATCTCGGCGGCCTTCTCGACGATGAAATCGGTGCGCGCCTTCTTGATCGGGGCAAAGCACAGCCACAGGTCGGGCGGCGGCTGCAGGGGGCGCGTCCGCGCGCCGATCTCGAGCGTGCCGCCGCGCTTGCTGGCCTGTGCAACGGTTGCGTCGAACTCGCCCGATTGCCCGTCGAAGACGGAGATGACGCTGCCCGCGGGCAGGCGCATCACGCCCGAGAGGTAATGCGCCTGCGCCGCCTGAAGCGGAACGGTTTGCCCTTCGGCCAGGGGGTGATCTACAAACAGCCGGACTTTTGATGCCATGGGGCGGACCATATGAAAGCGGCGGATCGGATGCCAGAGGCCGAAAACGGAACCGTCGCCGACGCGGTGGCGAACAACTGGGTGGACCGGCTCGCGCCGCGGCCCGCGCGCCCCTACCTGCGGCTGAGCCGGGCCGACCGGCCGATCGGCACATGGCTCTTGCTGCTGCCCTGCTGGTGGGGGCTGTTGCTGGCCGCGCTCGCGACGGGGCGCTTCGGCTGGGAAGGCGCGTGGATCGCGCTGGGCTGTGCTCTTGGCGCCTTTCTCATGCGCGGCGCGGGCTGCACATGGAACGACGTCACCGACCGGCACATCGACGGCTCCGTGGCGCGGACCCGCTCGCGGCCCATCCCCTCGGGTCAGGTGCGGGTGGTGCAGGCGCTCATATGGATGGCGGCGCAATCGCTGATCTCGCTCATCATCCTGCTCACCTTCGACTGGGCGGCGATCTGGCTCGGCGTGCTGTCGCTGCTTCCTGTCGCGGTCTATCCCTTTGCCAAGCGTTTCACCTGGTGGCCGCAGGTCTTCCTCGGGCTGGCCTTCAACTGGGGCGCGCTGCTGGCCTGGGCGGCGCTTGCCGGGTCGCTGTCTTGGGCGCCGGTGGTGCTCTATCTCGCGGGCATCGCCTGGACGCTGTTCTACGACACGATCTATGCCCATCAAGACGCAGAGGACGACGCGCTGATCGGGGTGAAATCCACCGCCCGGCTGTTCGGCGACCGCTCCAAGGCCTGGCTGCGCGGCTTTCTCGTGGCGACGGTGCTGCTGATGGGGCTCGCGGTCGTGCTGGCCACGCGCGACCGCTCGGTGTTGTCGCTGGTGGTGGCGCTGGGCGGGCCCTGGGCGATGGGCTGGCACATGGCCTGGCAGCTGTCGCGCTTCGATGCTTCGGACAATGCGGGGTTGCTGAGGCTGTTTCGCTCCAACCGCGACGCCGGGCTGCTGCCCGTGCTGTTTTCCGCCGTCGCTCTGGCCTTGTGATTGATCTGCCCGCGGCCGCGCCCTAGAAGGCGCGGGTCGCAACACGTCCCCGGAGTCCGGATGCGCCTGCCGCCCCTTGCCGCCACCGTCATCGCCTTCGTCCTTGCCGGCGGGGTTTCGGCCATCGCCGGGCGCACCGCCGTCGCCGTGGTCGAGGAGGTCTCGGTCGAACAGGTGCGCGCCGCGCTCGCGCGGCAGGGCCACGACTGGGCCAAGGTGCAGGCCGACGGGCTGCAGGTGATCCTCGAAGGGGCGGCCCCGACCGAGGCGATGCGGTTTCGCGCCATCTCGGCAGCCGGCGGCATCGTCGATGCCAGCCGGGTGATCGACAACATGCAGGTGGTCGAGGCCGAGACCCCGCCGCCGCCCGATTTCGCGATCGAGATCCTGCGCAACGACAGCGGCGTGTCGCTGATCGGGCTGATCCCGGCGGCGACCGACCGCGCCGCGCTGATCGAGATGATGGAGAAGGCGGCGGACGGGCTGCCGGTCGCTGATTTGCTCGACGTCTCCGACCACCCGGTGCCCCAAGCCTGGCCCGCCGCGCTGCGCTACGCAGGGCGCGCGCTGCGCACGCTGCCGCATTCCAAGCTTTCGGTGCGGCCCGGCCGGGTCCGGATCGAGGCGATCTCCGACAGCCCCGAGGCGCAGCGCAAGCTCGAAGCCGAGCTTGCGCGGCTCAAGCCCGACACGGTGCGCCTCGCGCTCAGGATCAGCGCGCCGCGCCCGGTCATCACCCCCTTCACCGCGCGCTTCGTGATCGACGAAGACAGCGCCCGCTTCGACGCTTGTTCCGCCGATACCGAAGCGGCGCTGCGCCGCATCACCGAAGCGGCGGCCGAGGCCGGCGCGGCGGGGGAGATCGACTGCACCCTGGGCCTCGGCGTGCCGTCGGGCCAGTGGGGCGAGGCGGTCTCGCGCGGCATCGCGGCGCTGGCCGAGCTGGGCGGCGGCTCCATCACCTTTTCGGATGCGGATGTCTCGCTCGTCGCGGCGCAGGGCACCGAAGCGGAAGCCTTCGACCGGGTTGCGGGGCGGCTGGAAAACGACCTGCCCGATCTCTTCGCGCTCGAAGCGGTGCTGCCCGAGGCGCCCGAGGCCCGCCCCGAGGGCGCGCCCGAATTCACCGCCACGCTCTCGCAGGATGACGGCGTGCGGCTTTCGGGCCGCCTGCCCGACCAGCTGGCCAACGCCACGGTCGAGAACTTCGCCCGCGCCCGCTTCGGCGGCGATGGCCTCTCCATGGCGACGCGGGTGACCGGCGGCCTGCCGGGCGACTGGTCGGTGCGGGTGCTGACCGGGCTCGACGCGCTGTCGCTGCTCTCCGAAGGGCGGCTCACCGTCGGGGCCGACCGCGTCGCGCTCAGCGGCCTCACCGGGCGCAAGACCGCCGAGGCCGACATTGCCCGGCTCATGGCCGACAAGCTCGGCCAGGGCGCGAGCTTTGACATCGACGTGAGCTACCGCGAAGAGCTCGACCCGATCGCCGGGCTGCCCTCGCCCGAGGAATGCCTGCGCCAGATCGCCTTCGTCACCGCCGACACCAAGATCACCTTCGACGCGGGCTCCGCCTCGATCACCGCTGAGGCGCGCCCCGTGGTCGACGACATCGCCGAGATCGTGCGCCGCTGCCCCGAGCTCGAGATCGAGGTCGCGGGCTATACCGACAGCCAGGGCCGCGACGAGATGAACCTCGAACTGAGCCAGGAGCGCGCCGATGCGGTGGTCGAGGCGCTGCGCCGCGCCCGCGTGCCGGTCGCGGGCTTCACCCCGGTGGGCTACGGCGAGGCCGATCCCATCGCCGACAACGGCACCAGCGAAGGCCGCGAGGCCAACCGCCGGATCGAGTTCCGCCTCTCGGGCGCGCAGGCGACCGAGGCCGAAGCGGCGCCGGACGAGACGGCAGAAGGCGAAACGCCGCAGGAAAACGAGACCGCGCGCGCCGAGGCCGAAGAGCTGGACATCGACGCGCCGCAGGTCATGGACAGGCCCGCGACCGGGCCGAGGGCCCGCCCCTCAGACGACGAATAAGGACAGGGACGTGAACAGAACCGAGTTCATCATCGCCACGGCGGTCATTCTCTTCGCCGCCTTCGCGCTCGGCTGGTTCGCCAGCTGGCTGGTGAACCGCTTCACCCGCGTCACCCGCGCAGATATCGGCGAGCTCGACCGCATGGCCCAGGCGCTGCACGAGGCCGAGGAGACGCGCGATCAGGCGATCTCCTATGTCGAGGAGCGCGAGGCCGAGCTGACCGGCCAGCTGCGCCAATCCGAGGCCGAGCTGCGCGCCGCTATGGAAGCCCTGCGCGAGGCGCGCCACGAGACCGAGGATCTGCGCGGCTGGATCGAGCGGCACAACGTCGGCTGAGGTCGCAACGCCTCTCGTGCGGCGCGCCCGTGGCGGGCCGGTCGCCATGCGTATTTGAAGAAAGATGAACCGCAGGGCCGCGCGCCATTCGCCCCTGCCATCCCGCCGCGATCCGGCATAGCCTGCGGCTCATGGAATCGGCACTGGACTACTGGAGCGCGCGGGCGCTGCTCGACTGGCAGATCGAGATGGGGGTGGACGAGGCGATGCTCGACGCGCCGCTCGACCGCTATACCCTCACCGACGCGCGCCCCGCTTTGAGGCCCGCCGACGCGGCCTCCGCGGGCGCCCCCGCCCTGTCGCGCGTGGAGGAG